>JANPMA010000342.1:0-7661 GCA_031422595.1 Novosphingobium sp. | reverse complement strand
GCGGCGGCAATGCGGCGGGTCCAACTACCAGAAGCCTAATGCGCCAATTACCCCCAAGGACGACAAGCTCAAAGGGAGAGGTTCAATCGCACTTGCGCAGCCTGACAGCTGCCTAGGGCCGGCCGCAGCCAGCTAATGGTTGTAAGTGCGTTTGGCCATTCCGGCTGGGGTGAATCTTTCCCCTTCGCCGATCCCACATGGAACCTTGGGCTGGCCTATACCCTGAATCGCATGGGCACCGATCTAATGGGAGATCCGCGCAATGCAGCGTTGGTAGATTCAGTGTATGCTTCCCTGTCGACATGATGCCGCACACCTGATCGGGTGGGCCACAGGAAAGTAAAGTTTTAGCCAGGCCAGATAGAACGACGTTGCGAGGCAACAGACATCGTAGCAGCCGAAAACTTCGTTTGGGCGCTCTTGAACGAATGACGGCTATCAGGTGTCCGAATCTGTGATGCGAACGACTGCTCAGTTGGCGAAACCAGCCGTCATTATTATTCCGCGTCGCGCGTGCGCTTTATCCAATTTCTGTCTGAAAGCGGACGTTCAACAGACGGCCCAATCCAGACATCCCATAAGCAAAGGTTACGACTTACCGGAGTGCCAGGTGTCGCCACGAACAGCGGTCAGTTGATCCCAGTTCAAACCGAACAACTCGCTAACCCCCCCGCCCAAACTCCCTGTCATACCTCGCCAGCGTCATCATCACCACCAACCTCAGCTTCAGTGAGGGGGCTGGCGTGTTCGGCGATGCCAAAATGGCCAAAGCGCTCCTCGGTCAGCTTACCCACCACTGTCATATCCTTGAAACCGAAAATGACAGCTTCCGCTTACGCGCAAGCGCCGCTGCACCAAAAACCAGAAAGGAAAAACCGGTCCTTGGTCCAACCTCTGCAACGCGACATAACAACCACCCGGGTCACTTCTCAACGAAATCAACACTTGATCGATAGAGTCCCAGCTGCAGACCTGTTTGGCGGATCTTCGCATGCCATCCATTGGCGGCATCACATTCGAACTTGACTCGCGCTCGGTAAAGGCATGACTGTTTGGTGATCGGCAATTTCGATGCCATTTGTTACAATCGAAGCCGTGGACGGAAAATGCAGTTCGACCTGATATTGGTGCGAGATCTACTGCGATGAAGCATCTGAAATTTTCAGTGGCTATGCCAGAACAATCGCATGTAGCCGGGCGTGGCCCAATCCTGTTGCTGTGTGACCATGCCAGCAACTTCATTCCTGGGGTTTTCGGCTCGCTCGGTCTTACGCAAGACAGTCTGAACAGCCATTTTGCTTGGGATCCCGGTGCCGCAGAAGTGACGCGCCAGCTCTCTCAGCAGCTTGACTGTCCGGCCATTCTGGCTTCCGCGTCGCGCCTGCTGATCGACTGCAACCGCGATCCGGGCGATTGGGATTCAATTGTAGAGATTGGCGAAGTGACGCCGATCCCTGGCAATATCGGTCTGTCTCAAGCTGAGCGTGCGGCGCGCGCCGAAGCCTATCATGCCCCCTTCCATGATTGCATCGAGGCGGCGTGGATCGCTGGCGTTGCCCGGCTCAAGGCGATGGTTTCGATCCACAGCTTTACGCCGGACTATCACGGTAAGCAGCGGCCCTGGCATATTGGCCTGGTCCATGATGCCGATAATCGGCTTGCGCAAAGCCTTGCGTTGCAACTGCGAGCGGAAGATCACCTGACGGTCGGCGACAATCAACCTTATGGGCCGGGCGACGGGGTCTATTACACCTTGACGCGCCACGCCGAGGCGAGCGGATTGGCCTCGCTCATGATCGAGATTCGCAATGATTTGATCGCGACCGAACTCGGACAATCCGCTTGGGCACAACGGCTCGCACCGATTCTGCTCGATGCGGTCGAGGGTTTGGATGCCAGACAGGCAACGTAATCAGGAACTGAACTAGGGGGACAAAGCGTGTCAAACCAAGATGATACAATTCACGCTGAAGACGTGCAGACACTGCACAGTCTTGGGTACGCTCAGGAGCTGTCCCGACGGATGGGGCATTTTTCCAATTTCGCGATCTCGTTTTCAATCATCTGCATCCTGTCGGGCGGGATCAATTCGCTGGGCCAGGGCACCAGCGGTGTGGGCGGTGCTGCGCTTGGGATCGGCTGGATCGTCGGCGGCCTGGCCGCACTGATGTTTGCGCTTGGCATGGCCCAGCTATCCTCGGCGTTTCCGACGGCGGGCGGGCTCTATCACTGGAGCTCGATCCTGGGTGGGCGCTTTTGGGGCTGGCTGACCGCATGGCTGAATCTGATCGGCCTCATCACGGTGCTGGCGGCGATCAATGTCGGCACGTTCAACTTCTTTGTCGGCTCGTTTGGCTCGTTTGTGGGGATCGAGGCCGGTTATTGGTCGCAGCTCATCTTCCTGATCGTGATGACCGGCAGCCAGGCGCTCATCAACCATCTCGGCATCAGGGCCACGACCAAGCTGACCGATCTGTCAGGCTACTTGATCCTGGGCGGTGCGGTGCTGCTAACGGTAGCGCTGTTCGCCTATGCCCCAACTCGCGATTTCAGCCGGTTGTGGACCTTCGCCAACTACTCGGGTGCTGCCGGAGGTGACGTGTGGCCCGAGACCAGCTCAATGATGCTGATCTTCTTCCTCGGTCTGTTGCTGCCGATCTATACGCTGACCGGCTATGATGCCTCGGCCCACACTTCGGAAGAAACCGTTGGCGCGGCGCGTAAGGTGCCGACCGCGATCATCCATTCGGTGTTTTGGGCAGCGCTGTTTGCCTGGATCTTCTCCTGCGCCTTTGTCCTCGCAATCCCTGACATGGCTGAAGCAGCGAAACAGGGCTGGAATGTGTTTTTCTATGTGATGGACGCGACGATCCCGGCCGGGCTCAAGTTCTTCCTCTACGCTGTGATCTTCGTTGCGCAGTACATCTGCGGCCTGGCGACAGTTACGTCGGCATCGCGAATGACCTTTGCTTTCGCACGGGACGATGGTTTGCCGGGGTCGCGTTACCTCAAGATCGTCAGTCCGAAACATCGCACTCCCGTCCACGCAATCTGGACCAGTGCCGCGCTGGCGGTGGGTTTCACCTCCTTTGCCGGGGCCTATTCGGTGGCCGTCGCGGTGACCTCGATCGCGCTCTATCTGTCTTATGCGATGCCGATTGCGGCCGGCCTGTTCGCCTATGGCAACAGCTGGAAGAAGATGGGTCCGTGGGACATGGGACCGGCGTTCCGAATCGTCGCGGTGCTGTGCATCGGGATTGCCGGAGTGATCTTCTACGTCGGGGTGCAACCGCCGAATGATTTCGCGCTGAAGGTTCTGGGCGTTATCGCGGTGCTAACCGTCCTCGCTTGGTTCGGCATAGAGAACAAGCGGTTCAAGGGTCCGCCGATCGGTGACCGGATTGCGGCCCGCGCGGCAGAAATCGCTGCCGCCGAAGCCGCTGTCGGCGAGGCTTAGGGTTGAGGGTTGGGGTGAAGGCGGCATTCGGGCTACCTTCCCCAGTTCGGCACAACAGATTGAGATTTGATAGAATGACCAAGACCAACGCGCCGCGCACAGCAGCCGAACTCAAAGCCTATGTCGAGCAATCACGGCTACCCTATGCCAAGGTCGGGGTGTTCGATATTGATGGTGTTCTGCGCGGAAAATACATGACCAGCGACAAGCTTGTCTCGTCGCTGAGCAATGGCTTCGGCTTTTGCGACGTCGTGATGGGCTGGGATAGCCGCGATCAGTTGATCGACAATCTGGAGACGACCGGGTGGCACACCGCCTACCCCGATGCCGAAGCGCGCTTGTTACCCGAGACGACCCGGTTGATCCCGTTTGAGGGCAATATGCCCTTGGTCTTGGGGGAGTTCACCGGTCACATGGAGCCGGTCTGCCCCCGCTCGCTGCTCCGCCGGGTCCTGAAACGCGCCAAAACGATGGGCTTCGTGGTCAAATCTGCAGCTGAATTCGAATTCTTCGTGTTTGACGAAACCCCGCATTCGGCCCGCGCGAAGAATTTCCGAAACCTCACCAACATCACGCCAGGTGAATTCGGCTATTCAATGATCCGCAACAGCGTCCACGCCGATTTCTATCACGAGTTGCTGCAACTCTGCAGCGACATGGACATGGAGATCGAGGGGCTGCACACAGAAACCGGTCCCGGCGTGCTGGAGGCTGCCATCAAATTCGGCGAAGCGATGGCGTCGGCCGACAAGGCCGCATTGTTCAAGACAATGACCAAGATATTGGCGCAAAGGCGCGGCTGGATGGCAACCTTCATGGCAAAATGGTCAAACGACTGGCCTGGCCAGTCGGGCCATCTGCATATGTCGCTGGTTGACGAAAAATCAGGCAAGCCGGTATTTTATGACGCCGACAAGCCGCTGGGGATGTCCGACACGATGCGCTGGTTTGTTGGCGGTCAACAGGCACTGATGCCCGACTTTCTGAGCATGATCGCATGCACCGTCAACAGCTATACCCGTCTGGTCCCCGGGGCATGGGCTCCGACCAGCGCGAGCTGGGGATTCGAAAACCGGACCTGCGCGCTGAGAGTGATCGGAGGCTCGCCCAAAGCGCAGCGGGTCGAATACCGAATCGCAGCGGCGGACATCAACCCCTACATCGCCTTTGCCGCCAGCATCGGTTCAGGCCTGTGGGGGATCGAAAACCGGATCGAGCCAACCAGCCCGATCGAGGGCAACGCCTATACTCGGAAATTCCCGGCGCGGCTGTCCTTGCCGACTACGCTGTGGGAAGCGGCCCAGCGCCTGAAGGCATCAAAGCCCGCCCGCGCCATGTTCGGTGACAAATTTGTTGATCATTATGCGGCGACTCGTGAATGGGAAGAACGCGAGGCGCGCAAGGCTATCACCGATTGGCAACTGGCACGCTATTTCGAGATTATCTGAACTTAGGAAGCCCATGTCCTTGTTTACCTGCATATCGCCTGTCGATGGCGGCGTCCTTGCGGCGCGACCGTTTGCCACTGATGCACAGGTCAGCGCCGCAGTTGCGGCTGCGCGCGCCGCCCAGCGCGATTGGCAAGAACAGCCAATCAGTGCCCGTGCCACGCTGTGCCATGCGTTCGTCGATGCGATGCTGTCGATGGAGGACGAGATTGTTCCCGAACTCGCGCGGCAAATGGGCCGGCCGGTGCGCTATGGCGCGGGGGAATTGCGCGGGTTTGCCGAACGCGCCCGCCATATGATGGCAATTGCCGACAGCGCACTGGCAAGAATTGTCCCGGAGGAAATCGTCGGGTTTGAGCGCTACATCACCCGCGAACCACTTGGTGTCGTGCTCACCGTCGCCCCGTGGAATTACCCCTATCTGACTGCTGTGAATTCGGTCGTACCGGCACTGATGGCGGGCAATGCCGTGATCCTGAAACATGCGGCACAGACCTTGTTGGTGGGAGAACGCTTTCAGAAGGCCGCCGATATGGCTGGTTTTCCCGCCGGGCTATTCCGCAATCTGGCGCTCAGCCATGACCAGACGTCGCGGCTGATCGGATCGCGGACGGTGGACATGGTCTGCTTCACCGGCTCGGTTGAGGCGGGCAAGGTGATCGAAGGCGCTGCGGCGGGCGGCTTTATCAACGTCGGGCTGGAACTGGGCGGCAAGGATCCGGCCTACATCCGCGCCGATGCAAATCTTGTATTCGCGGTTGAAAATCTGGTTGACGGAGCTTTCTTCAATTCGGGGCAAAGCTGCTGCGGAATCGAGCGGATCTATGTTCACGAAAGCCTGTTCGACGCCTTTGTCGAATGCTTTGTTGCCCTGTCTCAAGGCTATGTGCTGGGCGATCCGCTTGACCCGGCAACGACCCTGGGGCCGATGGTCAAGGCCTCGGCCGCAGACTTTGTGCGCGGCCAGATCGGTGCTGCGCTGGACGCTGGTGCCAAGGCGCATATCGACCCCGCTACTTTTGCGGCCGATGCCGCGGGCACGCCCTATATGGCTCCGCAAGTCCTGACCGGGGTTACTCACGACATGGCGGTGATGCGCGATGAGAGCTTTGGGCCGGTGGTCGGGATCATGAAAGTTTCGGACGATGCGGAGGCGATCCGCCTCATGAATGACAGCCCATACGGCCTCAGCGCGTCGATCTGGAGCGAGGACCAGGACGCGGCGCGGCGTATCGCCCCCGCGCTTGAAACGGGGACTGTGTTCATGAACCGCTGCGATTACCTTGATCCAGCACTCGCCTGGACAGGGGTCAAGAATACTGGTCGCGGTGCAACGCTTGGTGTCCTTGGCTATGAGCATCTGACCCGGCCAAAATCCCATCACTTTCGTCACAGCGCGAAGGGCTAACATGACAGCTGTCCTGACAGGCAATTGGAACTACCCGACCAGGATATGGAGCGGACCGGGCCGGATCGACGATCTGGCCGAGGCCTGCGCGCTGGCCGGGATCGCCCAACCGCTGATCGTCACGGACAAGGGGCTTGAGGACAGCAGAATCATCGCGAGCGTTTGCGCAGTCCTGGCCAAGGCTGGCCTCGCCTACGCCGTCTATGCCGAAGTTCAGGGCAATCCGGTGGGCAAGAATGTCGACGATGGCACCGCGCTCTACCGCAGCGGCGGCCATGACGGCGTTGTTGCGGTAGGCGGCGGCTCGGGGCTCGATGTCGGCAAGGCGATTGCCTTCATGGCCGGCCAGACCCGGCCGCTGTGGGATTTCGAGGACGTTGGCGACTGGTGGACACGTGCCGACCCGGACGGGATTGCCCCGGTTATCGCCGTGCCGACAACCGCAGGCACCGGATCGGAAGTTGGCCGGGCGTCCGTGGTCGTCAAAGAGGACACCCACGAAAAGAAGATCATCTTTCACCCGAAAATGCTCCCTATTGTGGTGATTGCAGATCCGGAGCTGACCGTTGGTCTGCCCGCGCACATCACGGCAGCCACCGGGATGGATGCCTTTGTCCATTGCTTCGAAGCCTATTGCGCACCAGGATTTCATCCGATGGCAGACGGCATCGCGCTGGAAGGGATGCGGCTGGTCAAGGACTATTTGCCCCGCGCCTATGCCAATGGCGGCGATATCGAAGCGCGCTCGCGGATGCTGGCGGCGGCGAGCATGGGGGCGACGGCGTTCCAGAAGGGCTTGGGCGCGGTCCATTCGATCTCGCATCCGGTCGGTGCATTCTACAACACCCACCACGGCCTCACGAACGCGATCGTGCTGCCCTATGTGATGCTTTTCAACCGTCCGGCCATCGAAGAAAAAATGGTCGCGCTGGCGCGCTATCTCGGGCTCGAAGGGATGGGTTTCGATGCGGTCTATGCCTGGGTGCTCGCCTTCCGCACGCAATTGGACATTCCCGGCAGCCTTGGCGAGATCGGAGTGCCCGCCGATCAGGCCGAAACCATCGGGGACCACGCCCAGCGTGACCCCTCGACCGGCGGAAATCCTCGCGCGACAAGCGCGGCTGACATGACCGCCATCTTCAAGGCGGCTGTAGCCGGAATGCACTAGCGGGTTCTGCCAGGCCAATATGGCGCCGCACGGGCACTATGTTAGCTGGCACGGATGGGCCGGAAGCCGAGATCATCGCCGCTGAGCCCGTTTCGGCATTTCAACTCGCCACCCGAAGTGATCCGCATGGTGGCGATGATGCGAGAGACGAGCAGCGGTACACGCAAGCGACACGCCAGG
>JANPMA010000341.1:0-9039 GCA_031422595.1 Novosphingobium sp. | reverse complement strand
CCGACAGGTAAGTGACGACGGCATCGCCGACCTTGACCGTGCGGACCTCGCTGCCCACCGCCTCAACGATTCCGGCGGCTTCGTGGCCGGGCACGGCGGGCAATGGATGCGGATAGGTGCCTTCGATGAAGTGCAAGTCCGAATGACACAGGCCGCAAGCCGCCGTGCGGATCAGCACTTCATGCGGACCGGGGTTGCTGATGCTGAGTTCTTCGATCTCCAGCGGCTGGTTCGGGGCAATGAGGACGGCGGCTTTCATTTGGGTCTCCGAATCCGATAGATCGCGCGACATCCTTCGACAGGCTCAGGATGAGCGGGTTTGGGTTTAAAGCAAAGTCCGCTCAGGCTGAGCTTGTCGAAGTCTACTGCGCCACGCTGGGTATTACCGGCTCACCCCGACATCGGCCGAACTGAACGCACCGCCCTTGTCCGGCATCGGTGCGTGACGGGCGAACTCGATCCGGGCAACCGCGCGGCTGTGGACCTCGTCCGGGCCGTCGGCGATCCGCAGGGTGCGCTGGTGCGCCCAGGCTTCGGCGAGGCCGAAGTCTTCGGAAACCCCGCCCGCGCCATGCGCCTGCACGGCGTCGTCCAGGATTTTGAGCGCCATGGTCGGGGCCTGAACTTTGATCATCGCGATTTCGCCTGCTGCGGCCTTGTTGCCGACCTTGTCCATCATGTCGGCGGCTTTCAAACACAGCAGCCGGGTCATTTCAATGTCGATCCGCGCGCGCGCCACCCGCTCGTGCCAGATCGATTGATCCGCCACCGGCTTGCCAAAGGCGATGCGCGATTGCAGCCGCTTGCACATTTTGGCCAGGCCTTCCTCAGCCACGCCGATCGTGCGCATACAGTGGTGAATCCGGCCTGGCCCGAGGCGGCCCTGCGCGATTTCGAACCCGCGACCTTCGCCCAGCAGCATGTTGCTCGCCGGGATCCGCACGTCGGTCATGGTGATGTCCATGTGGCCGTGCGGCGCATCGTCATAACCGTAAACGGGCAAGTGCCGTTCAATCTTGATACCGGGCGTGTCCAGCGGCATCAGCACCATTGATTGCTGTGCATGGCGCTTTGCTTCAAAATCGGTCTTGCCCATCAGGATGGCGATCTCGCAACGCGGATCGCCTGCGCCGGATGACCACCATTTGCGGCCGTTGATCACATATTCATCGCCTTCGCGGCGGATCGAACATTCGATGTTGGTCGCATCCGAACTCGCAACCGCTGGCTCAGTCATCAGGAAGGCCGAGCGGATCTCGCCATTCATCAGCGGGCGCAACCAGCGTTCCTTTAGCTCCAGCGTTCCATAGCGGTGGAACACTTCCATGTTGCCGGTATCGGGCGCGGAGCAGTTGAACACCTCACTGGCCCAGCCCGCGCGGCCCATTTCTTCGGCGCAAAGGGCATATTCCAGATTGGTCAGGCCCGGCCCTTCAAATTCAAAACTGTCTTCCACGTGAGCGCGCCCGGCCTGCGGCGGCATGAACAGGTTCCAGATCCCCTGCGCCTTGGCGCGGGCCTTTTCCTCTTCAACCACGGGCAGCACCTTCCAGCGCTCGCCTTCAGCCTTCTGCGTCTTGTATTCGTGATGGCGCGGGCGGACATGGTTTTCGATGTATTGCCGCACGCGGTCACGCCAATACAGTTGCCGTTCTGTGGGTTCAAAATCCATGGTGCCGCTCCTGCTACAGTCGAGTCTCTGACACTCAGTGCCAGAGGCTCGCCGCAAGGCCAAGGGGCAATTAACCGCGCGATTAGTTTTAACCCGAAGCCGTAAGGGAAGGGGCTGTGAAAGTGATGGGGCAGGTGGTGGGGCTGGCCCTGAATGGACCAGCCTGTTCGGTCAGAATTTCAGCTTGAGCGAAAGCCGCGCATTGATCGGCTCGCCGGTGCTGATGTTGTTATCGGTGTGCACGCTGGGGAAATAGTCGGTGTCGGTCAGGTTTTCGACATTCAGCTGCAGCGCGATTCGGTCTGACAGATCAAGGAACAGCGCGGCGTCCACGCGGGTGAACGCGGGCAGCCGCACCTGGTTGCTGATCGTGGCGAACTGGCTGGACTGGTGCACCACGCCCAGCGCCACGCCAAAACTGTCGGTCACGTCATAGCGTCCCCAGGCCGAGGCCTGATGCCGGGGGAGCTGCGCGATTGGGCGGCCCGCGGGCGCGGCGGCGGTGGTCGTGCGGATCTCGCCGTCCTGATGGGCATAGCCCAGCGTCAGGTGCAGCTCCGGCGTCACTTCGCCGACCAGCCCGGCCTCGATCCCACGCACGCGGCTGGAGCCGGTGAGCACGGCGCTGCCGCTGATCGGATCGTTGGCGCGGGTATTGCTGCGGTCGAGTTGGTAAGCCGCGAGCGTAAACGCCAGCCGCTCGGTCAGGTCCCACTTCAGCCCGGCCTCCACGTTGCGGAATTCTTCTGGCGCGAGCGTCTGGGTGGTAATATCAAGCACGGTGAACTGGTCGCCCGACTGCGGCAGGAAGCTGCGCGCATAGCTGGCGTAGAGCGAGAGATTGTCCTGCGGCTTCAGCACCAAGCCGACACGCGGCGACCATTTACCGTCGCTGCGCGCACCCGCAAATCCGTTGATCCGGTTAAGCGAGGCGATCTGGAAATCATCATAGCGCAGCCCCAGCACCAGCTTCACATGATCGCCGATGTCAATCTGGTCCTGCAGATAGGCGGAGAGTGTCTGCACTGACGAATCGGTAGAACTGGTGATGGCGGGGAAGGTCACGGTCGGAATAGTGATCCGCTGTGCCAGCGTGACGGTCGCGCCGCCGGGGAAGGTGCCGTTCTCGCGGGTTGAAACGGTGTTCTGATCGCCCGCTTCAAAGCCGAGCAGCAGAGTGTGGCCGATCCCGCCGGTGGTGGTCTTCCACACCAGATTGCCTTGGCCGATCCAGTTGCGGCGCTGGGTGGGGGTGCGATAGGCCGCGAGGGTCAGCGTGTTTGCCGCCGACACCGCGCTGTTCGCATAAACGTTGCCGTAATACTTGTCATAGTCGGCGAACTGCCCCGACAGATTGACCGACAGCGCGTCCGAAAATTCGTGATCGAGCCGGGCGTGAACCAGATGCGCGGTCACATCGCTGCGGTTGATCACGGCGGAGCCAAACGACGTTTCGTCAAAGCCGGTGAGCGGCACTTTGTCGCGCGATGGCACGCCGCGATCGGTGCTGCGGCGGTCTTCGGCATATTCGTAAGTAACCGCGAAGGTGGTCGCATCGCCCAGCTTGACCCCCAGCGTTGGCGTAATGCCGATGAAGTGCCCGGCATAGTCCTGGCGGTGATTGTCAAATTCCTCGTAGGTGGCGTTCAGGCGCAGGCCCACCGCGTCGGATAACGGTGCGCCGATGTCGCCAGCGACGCTCCACGCGCCAAAGCTGTCCACCGCAGCCGAGGCCGAGGCTTTGGTCCGGCTGAACACCGGGGCCTTCGACACGCGGTTGATCACCCCGCCGCCGCCGCCACGGCCGAAGATCAGCGCATTGGCGCCGCGCAGCACCTCCACCCGTTCGATGTTGTACAGCGCACGATAGTACTGTGCATCATCGCGCAGGCCATCGAGGAAGAAATCGGCGGTGGAGTTCTGGCCGCGGATTGTGATCTGATCGCGGTGGCCTTCGCCCTGGCCCAGCACCACGCCGGGGACATAACGCAGCGCCTCGCCCAGCGAGAGCATGCCCTGGTCGTCAAGCTGCTCGCGGCTGATCACCGTGATCGACTGGGGCACATCGACCAGCGCGGTATCGGTCTTGGTGCCGGTCGGGGTCGATTCGAGGTCGTAACCGTCGGGACGGCCATAGACGATGATCTCGGGCCCCTCTCCTTCCGCTGCCGCTTCGGCCAGCGCCGGGCTCGCCCAGCCGAGCGGGGCCAGTGCGGCGGTGCAGGCAAGCGCAAGGCGGTAGAAATTGCGCGAGGAGGGCATGAGAATCCTTATTGCGAACGATTTGCATTAACAAGAGTGCCGCTAATGCGAATCGTTCGCATTGACAAGGATCAAATTTGCCCATGGCCGATATTTCCGGTTATGCGGGCCAAATTCGCCTCAAAACAGGATCCGGACCATGAAATCGACCATCTGGCACAACCCCGCTTGCGGCACTTCGCGCAAGACCCTGGCGATTCTTGAAGGAACGCCGGGCGTGGAGGTGACCGTGGTCGAATACCTGGTGAGCCCGCCCAGTGCCGAAAAGCTCGCGCAGCTTTACCGCCAGGCCGGGATCACCCCGCAGCAGGGCCTGCGCTTGCGCGGCACCGACGCCGAGGAACGCGGCCTGCCGCAAGCAGGCGACGCCGAAGTGCTCGCGGCAATGGCGGCTGAGCCGAAACTGATCGAACGGCCACTGGTCGAAACCGAAATGGGCGTGCGGCTGTGCCGGCCGCAGGACAAGGTGCTGGAGATCATCTGATCCCGGCCAGTCGCTAGGCCCGGCGTCGCTCTACCAGATCGACGTCGGGGGTCATGTTCCTGATCCCGACCACAATCACTGCCAGGCACAGCAGTTCGATCGCGATGAAGCCGATCCAGGGGTCGTGGCCGTAAAGCCAGACCCCGACCGCCGGGGCAAAGATATAGGCTGCGCCGTTGACCGAGGCGACCACACCGGCCGACTGGCTCTGTTCGGCCCGCGACACCGCAAGCGATGCGCCCGAGGTGAAGCCTGGGCGGAACAGCCCGAAACCCAGGCTGATAAGCCCCACGGCAAGGTCGATGGTATATTCGCGCCCGGCGATGCTGAGCAGCGCCACGCCGAGCGCGGCGATCGCGATCCCCCACAGGCACGAAGACCGCGGGCCCAGCCGCAGCAGCGGAATCAGCCCCCACTGGGCGATCAGGGTGGCAAAGGCGCCGAAGATCATGGCCCGCGATATCGGTTCGCTGCCCAGCAGCGGGGTATCGCGCAGCCCAAGCCGGTCAAGGATTAGGAATCCGACTATTCCCATCGCCGCCGCCTGGGCATGCCCGCCAAGCAGTCCGGCGACCAGCCAGGGCCGGATCCGCCGGTCGCCCCAGGCCCGCTTGAGGATCGCAATCGGCCCGCCGGGCGCGAGCTCGATCTCTCCGTCAAGCCTATCGTCGTCGTCATCGGCCGATTGCAGGCCGGTGTTCGAATTGGTGCTGAACGGCGCGGCGGTGATATCGCCCTTGCCGGCAAAGCCCGGTGCATCGCTGGGCAGAAAGGCGCGCAAGGCAATCAGCACCACTACCGCGATCAGCGTGAACGCCACGAAGGGTCCGGTCAGGCCCAGCCCCGGCAGGATGAACAACGGCGCCAGGGCCGGGCCGATGATCGTGCCGAGCGCAAAGCTGGAAGAGATCAGCGACAGCGCCTGGGTGCGCTGCGCGCGGCTGGTGCGGCTGGCGACATAGGCCTGCACGGCGGGCGGTGCGGCCGATCCGAAGCCGCCGTAGAGCGAGCGGAACGCGGCAAACACCACCAGGGTTGCAATTGCGCTCAGCCAGCCGTTCAGCCCCAGCCACAGCGCCAGCCCGCACAGCCCGAAGCTGGCGATGAAGCCCAGCAGCCCGATCCCCATCATCGCCTTGCGCCCGCGCTTGTCGCTGCGCCGGGCCCAAAGCGGCGCGCAGATCATCCACAGCAGCGCCGACCAGGTATAGGCCAGGCTGATCCAGAAATCCTCGACCTGCAGCTCGGTCCCGATCGAGGGCATCACTGTCTGCATCGCGGTGTTGCCCGATGCCGTGACCAGCACCACGGTGAACAGCAGCGCCACACGCCAGCCGGGCAGGCTGGTGGTGGTGGCGGACAGTGCCGGATTCAGTTGCGGATCGCTACGCGACATTTTTTCGTCGCTAGTCCCCTCGCTCGCTGCTTGCAATGGGCCGGCAAATTTGTGAAGGGCGTGCCCCACATCGCAGTAGCAGGATTAATATCCTATATGACCGCAAGCGAACTTGCCGAACAGAATCTGGGCCAGCGAATCAAGCGCCGGATCATGCGCGCGCTGGGGCCGTGGGGCGTGTTCCTGCAGGGCTTTGTCGAACACCCGGTGATGGTCGGCTCGATCATCCCGTCCTCGCGCTTTACGATCGCCAAGATGCTGGCCCCGGTGAAGTGGGACGAATGCAAGCTGTTCGTTGAATATGGCCCCGGCGTGGGCACTTTCTGCCGCCCGGTGCTCGATCGCCTGCCGCGAGGTGGCCAATTGATCGTGATCGACACCAATCCGCTCTATATCGATTACCTCAAGGCGACGATCACCGACAGCCGCTTCATCGCGGTTCTGGGCTCAGCCGCCGATGTCGAGGAGATCGTGCGCGCGCTTGGGCACGATCATGCCGACTATGTGCTTTCAGGCCTGCCATTCTCAACCCTGCCAGACGGGGTCGGCCCGGCCATCGCCGCTGCCACCCACTGCGTGCTGCGCCCGGGCGGGGCTTTCCTGGTCTACCAGTTCCGCGCCAGCGCGCGCGATTACATGGCGCGGCATTTCGCCCGGATCGACGCGGGGTTCGAATGGCTCAACGTGCTGCCCTGCAAGCTGTTCTGGGGCTGGAAGGAATAGACGTCCTGCCAGCCCGCAGAATGCAGCTGATCAGGAGAAGGTTTTGCTGGCGTCCTCGACCGAACGGCCGGACAGCTGAAGATGCACCGCCGCGGTCAACGATGCGGCAAAGAGCGTGACTGCGACAATCGCCACCAGGTAAACCACCAAGAGCAGCACCATCATTCCGACGCCGGGCATCGCACCACCGCTCATCGTCGGGAGCACCAGCGCTGCGACGATCGCGCCGATCACCACCACCAGCGCGACGATAAATGCCAGATAGGTGAGGAAGACCGGAAGCACCTTGCCATTGGTCATGCTCCACGATCTGGAAATCGCGTTGATCGGGTTGCGTTCGCCATCGAGCGCCACCACCGGCACCAGCATCGACAGCTTGGTGCCGACATAAGCGAGCACGACGCAAAGGCCCGCGAAGAGAACAATGCTGACCGCCCCTGATCCCGAAACTGCGGCCAAGCCACCGACCACCAGGCTGAGCACCAGCGCGATCACGAAGTAGGCGATCAGCAGCAGTACCGCCGCACCAAGCAGCGGTAGGGCCGAGCGGAAGCCGTTGTTTACCGCGTCACCGACCGCTGGTTTGCGCAAGTGCGAGGCAATCGTCACTTGCGCGGCATTGGCCGCCATAGCGATCGCGATGATCACCACGTAAAACAAGAACAAGAACAGGATCATCCCGCCCCCGAGACCGGCCAGCGCGTCCGGACCGCCCCCACCGGGACCGGCGAGTGCCATCATCGAGCCGCCCATCATCATCATCAGCACGATCATAGCGCCAATCTGGATTGCGAAAAACACGCCCCAGACGGCAATCTGCCCTCCTAGCCGCTCGGTTACCGAACGTGTTGCGTCTGAAAATGCTTTGGAAATACTGTAGTCCATAACCACCCCCTCGTTACTTGTCCCTAGGAGGCGGATGCTGCGCGTTCTAATCGAACTTGTCCACTATCGATTGCGTCGTAGGTCCGGCCAGCTGGCGGTGGCAGGCAGCTGAGATCGCGATGAAATAGACCGACATCGCCGCTTGCATCAGTGTCGCCACCAGGGTTGCGACAATGTCTGCGGGCTTGTCCCCGGCGACCAGCGTCAGCGCCAGGCGAACCACGCCCTCGGCGACAAGCGTCACCACGATAAAGCCGATCAGGACCAGCACGAAGAAGGCCAGCAACCGCAGCACGTTGCCTTCGGTCAGCCGCCAGGATCGCTCCATCGCCTTCAGTGGATTGGCAAGGCGGTCGACCATCACCGCGGGGGCCAACAGCGACAGGCGGATCATCGCCCAGACCCCCAAGGCAACGGCCACAACTATGGTGAGCGCCGTGATACCGGGCGATTTCGTAGCCCCGCCAAGCAGTACCGGCAGAAGCACCATTGAGCCAATCGCGAAGGCCAGCAGGAGCTGCGCGGCGATGGCGGTGGGGGTGTACTGGAACCCCAGTCGGATCGCCTCACCCACGGTTGGTCGGGCGGAGTCGGTGAACAAGGCCAACATCGAGAGCGAGCCGATCATCTGGAACAGGGCTATCGACACCAGCGCGATGGAATTGCTCTGGTAGTATTCACCCAAGGTTGCCAGCACGGCTTGCATCTCTGCGCCTTCCGGCGGCTGGGGTTGTGGCAATAGCATGGCGACAGCAAAAGCTGGTACCACCAGGAACACTCCAGCCAGCGCCAGCAGCAGGTCGCGGTTGCTGTTGACCAGGTTGACGGCATCGCCCCAGGCGCGGTTGCTGTCGAAGGGCGGACGGCTTGGCTGTGTGCTCATGCCCCCTTGATAACCACAGCATTTGCCGCCACGCAATCGCGCGATGGATATTGTCTTGCCCGAAAGCATCGAATGGCGCCGCGATCTGGCGCAGGTGCCCTATCGCACCGCGCTCGACGAGATGACCGCGCGCAACGTGGCGATTGCCGAAGGAACCGCCAGGGAGCTGGTCTGGCTGCTCGAACATCCGCCGGTCTATACCGCCGGAACCAGCGCGGCGGCCGACGAATTGCTCGATCCGCGCTTCGAAGTGGTCGAGGCCGGGCGCGGCGGACGCTATACCTATCACGGACCCGGCCAGCGGGTCGGCTATGTCCTGCTCGACCTCAAGCGCCGGGCGCGCGACGTGCGCGGGTTTGTCCATGCAATGGAAGGCTGGGTGATCGCCACCCTCGGCCACTTCGGGGTCGAATCATGGCGCGCGCCGGGCCGGATCGGGATCTGGACCCGCGATGTCGACGGGCGCGAAGCCAAGATCGGTGCGATCGGAGTGCGCATCCGCCGCTGGGTGACGATGCACGGCTTTTCGGTCAACATTGCGCCCGATTTGTCGCATTTTGGCGGGATCGTACCCTGCGGGATCGATGAATTCGGGGTAACCAGCCTTGAACGTCTGGGGCTGACCATTGATTTGGACCAGTGGGATGAGGCAATGCTGAAGCGAGCCGGCGAATTCCTCGCTGCTCTGGAAGTCCCTTGCGGAAAGGACGCCGCGTGAGAACTGCATTGGTATC
>JANPMA010000340.1:0-6493 GCA_031422595.1 Novosphingobium sp. | reverse complement strand
GCCGAGGAATGGCGCGGCTGGGATGTCGCGCGGCGGCTGGAGCATGCGCTGGTCAAAGGCATCGATGCCTTCGTGGTCGAGGATACCGAAGAGGCCCGGCTCCAGCATCCCCGCCCGATCGAAGTGATCGAAGGCCCGCTGATGGCCGGGATGAACACCGTTGGCGACCTGTTCGGGGCGGGCAAGATGTTCCTTCCGCAAGTGGTCAAATCGGCGCGGGTGATGAAGAAAGCGGTTGCCCACCTGATTCCCTATATCGAGGCCGCGAAAGAGGTTGGCGCGCGGCCCAAGGGCAAGATCGTGATGGCCACGGTCAAGGGCGACGTCCACGATATCGGCAAGAACATCGTCGGCGTGGTCCTGCAGTGCAACGGCTATGAAGTGATCGATCTGGGGGTCATGGTCCCCTGGACCAGGATCCTCGAGACCGCGGTGGCCGAAGATGTCGACATGATCGGACTTTCAGGCCTGATTACCCCTTCGCTCGACGAGATGGTCACCATGGCCGAGGAAATGAAGCGCGCCGGGTTCACCATGCCGCTGCTGATCGGCGGGGCGACCACCAGCAAGGTCCACACCGCGCTGCGGATCGATCCGGCCTATGACGGCCCGGTGATCCACGTGCTCGACGCCAGCCGCGCGGTCGGGGTGGCCAGCCAGCTGCTGTCCGACACCCAGGCTGAGCCGTTCATCAAGGCCACGGCCGAGGAATACCAGCACGTCCGCGATGTCCGCGCCGGCAAGGATCCTTCGATCCTGCTCAGTCTGGAAGACGCCCGCGCCAATGGGTTCAAGGCCGACATGAGCGACAAGCCGATGCCGCCCGAACAGCCTGGGCTGCATGTCTTCGAAGACTGGGACTTGGTCGATCTGATCGATTGCTTTGACTGGACCCCGTTCTTCCGCGCCTGGGAACTGGCCGGTAACTACCCCGCAATTCTGAACGACGAAGTGGTCGGCGAAAGCGCTCGATCGCTCCACGCCGATGCGCTGGCGATGCTGAACAAGATCGTTTCGGAAAAGTGGCTCACCGCGCGCGGCGTTGCTGGCTTGTGGCCCTGCGCGCGCGACGGGGATGACGTGGAAATCTACCTCGCCGAAGAAGAGCGCCATGTCCGCATCCCCTTCCTGCGCCAGCAGATCCGCAAGAGCCGCGACCGGGCGAACTATTGCCTGGCCGATTTCATCGACCCCGATGGCGACTGGATCGGCGGTTTCGCGGTGGGCATCCACGGGATCGAACCGCACCTTGAGAAATTCCGGGCGGGTCACGACGACTATTCGGACATCTTGCTCAAAGCCCTGGCCGATCGCTTCGCCGAGGCCTTTGCCGAGCGCCTGCACGCTCATGTCCGCACCACGCTTTGGGGTTATGCGCCGGGCGAGCAGCTTACCAACGAGGCGCTGGTTCGCGAAGAATACCGGGGAATTCGTCCGGCACCGGGCTATCCGGCCTGCCCCGACCACTCCTTGAAGCCAATCTTGTTCGAGCTACTGAACGCCGGGACAAATGCCGGAATCGTGCTGACCGAAAGCCAGGCCATGCTGCCCACCGCAGCGGTCAGTGGCTTCTACTTCGCGCACCCGGAAAGCTCATACTTCGGCGTCGCCAGGATCGGCCGTGACCAGGTCGAAGACTATACCGCGCGGCGCGGGATCGATCTGGCGACGGCCGAGCGGTGGCTTAGGCCGAACCTCGATTGAGCTGGCCTACTCGTCTGGTTTGGCGGTGTGTTCCTTGGCACGATCGGCGAGGTAGGGCTGGCCGTTCTGGCTGCGAACCACGACGAACAGCCCGGTAGCTTCGAAAAGCTTGGTGAAATTCGACACGCCGTAATTGCGCGGATCGATCGGGGCGAGCCGTTTGGCGGCGCTGCCAGCGGTAGACAGCCGGGCCCAGCCATTTTCACCGGCTGAGGCTTCAACAGCACCGCGCAACACGGTCACCAGCTTGCTGTCCTGTGCCAGTGAATTGGCTGGCTTCTTAGCCGCTGGAGCTGCGGCTTTGGACTTGGCGGCAGGCTCTTTCTGCGCCTTGGCTGCTGCGGTCGGCTCGGACTCGTCCGCCTGCGCAGAACTACCCAGCGTTTCGAGGAACAAGAAAGTGGTGCAAGCGTTCTGGAACGGTTCTGGTGTCTTGCGTTCGCCAAATCCGTAAACGTCCTTGCCCGCAGAACGCAGGTGCATCACCAACGGCGTGAAATCGGCATCGCTCGAGGCGATGCAGAACGCAGCGAGGTTCTGGGTGTAAAGCAGTTCGAGCGCGTCGATCACCATCGCGATGTCGGACGCATTCTTGCCCTTTGAATAGCTGAATTGCTGGATCGGCCGGATCGCATATTCGTGAAGCTGCGCCCGCCAGCTTTTGAGTCCCGACGCCGTCCAGTCACCATAGGCACGGCGGATGTTGGCGGTGCCGTATTTTGACAGTTCGGCCAGAATCGACGGCAATTTGGCCGCAGACGCATTTTCGGCATCGATCAGCAGAGCAATGTGACGCCCGGAAGCTGATGAATTGTCTATTTGGCTGGCCATTCGCGAGATTGAACAGAGCGTCGAACTTCGGTCAATGCCAAATCTTCAACGCTAGTCCGCGTTGCTGGGCCACTGGACGATCAGGATGTTGAGGTCGCCCTTGGGCTCGAAATTGGTCTTGCGGACCTCGAACTGGGTCGGGCTTATCTTCTTCACCCCGTCCATGCAGAAGCTGACCATGTTTTCCGCCTTGCCCTTGTCAACCACCAGCCGGAACTGCTTGATCGGCCCCTTCCAGTTGCGGCCCGAGGACAGGACATAGCCGATCCAGGTTTCGCTGTAGGCCATCGGCGCATCGGGATCGCTCTTGCGCGCGGCCCAGGTGCGGTCGAAGGCGGCCAGGAAGCTCTTGTCGACGCAATATTCCTTGGCGTGCCCGGGAAACTCGCCGCGCAGCGAAGGCTCCAGCCCGCCGGCCACCGATCCTCCGATCATCGGGGCATAGCGGTGGGTCACTTCTACGCTGCGTTTGGCGCGAAACACCTGCTTGCGGGTGACATGGGTGACCACGTCCCAAGTCGGGAAATGCTCACCGCTCTGGGTCTTGCGTAGCAGCCCTTCGGCGACCCGCGCAACCTTCTGGGCCGGGGTCAGCTTCTTCACGAAAGCCGGGGTATCACCGCTGCCAGTGATCCATTCGAGCGGCCAGCCGAGCTGGGCGAGGCGCTGGGTTACGTCCTTGCCCTTGATCTCGGCGCGTTTGACAATCTGGAACTTGACCGGCTTGCCATCGACCGCAGTGTGAAACGCCAGCTTGGAGAAATCCGGGATAGCCTGGTCGCCATAGATTTCCTCATCCTGCGCCTTGATCGGCGGCAGCGGGAAAGAAATGGTCAGTTCCAGGTCCTTGGCCGAATGGTTGGTGTAGCGATAGCGGACCCGCACCTCGTCCTTCGAAATGTAGAGGTCCTCGCTGTCCATCGAGACCGCAGAATTGGCGACCAGTTCGATCCCGCCAAGATTGATCGCGGCTTCGCTGTCGTTGGCCAGGGACGGGGCGGCGAGGGTCAGGGCCAGGGCGGCGAGCAGGGAAGTCTTGCGCATGGCTCGACAGCTAGCGCGACTTGCGGCAGTCTGATTGCATGAAATCGACGTGCCTCGTCATCCTGCTTGCCTGTCTGGCCGTTCCGGCAACGGCTAGCGTTATGCCTACCCCGCTCGATTACAAACCCGCCAGTGTTGCTGTGCGGTTTGATCGTAGCAGTATCACCCCGGTGCTGGCTGAAGGCTTTGCCGATCGCCCGGCCGAGCGGCTGGTGACGGCTGATGATCCGGTGCGGATCGCCTCGATCTCCAAGCTGGTCACCGCGATCGGGGTGATGCGGCTGGCTGATCAGGGCAAGCTCGATCTCGATCGCGATGTCTCGGATTACCTGGGCTGGCCGCTGCGCAATCCAGCTTTCCCTGACCGGCCGATCACGCTGCGCCTGTTGATGTCGCATCAGTCCAGCCTGATCGACGGCGGGGAGCTCTACTTGATCCCGCTGGGCACTACTTTGCGCCAGCGCCTGGCCGATCCGCGCGTCTGGGACGCCGCGCATGCCCCGGGTTCGGGCTGGTTCCATTACACCAACCTCAATTTCCCGGTGGTCGCCAGCGTGATCGAGCGGGTGACCGGCGAGCGCTTCGACGTGGCGATGAGCCGGCTGGTGCTCAAACCGCTCAAGCTTGATGCCTGCTTCAACTGGGGGGCGGGCTGTTCGGCTAAGGCGTTCAAGCGCGCTGTGGTGCTTTACCGCGCTAGCGGCGAGGTGGCGCGCGATGACCTGCACGGCAACCCGCCGGTCTGCCAGGTCTATATCGACGATGGCCGGCCCTGTGATCTTTCGAGCTACCGGCTGGGTGATAACGGCGCGCTGTTCAGCCCCCAGGGCGGCCTCAGGATCTCGATGCGCGATCTGGCCAGGATCGGACGGATGCTGGCGCGCGAGGGTCGGGGCTTCCTGACAGTGCGTTCCTACGCCGAACTGACCCACGCCCGCTGGCGTTTCAACGGCAGCAACGGGGTCGGCGAGGACGGCCTGGGAACCGGGTTCTTCTGCGCCTATGGCCTGACGGTCCAGCGGATCGGCGGCCGGGGTGAGCATTGCCGCGACGATCTGTTCGGCGATGATCGGGCACGGATCGGCCATGCCGGCGATGCTTACGGACTTAAGGCCGGGCTGTGGTGGGATCCGGTCAGCGGCAAAGGATTGGCCTTTTTCACCAGCGCGGTCGCCCCCGATGCGCCCACCGGGCGCAGCGCGTTCTCCAAGGCAGAAGAATCCGTTGTGGAGAGAGTGAGCCGCGCGCCCTTCCGTTGAGCCACCGGTATCGCTAGGCCCCAGGGCGTGACCATGCCCGACATTCTCGACCAACTCCACACCACCTTCGGCTTCTCGGCCTTCCGCGGGGTGCAGGACCGCGTGGTTGATCGGGTGTTGGCGGGGCAAAGCACCCTGGCGGTGATGCCGACCGGCGCGGGCAAGAGCCTGACCTATCAGCTGCCGGCGGTGATGCTGCCGGGCACTTGCGTGGTGATCAGCCCGCTGATTGCCTTGATGCACGACCAGCTGCGCGGGGCCGAGGCGAACGGGATTCGTGCCGCCAGTCTGACCAGCGCCGATGGCGAGGAAAGCCGCGAACGCGCGATCGACGCGTTCCGCAGCGGCGAACTCGATCTGCTCTACGTCGCCCCCGAACGCGCCAGCCAGCCGCATTTCCGCGAGCTGCTGAGCAAGGCGGAGATCAGCCTGTTCGCGATTGACGAGGCGCATTGCGTCAGCGAATGGGGCCATGATTTCCGCCCCGACTACCGGCTGCTCAGGCCGCTGATGGATATGTTCGCGGCGGTCCCGCGCCTGGCGCTGACCGCCACCGCCGATGCCCACACCCGCGCCGACATCCTGACCCAGCTGGGCATTGCCGAAGATGGATTGATTGTCGCCGGGTTTGACCGGCCCAACATCCGCTATGCGGTGCGCCACCGCGACAATCCAGTGCGCCAGCTGACCACGCTGATGGCCGAACAACCGGGGCCGGGAATCGTCTATGCCCCGACCCGCAAGAAAGTGGAAGACCTCGCCGAAAAGCTCTCCGCCGCGACCGGACGGACGGTGCTGCCCTATCACGCCGGGCTTGATCCGCAGGTCCGGCAGGCCAACCAGGCGGCGTTTGTTGCCAGCGAGGACATGGTGATGGTCGCCACGGTCGCTTTCGGGATGGGGATCGACAAGCCCGACGTGCGCTTCGTGGCCCATGCCGGGGTGCCGAAATCGATCGAGGCCTATTACCAGGAAACCGGCCGCGCGGGCCGCGATGGCGATGCCTCGCTGGCCTTGATGCTGTGGGCGGCGGACGATTTCGCCCGCGCCCGCCACCGGCTTGGCGAGGTCGACGAGAGCCGCCGCGAGGGGGAGCGCAAGCGGCTCGACGCGCTCGCCATGCTGGTCGAAACCGCCGGTTGCCGCCGCGCGCTGCTGCTGCGCCATTTCGGCGAGGACCCGCCCCAGAACTGCGGAAACTGTGACAATTGCCTTGATGCACCCGGCGTGGTCGATGCGACGACCCTGGCGCAGAAGCTGCTCTCAGCGGTTTACCGCACCGGGCAAAGCTATGGTTTTGGCCATGTCGAAAAGGTCCTGCTGGGGCAGAGCGACGAGCGGATCATGGCCCGCGGACATGACCGGCTCTCGGTGTTCGGGATCGTCGATGGCGAGGAAGCGCACTTGCTGCGCCCGCTGGCCCGCGCATTGCAGGCCCGCGGCAGTCTGGTCCCGACCGAGCACGGCGGGCTGGCGCTGGGGCATGATGCCAAGGCGGTGCTGACCGGCGAGGCTGCGGTGCTGATCGCGCTGGCACCCAAGCGCGAGAAGGCCCGCAAGACTCGGCGCGAGCGGATCGGGGGCGGCGTCAACCCCACCGGCGATCCGCTGTTCGATGCCTTGCGCGAACTGCGCCGCGAACGCGCGGCCGAGGC
>JANPMA010000339.1:0-5571 GCA_031422595.1 Novosphingobium sp. | reverse complement strand
GGCCCGTGCGGCATTTGGCAGTGCCGTACCCCGAACCCGGCGCACATCCGCATCCGATCAAGCGTATCGAGCTCGATCAGGGTCGGATAGCCGTGCTGCCCGGCAAAGACATAGCCGAACCGCGCGCGCAGGATCCGGGCGATTTCGCTGTGCGCAAAGCCCGGGATCGGCCCGGCGCGGCCATAGCGCAGCACCCGCAAGTCATCGATTCCGTGGCAATGGTCGGCGTGCTCATGGGTCCAGAACACCGCGTCGATCCGGTCGATCTCGTTGGCAAGCAACTGGGCGCGCAGATCGGTCGAGGTGTCGACCAACAGGCGCTTGCCCTCATCGTTCTCAACCATGATCGAAACCCGCGAACGGCGGTTTTTGGGCTCTTCCGGGTCGCAATGGCCCCAATCGTTGCCGACCCGTGGTACCCCGGTCGAAGTCCCGCAGCCCAGGATCAGGGCTTTCACAGGCCGGCCTTGGCAAACAATCGCGCAAAATTGCGGGTGGTGGTTTCGGCTAGGCTTTCTGGCGAAACTCCGCGCAATCCGGCCACGAATCTTGCCGTATCAGCGGTGAATGCGGGTTCGCAGACCCGCCCGCGATGCGGCACTGGGGCAAGGAACGGCGCGTCGGTTTCAACCAGAATTCGGTCCTCCGGCAGTTCCGTCGCTATTGCCTGCAAGTCTTTGGCATTCTTGAAGGTTACGATCCCGGACAGCGATATCGTCAGCCCCAGATCGAGCACCTCGCGGGCAAAGTCGGCCGAAGCGGTGAAGCAGTGGATCAGCGCCGGATAGGCCCCCCGCTCCATTTCATCGGCCAGGATCGAAGCGGTATCGTCCTCGGCATCGCGGGTGTGGACGATCAGCGGCAGGCCGGTGGCGCGCGCGACCGCAATATGGCGCCGGAACAGGGCTCTCTGCGTCTCGCGCTGCGAATGGTCGTAATAGTAATCGAGCCCGGTTTCGCCGATTGCGATCACCCGCGGATGCGCGGCGGCATCGAGCAGGGCGCCCTCGCCCATGTCGGCATGGCCATCGGCCTCATGCGGGTGGATCCCGACCGAGGCCCAGACATCGGCCTCGCGCTCGGCCGTGCCGATTACCTTGTCCCACTCGCACTGGCGGGTCGAGATCGAAAGGAATCCTCCCACCCCGGCCTCACGGGCTCGCGCCAGTACGCCTTGTTGGTCCTCGACCAGGCCCTTGTATTCAAGGTGGCAATGCGAATCGATCAGCAAACCGCAGCTCCTCTTTCCACGTCATCCTGAACTTGTTTCAGGACCCATTGCTCCTCCGAGACCGGTGGCCTGTGGGGAAAAATGGGCCCTGAAACAAGTTCAGGGTGACGATCAAGGTTAGGCGGTTTCATTTTCGCTCGTCAGTTCGAGGCGGGGGAAAATCGGCATCGGTTGGACGACCACATGGCTGGTTGGGTTTCCAGGGTTGCCGTTAGCAATCCAGTCAAAGTCGCGATCTGCGTGTGCAGCTCCCATAGCATCGAGCAGTTGATTTGCTGATGTGGGTGCAATCGGAATTAGTCCGATAGTTAAGTCGAGAATGCAGCGATAAAGGGTGCCCAACACTTCAGCCATGCGACTGGGATCACTCTTCCTGAGTGCCCATGGTGCCATTTCATCGACATATGCATTGCAGGCAAAGACAGCTTTCATCCAAGCCTCGAGGCCAGTTGAGAAGGACAGCTCTTGGAATTCTTGGCTCATATCATTGAGCACGGCCATTCTAACCAGAGCGCGCAAATTGGCATCCTCAGTTGCATTCCCCCACGCCGGAACTTTGCCATCCAGATTCTTGAAGATCATCGAAAGAACTCGCTGCGCCAGATTTCCAAAGCTGTTAGCTAGCTCCGCATTTGTTCGCATTACAATCGCTTCGGGTGAATAGCTGCCATCTTGCCCGAAAGCCACTTCGCGCATCAGGAAGTAGCGCAGGACATCGACACCGAACCGCTCGGCCAGTTCCATCGGATCGGTGACATTGCCGAGCGATTTCGATTCCTTTTGCCCGCGATTGAGCAGGAAACCGTGGCTGAATACGTGGTTCGGGATTGCGATCCCTGCGCTCCACAGGAAGGCCGGCCAGTAGATCGTGTGGAAGCGGGTGATGTCCTTGCCGATCAGGTGCAGGTCGGCCGGCCAGTACTTCGCGAAATCGCCACCCTCGTCCGGAAAACCAACTCCGGTCATATAGTTGGTCAAGGCATCGACCCAGACGTACATCACATGGTTCTCGCTTCCCGGCACCTTGACCCCCCAGTCGAAACTGGTCCGGCTGACCGAAAGGTCGCGCAGCCCGCCTTCGACGAAGCGCATGATCTCGTTGCAGCGGCTCTCGGGGCGGATGAAATCGGGTTGCTCGGTGTAGAGCTTGAGCAGGCGTTCGGCATAGTTCGACAGCCGGAAAAACCACGATTCCTCAACGGTCCATTCGACCGGAGTGCCCTGCGGTGAGAGCTTTTCGTCCCCCTCCCCTTGGGTCAGTTCGCTTTCGTCGTAGTAGGCTTCGTCGCGGACCGAGTACCAGCCTTCGTAGCGATCGAGATAGAGATCGCCTTTGGCCTCCATCCGCCGCCACAGCTCCTGGCTGGCAACGTGATGGCGTGGTTCGGTGGTGCGCTGAAAAACATCATAGGAAACATTCAGACCATCACACATATCAATGAAATATTGCGTCATTTCATCGGCAAGCGCCTTGGGTGTTACCCCCAGCTCGCGCGCCTTCTGAGCCATCTTGAGCCCATGCTCATCGGTCCCGGTCTGGAACCGCACGTCCTTGCCTTGCATCCGCTGGTGACGCGCGATGACATCGGCGGCGATCGCCTCATAGGCATGGCCGATGTGGGGGCGTCCGTTGGGGTACGAAATCGCGGTGGTGATGTAGTACTTTTCGGCCATGGCCGGGTCTGGACTTTCTAAGACAGGGTCAAGCGGCCTCTCTAGGCATGGCGAGCGAGGCCAGCAAGGCCCCCAATTCCATCGCCACCAGACCGGGATCGAAGTTGTAGGTCGGCAGCTGCCCCGCCAGCTTGACCAGTTCGCCATGCGCGGCGATCGCGCGGTTGTCGCGGGCCTTGTCCTTGCCCAGCCCGGCGGCGACGACCGCGCGGGCCAGGTCGAGCGCGGCGAGCTGGCGGTCGCGGTCGGGACGGGCACCGATTTCTTCGGCGAGCGCGCCGCGCAGGGCGAAGTGTTCGTCGCCTTCGGCGATCAGCCGCTGCATCAGGATATGGAGCCTGCCGAGGTCCTGTTCGACGAATTCGATCGCGGCGCCGGGTGAGCCATCGGCCGCGGCGATCGCGGCGGTGCGGGTTTCGGCACTGGCCTGGGGTGCCTCGCGGCCAAGAATTACGTCTATTTCCTCAGCATTTAGCGGACTGAACCGCATGATCCGGCAGCGCGAA
The DNA here is from genome assembly GCA_031422595.1 of Novosphingobium sp. GTDB lineage: Bacteria > Pseudomonadota > Alphaproteobacteria > Sphingomonadales > Sphingomonadaceae > Novosphingobium. The sequence goes on along the minus strand of JANPMA010000339.1, from coordinate 2,160 downwards.
CGGATGGTCGGGAGCAAGCGCCCGAGCCGGTCCGCGACGAGCAGGAAATAGGTTCCGGCGGGCGGCTCCTCAAGGCTCTTGAGCAAGGCATTGACCGCGCCTTTTTCCATATCGTCGGCCGGGTCGATGATCACCACCCGGCGGCTGCCCAGGGTGGGCCGGGTGGTCAGCCGGGCCTGCATCCGGCGGACCTGGTCGACGGTGATATTCCGCTTGACCTGGAAGGGCTTACCCTCGGCCTTCTTCTCTTCCTCGGTATCGTTGAGCGGCAGGTGATCGAGCACCAGAACGTCGGGATGGGCAGCGCCTTCGGGCTGCCTGACCCCCGCCTCGGCGACCAGCTCGGCGGCAGCAGCGCGGGCAAAAAGGCCTTTTCCGAGGCCTTTGACACCGGACAGAATCCAGGCGTGGTGCATCCGGGCCGAGCCGCTCGCCGCGCGCCACTCACGCCAGGCTTCATCGTGGCCGTGAAGGTACTTCAAAAGGCACCAAAGCGTAACTGCAGCGTACCCAGGATGTCCTCAAACACGCAGTCGGCGTCACCGTTGCCGTCGATCCGGGCAAAGCGCGCAGGCTCCGCTTCGGCCAGCGAAGAAAAGCCCGCGGCGACCCGGGCATGATAGGCCGCATCGCGTCCCCCGATCCGGTCGGGCGAGCCAAGATCGCGGGCCTGGGCACGCGCCTCGGCCACCTCGGGCGATACTTCGATCAGCAGGGTCAGGTCAGGCAGCAGTCCCTGGCTGCCGACCCGGTGCAGCGCCATAACATCGGCATCGCAGAGCCCTCCTGCCCCGCCCTGGTAGGCCCGGCTCGAATCGACAAAGCGATCGCAGATTACCCAAGCGCCGCGTTCCAGCCCCGGAAGGATCAGCCGCTCGACATGGTCCGAGCGCGCGGCGGCGAACAGCAGGGCTTCGGCGCGGGGGTGCCAGCCTTCGCCCTCGGAACCCAGCAGCAGGCCGCGGATCGCCTCGGCGCCCGGGGTTCCGCCGGGTTCGCGGGTAACGACACACGCGATCCCGCGCTCTTCAAGCGAAGCCGCCAACAGCCGGGCCTGGGTGCTCTTGCCAGCCCCTTCGCCGCCTTCGAACACTATGAACTTTCCGCGCGTCATTCGAACAGCCCTAGCAGGCCGCCCATGACCCTGTCGATTGCCCCGGCCGGGCCAACCGCGCGCGATGTGACCAGCGGCAAAGCGTGGACCGGCTGCCCCGGAATCGAAAGCTCCAGCCGGGCGACCTGCTGACCCTTGGCAAGCGGTGCCCTGAGCGGTCCTTGATAGACGATCCTTCCGCTGATCTGCGCAGCCTGGCCCTTCGGCAAGGCCAGCGCAAAATGGCGCGGCACAGCCAGCTGGACTTCGCGCGCATCGCCGCCCTGGACCCTGGCCGCGCCAACGACTTGGCCGCGGGCCAGAAAGGCGCGGCTCTCCCAGGCACGATAACCCCATTCGGCCAGCGCGCGCGAAGCATCGGCGCGGGCGGCCTCGCTGGGCGAGCCGCCAATCACCACCACCAGCCGTCGCCCGTCCCGCTCGACCGCTCCGAGGAAATTGAACCCGGCCTCGCGGGTATGCCCGGTCTTGATCCCGTCGGCCCCGGGCAGCACCCCGGCAAAGGGATCGTGACTGGTGTAGCGCCCGCCGCGCCAGATCATGAATTTGCGCCCGAAGTATTTGCGGTAAAGCGCCGGATGTTCGGCGACCAGCGCGGTTGCCAGCCGGATCATGTCGTTCGCGGTGACATAGGTCTTGCCGCCATCGGGCAGGCCGTTGACGCTGGCGAAACGGCTACCGCTCATCCCCAGCGCTTGAGCATAGGCGTTCATGGTCTCGATGAAAGTCTCGCTGCTGCCCAGCGCGGCTTCGGCCAGGGCGACGGAGGCATCGTTGGCCGATACGGTGGTGGTCCCCATCAGGAGGTCACCCACCCGCACCTGCTCGCCGGGCTTGAGGTTGAGCGAAGTCCCCTTCCCGGCCCAGCGCGCGGCCACTTCGGGGCGCACGGTGACCACCGCATCCTCGTCGAGCTTGCCCTGCTTGATCAGATCGAAAGCGACCAGCGCGGTCATCGCCTTGGTCATTGAGGCAGGCAGCATTCGCTTGTCCGCCGCGCGGGCGAACAGGATCTGGCCTGAGGAAATGTCGGCGAGCAAGGCGAT
>JANPMA010000338.1:0-2860 GCA_031422595.1 Novosphingobium sp. | reverse complement strand
ATCGACAAGGAAACCTCGCCCAAGCTGACCGCGATGAACGACACGATCCTGCTCAACGACAAGCTGTTTGGGCGGATCAAGTACCTTTACGAGCGCAAGGACCAGCTGGGCCTGCGCGCCGATCAGGTACGGTTGCTGCAGGTCACCTATGACCGCTTCGTCAAGAACGGCGCGACGCTGGCGGGTGAAGCCAAGGAACAGTTGAAAACGATCAACGGGCGGATCTCCACCCTGCAGACCGATTATGGCCAGAAACTGACCGCCGCGACCAAGGACGGTGCGCTGGTGATTTCCGACAAGCGCAAGCTGGCCGGGCTTTCCGCTGCCGACATCGCTGGAGCGGCGAAGGCGGCCGAAGACCGCGGGCTCAAGGGCAAATGGGTGCTCAGCCTGCAGAACACCACCCAGCAGCCGCTGCTTGCCTCGCTCAAGGACCGCGAAACCCGCAAGGCGCTGTTCGATGCCGGCTGGAACCGCGCCCAGCGCGGCGATGCCAACGATACCCGGGCGATGATCGCGGAACTGGCGCAACTGCGCGCCGAAAAGGCCAAGCTGCTGGGCTTCCCCGATTTCGCCAGCTTCACCATGTCCGACCAGATGGCCAAGAACCCGGCGACGGCGATCGGCATGATGCAGCAGATGGTCCCGGCGCTGGCCGCGCAGGAACGCAAGGAAGCCGGCGAGCTTAACGCGCTGATCAAGCGCAGCGGGGGCAAGTTCACCGTCCAGCCGTGGGACTGGACTTACTACTCCGAGCGCCTGCGCAAGGAAAAGTATGCCTTCGACGAAAGCGAGACCAAGCCCTATTTCGAGATTACCAACGTGCTGGAAAACGGCGTCTTCTATGCCGCCAACCAGCTCTATGGCCTCACCTTCAAGAAGCGCACCGATTTGCCGGTCTATCACCCGGACGTGACCGTCTACACCGTCTATGACCAGGACGGCAGCGAGCTGGCGCTGTTCTATTTCGATCCGTGGAAGCGCGACAACAAGCAGGGCGGCGCATGGATGTCGAACTTCGTCGACCAGTCGCACCTGTTCGGGACCAAGCCGGTGGTGTTCAACGTCCTGAACGCGCCCAGGCCGGCCCCCGGCCAGCCCGCGCTGGTCAGTTTCAGCGATGCCGAAACCATGTTCCATGAATTCGGCCATGCGCTGCACGGGATGCTTTCGAACCAGTCCTATCCGTCGCTCTCGGGCGCCAACACCGCGCGCGATTTTGTCGAATATCCCAGCCAGATCAACGAATACTGGATGACCGAACCGCGGGTCTTCGCCAAGTTTGCCAAGCATTACCAGACCGGCGCGCCGATGCCCGCTGCGCTGGTTGCCAAGGTCCAGGCCGCGGCCAAGTTCAACCAGGGCTTTGCCTTGGGCGAAGTGATTACCGCAGCGATGCTCGACCAGAAATGGCATGCGGTCGGCGCCGCCGCGGGCAAGCAGGACGTCGATACGTTCGAAGGCCAGGCGCTGACCCAGCTCGGGCTGGAGACCACGCTGGTCCCGCCGCGCTATCGCACCAGCTACTTCCGCCACATCTGGGGCGGCGGCTATTCGGCCGGATACTATGCCTATGTCTGGACCGAAATGCTCCAGCACGACACCTATCAATGGTTCGTCGAGAACGGCGGCATGACCCGCGCCAATGGCCAGCGGTTCCGCGACACCGTGCTGAGCCGGGGCAGCTCGATCGACTACCCGCAGATGTACCGCGGCTTCGCCGGCCGCGATCCCAGCATCGAACCGATGCTGAAGGCCCGCGGGCTGAAATGATCCTCCCCCTTGGGGGAGGGGGACCATGCGCAGCATGGTGGAGGGGTACGGGCCGGTGGTCACTACCTCGCCGGCAAGGTCGGGATCACTCGCGCGTACCCCACCACCACCTACGGTGGTCCCCCTCCCCGTTCCGGGGAGGATTTAGATCACCAGCGCGCGTTGGCCCGGGTCTCCCAGCCAGCGCGCGCTGACTCCCCAGACCTGGGCGATCACCGCCTCGCTCAGCGCCTCGTCCGGCGCTCCATCGGCGACGATGCACCCGGCTTGCAGCACTACCACCCGGTCAGCCCGGTTCATCGCCTGAGCCAGGTCGTGGAGCACCAGCACCACCCCCAGCCCCTGCCCGGCCAGGTCGCGGAAGTGATCGAGCAGCGCGATCTGGTGCGCCAGATCGAGATTGGCGAGCGGCTCGTCGGCGAGCAGCCAGCACGGCTCCCCCGCCAGCACCCGCGCCAGCATCGCTCGCGCGCGTTCGCCGCCTGAGAGGCGCGAGAGCGGGCGGTGGCGCAGGTCTTCCAGCTGCATGGCCGCAAGCGCGCGGTCGATCGCTGTCCGATCTGCCTCCGCGCCCATGTTCCACGGCAAACGGCCGAGGCCGGCCAGCGTTTCGACCGAAATGTCCCAGGCCAGTTCGGCCTGCTGCGGCAAATAGCCCAGCCGCCGCGCGCGATCGTCGCGCGCGAGCACGGCCATCAGCTCGCCATCGAGCCGAACCTCGCCGCTGGCCAGCGGGACGAGACCGGCCAGGCTGGTCAGCAGACTGGACTTGCCCGCCCCGTTGGGTCCGCAAATCGCGGTGACCTCGCCCTGGTGCAAGTTCAGCGAGACGCCATTGAGGCGCAGCGCGAGGCGAAGGTCGCGGGCGACAAGGCTCATGCCAGGTCCCTCCGCATCCTCAGCAGCAAGGCCAGGAAGAACGGCGCCCCCAGCAGTGACAGCGCGATGCCGAGCCTGAGTTCGCTTTGCAGCGGCAGCACCCGGCACAGCACAACCCCGACCAGCAGCAGCAAGCCCCCGGCCAGCGCGCTGGGCACGATCCGCTGCGAGGGCCGCCCATCGGGGTAACGCCGCAGCAGGAGCGGCA
>JANPMA010000337.1:0-4503 GCA_031422595.1 Novosphingobium sp. | reverse complement strand
CGCATCACCATGTGGTCCCATTCCATCACATAGGTCCGGACCGCGAGGCGATCGACCGGGGCGGTCTGGATCGTGCTCAGCTCGCGCAGCCCGCTCATTGCCATCTGCAAGGTGCGCGGGATCGGCGTTGCGGTCAGCGTCAGCATGTGGACATTGCTGCGCAGCTGCTTGAGCGTCTCCTTGTGGTTCACCCCAAAGCGCTGTTCTTCATCAACAACTACAAGGCCTAACCGCTTGAAGCTCAGGCTCTTTGCCAGCAAGGCATGGGTGCCGATCACCACATCGACCGTGCCTTCGGCCAGCCCGGCCTTAGTGGCTTTGGTTTCCTTGTCTCCAACCAGGCGTGAAAGCCGTCCAACGGTCAGCGGAAAGGTGGCGAAGCGCTCGGTGAAATTGGTGAAGTGCTGGCGGGCGAGCAAGGTGGTGGGGGCGATCACCGCCACCTGCTGCCCGGCCATCGCGGCGACGAAGGCGGCTCGCAGCGCCACCTCGGTCTTGCCGAAACCGACATCGCCGCAGACCAGCCGGTCCATCGGCTTGCCTTCGGCCAGATCGTTCAGAACATCGTCGATCGCGGCTTCCTGGTCGTCGGTTTCCTGCCACGGGAAGCCTTCGACGAACTGGTTGTAGCCGGCATCGGCCTGCAGCACCGGCGCAGTGCGCAGCGCGCGCAGGGCTGCAGTCTTGAGCAATTCGTGCGCGATTGCGCGGATGCGTTCCTTGAGCCGGCTCTTGCGCTTCTGCCAGCCTTCGCCGCCCAGCCGGTCCAGCCCGACGAATTCGGCGTCCGAGCCATAGCGCGAGAGCACGTCGATATTCTCTACGGGCACATAGAGCTTGTCGCCCCCGGCATATTCCAGCGCGACGCAGTCGTGCGGGCTTTGCCCCACCGGGATCGATTGCAGCCCGATGTAGCGCCCGATCCCGTGGTCCATGTGGACCACCAGATCGCCCGGGGTCAGCGCGGCCAGTTCGGCCAGGAAGGCATCGGCTCCCTTGCGGCGCTTCTTGCGGCGGACCAGCCGGTCACCCAGGATGTCCTGCTCGGTAACCAGCTCGATCTCGGCATTGGAGAACCCGGTTTCGAGCGGCAGGACCATGGCCACTGGCGTACCCTTGGCCGCAAGACCGAGCGCTTCTTGCCATGTCTCGGCCATGATCGGGGCGGGGCGTGCGGCCTCGCCCAGGATCGCGGCGATCCGCGCGCGGCTGCCTTCGCTATAGGCTGCGATCAGCGCCTTCTTGCCCTGCGCCGCCTGACCGATAAGATAGCGCGCGGCGGCTTCATAGACATTGTCGCCGCGCGCGCGTTCGGGCGCGAAATCGCGGCTTCCGGAAAAGCCGAAGTCGAGCGTCGTGGCGCTTGCGGGCTGGGTGAAGATCTCGGCGCGGTGGACCGGATGTCCGCCCAGCGCGGTGTCGAGCTCGGCACGTGACAGGTACAGCGCGGCAGGTTCGAGCGGGCGATAGCTGCCCGCGGCCTTGCCCGAACTCTCGGTGCGCGAGGCAAAGTAGTCGGCCACGTCGCCCAGCCGTTCGTCGGCCGCACCGATCGCACTGCTATCGATCACCAGCGTGTCCTCGGCCGAGAGATGCTCGAACAGCGTGACCAGCCGATCCTCGAACAGCGGCAGCCAATGCTCCATCCCGGCCAGCCGCCGTCCGTCGCTGACCGCCTGATAGAGCGGGTCGCCGGTGGCATTGGCGCCGAACTGCTCGCGGTAGCGGCCGCGGAAGCGCTTGATGCTGTCTTCGTCGAGCAAGGCCTCGCTGGCGGGCAGCAGCACGTGTTCGGCCAGCGTCCCGGTCGAGCGTTGGCTGTTGGGATCGAACGTGCGCAGCGTTTCGAGCTCGTCGCCGAAGAAATCGAGCCGCAGGCCCGATTCCAAGCCCGACGGGTAGATATCGAAGATCGATCCGCGCACCGCGAATTCGCCAGCGTCCGCTACGGTATCGGTGCGGCTGTAACCCTGCTTTTGCAGCAGCGCGATCAGGCTTTCACGGCCGATCTCGATTCCCGCCTTGAGCACCTTGACGTTTTCGCGGATCCGGAACGGGGTCAACACCCGCTGCAGCAGCGCATTGATCGTCGTGACGAACAGCTGCGGGCCCTTGGCGGGCAATTGCAGCTTCTGCAACGCCGCGAGCCGCCGTGCGCTGACCGACAGCGCCGGGCTGGCGCGGTCGTAAGGCAGGCAGTCCCAGGCGGGGAAAGAAATCACCTCCAGCTCGGGCGCGAAGAACTGCGCGCTGTCGGCAATTGCCTGCATCGCGGCATCGTCTGCGGCGATGAACACCGCCCGGGCTTTCGCCGCGCGCGCCAGGTCGGCCAAGACCAGCGGCTGCGCCCCGCGCGGCAAGGCGGCGAGGGTCAGCGGGCTTTTGGCGGCCAGGATTCGGATGAAGTCAGGCATCTCTCACGCAACAGCAATTGCCCCGCGTGCCAATTTTGGAGGCAAGCGGGGTGGGATTCGGTGGAGGGGCTTTAGCGGGGGAACTCGGCCCTGTCGAACCCTCCTCGTTCCTCTTAGTCGTCATCCTGAACTTGTTTCAGGACCCATTTTTCGGTTTAGCTGGAGCAAGCGGCGGAAGCCCCAAACCCACGGCCAGGTCAGCCCAGTGTGGGTTCGCTTCGTTGATCAGGTTTATCTTCCATTGCCGGTGCCAGTTCTTGAGCTGCTTTTCGCGGGCAATGGCCTGTTCCATGTCAGCGAACATTTCGAAATGAACCAGCCGATGAACTGAATAACGTGATGTGTGGCCGACAAATACGTTGTTCCGGTGTTGCCAAAGGCGGCCAAGCAGATCGGATGTAACTCCGATATAGAATGTTCCGTAGTGGCGGCTTGCAAGAATATAGACGCAGGGGTTTCGTTCTTGCCGCATGAACCTGAATGTGCAGCGAAATGGGTCCTGAAACAAGTTCAGGATGACGAACTAATGAGAAGTGCGAAGCGGAACCAACGTTGGGCATCTTACCGCGGGATCTGCACAAAATCGAGCTTCCGGAACGCATCCATCTGCGCGCCGCGGTATTTCTCCGGCACTTCCATGGTGCCAAGCGCCCATGCCATGATTTCGACATCCTCTTCGTCCAGCAGCGCCTCGAACCAGGTCAGTTCGGCATCGCCCCAGTGCGAATAGTGGTGGTCGAAGAAGCACCCGATCATGTAGTCGGCCTCGCGGGTGCCGCGATGCCAGGCGCGGAATTTCAGCCGCTTGATTCGGGATGTGTCGCTCATCCCTGGCGGTTAAGGGTGAATGCGAGCAGGCGCAATCGCCAAGGGGAGAGCAAAATGTATTCGGACGAGCAGGATTTCGCGGCAATGGAACTGGCCGCGCGGCTGAGCGCCGAATACCGGCGCGAAGTGGCCGATGCACCGAGCTTTCCGACCGCGGGCTATGGCGAGATCTTCGCGCGGTTCGATCGTCCGGTGCCCGATGCAGGGACCGATGGGCTGAGTGTGATCGAAGAGCTTGATCGCGGCGCCCGCGATGGCCTGCGTCCGATCGTCGGGCCGCGCTTCTATGGCTGGGTCAACGGCCACTCCCACCTCGCCGGGGTTGCGGCTGACTGGCTGACTTCGGCCTGGGGGCAGAACTGCGCGGGCATCCCGATGAGCCCGTCGGGCGCGGCGGTGGAGGCGGTGGCCGCGCGTTGGCTGCTCGAACTGCTCGATCTGCCGGCCGAAAGCTCGGTCGGGCTGGTCTCGGGCGCGACCATTGCCAACTTCGTCGGCCTTGCTGCCGCACGCGGCGAATTGCTGCTGCGGCAGGGCTGGAATGTCGAGGATGACGGGCTCTATGGTGCGCCGCCGCTGCGCGTGCTGATTGGAGCCGATGCGCACAACACCGTGTTCTCGGGGCTGCGCTATCTGGGGCTGGGTGAAAAGCGGGTGACCACGATTGCCACCGATGACTTGGGCCGGATGCTGCCTTCCGCGCTCGAAGCCGCGCTCAAAGCTGACAGCGCCCCGGCGATCGTGATCGGTCAGGCCGGGCAGATCAACACCGGGGTCAGCGATCCCTTCGTCACGATCGCACCGATGGTTCATGCGGTCGGCGGCTGGCTCCATGTCGATGGCGCGTTCGGGCTGTGGGCGCGGGCCAGCGCCAAGCATCGGCATTTGCTCGACGGGATCGAGCAGGCCGATTCGATGGCGACCGACGGCCACAAGTGGTTGCAAACCCCCTACGACTGCGGCTTCGCCATCGTCCGCCACGAGCAGGCCCACCGCCGGGCGATGGACATGCAGGCCAGCTACCTGACCCGCGACAACGATCAATTCCGCCACCCCGGCGCCTATGTTCCCGAACTGTCACGGCGTAGCCGCGGCTTTGCGGCCTGGGCGATGATGCGGCGGCTGGGCCGCGAAGGGGTCGCGCGGATGGTCGACGAGGACGTGCGGATTGCCGGGCACCTGGCTCGCGGCATCGCCGCGATCCCAGGGACCGAAGTGCTCAACCAGCCCGAACTCAACCAGTTCATGGTCCGTTTCGGCG
>JANPMA010000336.1:0-3652 GCA_031422595.1 Novosphingobium sp. | reverse complement strand
GTTCATTGCTAAGGCCCCCGGCATGGACCGCCAGCCCAGCCTTGAAGGCCGCACCCTGCTGCTTCGCCCGCTTGCCCCGGACGATTGGGACGCGCTCTACGCCGTCGCCAGCGATCCGCTGGTGTGGGAACAGCACCCCGCAAGCGACCGCTGGCAAGAGCCGGTGTTCCGCGCCTATTTCGCCGATGCCCTGGCTGGTAAAGGCGCCCTGACCGTGATCGACAAAGCCAGCGGTAGGATCATCGGCGGATCGCGGATGCAGGCTTACGATCCGGCGAATGGCGGCTCGGTCGAAATCGGTTGGACCTTTCTGGCGCGCGGCCACTGGGGCGGGGCCACCAATCGCGAGATGAAGCGGCTGATGCTGGCCCATGCGCTGAACTACGTCGAACGGGTCGATTTCCGTATCGGCGAAAACAACCTGCGCTCGCGCCGGGCGATGGAGAAGATCGGCGGACGGCTGAGCGATCGCGATGGCGGCGTGATCGATTCCGTCAACGGCCCAGTCCGACACGTGGTCTATGAGATCACGCGTGAGAGCTTTGCGGCGGGGCCGCTCAGCGGCAATCAGACAAGTGCATCGTAGATCGTCCTGGCAACCACCGGATCACGCAGATAGTCACGGATATTGTGGACGTTGAGGTCATCCGATCTGACGTCGGGATGATCGATCACCCCGTCGAAGCCAATGCGGTCCCGGTCGATCGCCCGGCCCAGCGTGACGAAATCCTCGCTATTGCGGCCATTGAGCCAAGTGCCGATCGGCGGCCTGGGCATGGTTCCGCGCGGCGGAAGGACTGAGCGGAACATCCGCACGCTGAGCGGCGAGCCCAGCGTGACGAACAGCGGGACATTGCGCTGGGCCTGATTGCCGTCGGCCAGCAACCGATAGCTGACCACCGTTCCCAGCGAATGGGCGATAACCACAACCGGGTCGGTCTTGTCGTCGAAAATCTGCCTGCGCACGTCGCGGTCAACCGCAGCGGCCAGGGCATCGTCGTTAATATAGCGGATTGCCTGGTTCAGCAGCACGCGCGAGATGTACTTGCCTTTTGTGGGCAGTGCCCGTTCCAGCACCGAAGCAAATTTGACGATCGCGCCCTGAAACGGGATCCCTTGCGCGACAACTTCGGGCTCGATCCCCAGCTCGGCAGCAGCGGCATCGAGCTCGGCCTGGGTCAGCCCGGCGGCCTCGGCATATTCTCGCAGCAGGCCTGCGGAAAAGCCCGTGGCGGTGGCGGTTCCGCCCGGTCCCATCTCGGCCACTTCGTCGGGCAAGCCTTCGGCGAGCAGCCTGCCGTAATAGCCGACGTCGATCGGCGGCCTGGGTTTCGGCGCAAGGCCCAGCGACTGCCAACCCTCTTCCAGCGCGGCCCACCACTCCTCGCGGATAGTGTCGGCATCGTTGTCTTCGTTCTTGATTCCGTGGACGAATGCCAGCCTCATGGCTGCTGCTCCCTGACGATCGAAACCAGCTTCTGGCCTGCTTCGGCGCCATAGAGCGTAGCGACCGGGCTTTCGGTCAGATGCCCGGAAAGCTCGAACAATCGCTGGTGGACCTGGTGCTCGGCATGAGCCAGCTTCTGCCAGCCGAGCCGCAAGGTCGGGGTGATTCCGGCAACAGTCACGCGTTCCGCCGGTGTTGCGGTGTACAGAAAATGCGGCATGTCGGGCGCGCGGCGTGCCTCGGGCACCTCGGACACTTCGGGCACGTCAATGCAGAACCCACCGTTGCCGGTAGGGATCAGCGGCAGTTGCGAAAGCAGCGCAATATCGAAGGGCACGTCCTGATCGTGCTGCAGATAATAGAAGCACATCCGGTGGATATTATCGAGATCGCCGATGCTGGCGTATAGATAGGCCGGGACGATCCCGAACATCGGATCGGCATGCTTGATATAGCGCATATCGCGGGCCAGCGCGGGAATATCGCGGGCTTGCAGAGTGCCGTTGGACAGACCTTTCAGCGCCTCGGCGCCACTGAGGGCTGCTTGCTGACGGTCTGGCATCAAATCCGGCCTTCCACCATGACCCCAAGCCAGCAGCTCAACCCCGCCATGCGCATCGGGAAGATCACCGCGGTTGCCAAACAGCGTTGTGCACCACAAGTTGTGGTGCATGGTAATGGCGCAGCTAAACGGGCCCGACTTGACGATCAATGTGCTGCTTCGGCCGGAATCGATAAATCCGTTCCCGCCATTGAAGACCCATGTCGGGTATTCGAAAGTGAGCGGCACCTCCGCTCGGTTTATGCCTTTAGAATCAACAACCTCAGGCGGCGGCAAAGGCATGCCAACGGTATCGAGCGAAACGAACAGTTGCCCTATTCTCTTGTCGGGATAGAGATCGTCCTTGAATGCCTGGAGCCGTTTGCCAACATTCTCAACAAAGGGCCTGCGCCATTCGGACTGCGAGCGGTTGATCCGATGCAGCTGGGCCGGATCGCCCGGTTCGATCGAAGCGATCGGCGGCGGCCCGGCCAGCTCGATTGGATCGGGGCCCGGGCTAAAGCCGTCCTTTGTAGCGGACGGAAACTCGGCATAGACATCGTCAATTGCGCGAAAACCGGGGTTGCAGACCGGGTCCTGCAGCTTGCCCACGTCAAGCGCAGCGTCTCGGACCTTGCTCTCAAGATAAGTCGCTAGGCTGTCGCTTGTGACCTTGCGCTCGTTGAGTCGGAGATAGATTGGTGACAGCGCGTCCGGTTGGGCCGGTTCGGTCAGTGCCGTCACCAGAACGCTGGTGAATATGCAATAGGGCGGCGCTCCGTTTTTGGCCGGGACCGCAAACGAAGGCTTGCCCTCTTGCGAGGAACGGAAGGTGTCCTTTTCAACAGAGCGGGGCTTGCCCGGGAAGGGATCGACCGGCGAAACCGCGGTGCCGATTACGGCCTTGGGCACGTTGCAGGCATCGCTTATCACCCCGACCTGCTTGGGGGCATAAGTGGACAAAATGTCCTGAAAGGTAACCGCGCTGATCCGGTGGTTGGGCTGGTCGGGGCCGGGGGTCAGAACCCAATACTGGTCCCCCGGAGCATGTAGCCCGTGCCCGCAAAAATAGACCATGATCCGTGGTCGGTCGAGCAGCAGCGCACCATCGCGGCTATAACCATCGCCCTTGAGCGGGGTCAGCGCATCCTTGATCCGATCGACGAAGACCGGCCCAGCGCGGTCGTCGATCTTGATTGTCTCGTAGCCGCTATCCTCGGCCCAGGCGGTTATTCCGTCGACCGATTCGATCACCCCAGGCAAGGGATCCATATTGTCCGGCTTGTGGACACCGATCGCGATGAACAATGGTGCGCGCATAAATTTCGCCCTCTCCGCCGGGGGCGAAAGCTAACACAAAGATGGTCCATTTCAACCGCGATAACGGTCTAGTTCGTTAGCGCCTGAGCCTTTCCATTCGCTGCAGATACCGCGCCAGCACGTCGATCTCCAGGTTCACCGCATCGCCCGCTTGCAGAGCGCCCAGTGTGGTGACTTCGGCGGTGTGGGGGATGATGTTGAGATGGAAGGTGCAGGTGCCGTCGGCATGGTCGTCGACCGCGTTGACGGTCAGCGAGACGCCATCGACCGTGATCGAGCCCTTGGGGGCGACGAAGGGCGAAAGTTCGGCCGGGGTGGTGACGGCCAGGTGGAGCGATCCACCC
>JANPMA010000335.1:0-1924 GCA_031422595.1 Novosphingobium sp. | reverse complement strand
CTGACGCTGGCGGCACTCCTTGTCAACATGGCCATCGACGGCGTGCCGCGCCTTAACATGGAGTTCTTTACGTCGTTCCCATCGCGCAAAGCCGAGACCGCGGGCATTTTGTCGGCTTGGGTCGGCTCAATGCTGGTGATGCTGGTCACCGCGCTGGCGGCGATTCCCCTGGGTATTGCCTCAGCGGTTTACCTTGAAGAATATGCCCGTAAGAAAGGGATCGCCTCGCACGCTGTCCCTCGACTTCGCTCGGGACGAACGGATTAGGGAAGAGGATTTGAATCGATGACCCAGCTGCGCCGCGCCGCGATTGTCGCCCCCATCCGCACGCCTGTCGGCAAGTTTGGCGGCAGCCTTGCACCGCTGACCGCCGGACAGCTGGGCGCAACGATTCTCAAGGCGCTGATGGAGCGCACCAGGATCGATCCCAATCGAGTTGACGACGTGGTCTTCAGCCAGGGCTACGGCAATGGCGAAGCGCCGTGCATCGGACACTGGTCTTGGCTGCTGGCGGGCCTTCCCGAACACGTCCCCGGCTACCAGCTGGATCGCCGCTGCGGGTCTGGCCTGCAGGCGATCGTCAATGCGGCGATGATGGTCCAGACCGGGCACAGCGATCTGGTGGTCGCGGGCGGCTGCGAAAGCATGTCGAATGTGGAGCATTACACCACCGACATCCGCAAAGGGGTGCGCGCCGGCAACCTGACGCTGCACGACCGGCTGACCCGCGGCCGGGTAATGAGCCAGCCGATCGAACGCTATGGCGTGATTTCGGGTATGATCGAAACCGCCGAGAACCTGGCCAAGGACTGGAACATCAGCCGCGAGGCTTGCGACATGTATGCCGTGCGCAGCCACCAGCGCGCCGCAGCGGCCTGGGCCGAAGGCAAGTTTGCCGACGAATTGGTGCCGGTATCAATCCCGCAGAAAAAGGGCGATCCGATCGTGTTCGACCACGACGAGGGCTACCGCGCTGACGCCTCCATGGAGGTGCTGGGCAAGCTGCGCCCCTTGGAGGGCGGGGTGGTGACCGCCGGCAACGCCAGCCAGCAAAACGATGCCGCCGCCGCTTGCCTGGTGGTGGCCGAGGACAGGCTGGAAGAGCTTGGGCTTGAGCCGATCGCCTTCTTCCATTCGTGGGCTGCGGCGGGCTGCGATCCCAGCCGGATGGGCTATGGCCCGGTCCCGGCGAGCGAGCGGTTGTTCGCCAGGAACGGCCTGTCGTGGAACGACATCGGCCTGATCGAGCTCAACGAGGCATTCGCGCCGCAAGTGCTCGCCTGCCTCAAGGGCTGGGGCTGGTCGGGCGATGACAGCCGCCACGAGATCCTCAACGTCAACGGCTCGGGCATTTCGCTGGGCCACCCGATCGGGGCGACCGGCGGGCGGATCCTCGCCAACCTGGCGCGCGAAATGCAGCGCCGCGATGTGCGTTATGGCCTTGAGACCATGTGCATCGGCGGCGGACAGGGAATCGCGGCGGTGTTCGAGAAGGCATGAGCCTGACCCGCTACCTCGATGCCGCGCGCCTCTACCGCGACGCGGCGCGTATGGCAGTGGCGGAAATCAGCGCCGAGGATCAGCGCGCGCACCACGGCTTCGCCTGGATCGCGACCAGCGTGGCGGCGCTGGAAGCGGTGGTGGGCTGGAGCGAGCAGCCGGGAGCCAGCGATCTCGATCGCTCGGTCGCGCTGATTGCCTTTTCCGAAACCCTGGGCCAGCTCGTCGGCGGCTTGCCGATGGGTCAGAATGAAATCGTCCGCCCCGCCGACCTTGGCACCGCCGAGGCAGCGCAAGTATTGGCAGAAGCTTCGGCCGAACTTCTGCAAGCCAACCTGCGTCCGCACCGCGCCGCACTCGCCGGGTCCCTCGCCGCGGGGAACTGGCCAAGCGAGAGCCTGCACGACAACGAACTCGATACCAT
>JANPMA010000334.1:0-5360 GCA_031422595.1 Novosphingobium sp. | reverse complement strand
GCCGCGATTGCAGCGGCGCTGGCCTATCTCGAAGCGGCCGACGGAGTGACCGGGCAATACCTGCTGCTGGATGACGCCGGGGCCGGGCCTGTGGTAGTATCGGCAGCATGAGCGCGCCCGCCCCCCTGATCGACCAGTTTGGTCGGCATATCACTTACCTGCGGCTGTCGGTGACCGACCGCTGTGATTTGCGCTGCAGCTATTGCATGCCCGAACGTCAGACCTTCCTGCCGCGCAAGGAGGTGCTGAGCCTTGAAGAACTGCACCAGCTGGCGCTGGGCTTCATCGATCGCGGAGTGACCAAGATCCGCCTGACCGGGGGCGAGCCGCTGGTGCGGCGCGACATGATCGAGCTGGTCCGCGCATTGGGCCGCAAGCTGGGCGACGGGCTGGAAGAGCTGACGCTGACCACCAATGCCACCCAGTTGGCTCAGCATGCCGAGGCGCTGTTCGAAGCGGGGGTGCGGCGCATCAACGTCTCGCTTGATACGCTGGATCGCGACACTTTCACACGGCTCGCCCGGCGCGACAGCCTGCCGCAGGTGCTCGAAGGGATCGCCGCGGCACAGGCCGCCGGGCTGGCGGTCAAGCTCAACACCGTAGCGCTTAAAGGCGTGAATGAGGCTGAGATCCCCGCGCTGCTCGAATGGGCGCATGGGCAGGGCATGGAACTGACCCTGATCGAGGTCATGCCGCTGGGCGAGGTCGAGGGCGACCGGTTCGACCAGTACCTGCCGCTGGATGCGGTGCGCAGCGCGCTGGAACAACGTTTCACCCTCACCCCCAGCCCACACCGCAGCGGCGGCCCGGCGCGCTATGTCGATGTCGCGGAGACCGGCGGCCGGCTCGGCTTCATCACCCCGCTGACCAGCAACTTCTGCGAAGGCTGCAACCGGGTGCGGGTAACCGCGACCGGGCAGCTTTATGCTTGCCTTGGCGGCACGGAACAGGTCGACTTGCGCGCTGCGCTGCGCGGGGACGATCCCGACGTGGCCCTGGCCGCCGCGCTCGATACGGCGATGCGGATCAAGCCCGAGCGGCATCACTTCGAAATCGACCGGCCCGGCGCGCCCCCGGCGTTGGCGCGGCACATGTCGGCCACCGGGGGATGAGCGCGCGGCTGGTGTTTCTGGGCCGGCTCGAAGACCTGGCCGGTGCGGGCGAACGGGAAGTGGCCGCCGGACCGCTGGAGACGGTGCTGGCCGCGCTTGAGCCTGAACTCGCGGTGGCTTTGCTGGGCGAACGGGTCCGGATAGCGTTCAACGGCGAACTGCTTGCCGATCGCGGCGGGATCGTGCTGGGTGAGGGTGACGAACTGGCCTTTCTGCCTCCTGTCAGCGGAGGCTGACATGGCCGACGTCCGTCTGCTCCATGCCCCGTTCGATCCGGCTGCAGAGCTGGCGGCCTTCGCCGCAGCCTGCGGCACGGCGGGCGGGATTGCCAGCTTTCTGGGACAGGTCCGGGCAGGTGACGGGGTCGAATGCCTGGAGCTGCGCCACTATGCCCCGCTGACGCTGCCCGGCATGCAGGACCTTGCGCGGACCACGAAGGCGCGCTGGCCGCTTGAGGGGTTGCTGATCCTGCACCGGACCGGACTGATGGCTCCGCTTGATCCGATCGTGCTGGTCGCTGCCGCAGCGCGTCATCGCCGCGATGCACTGGCCGCAATCGATTTCGCGATGGACCACCTCAAGAGCCAGTCATGGTTCTGGAAGCGTGAGAAACGCGGCGGTGCCTGGCAATGGATCGAACCGCGCACGCAGGACTATGCCGACCTGGCGCGGTGGGATTAGCTTCCCAGCCGGGTCCGCAGTTCGCCCAGGACCTGATCTTCATAGCCGATGATTGCGGTTACCGTGTCGCGCGCCTTGCCGATCGCGCTGGCGTCCTGGCCGGCCAGCACGGTATCGTTGAACAGCAGGTCAAGCTCGGTCAGCGCCACCATCGCCTCACCGCGCGCGGCTTCAAGTTCGGAGACTGCCACGGTTGCGACATTCCACGATTCGCTGCCCATCCTGGCACCGGCTGAGGATCCCACCAGGCTGCGTGCGCGAACTTCTTTCTGGCGGAATTTCGCATCGGCGGTGCGGGCCTGGCCGATCAGGCCATCGAGCTTGCCGGTCACTGCGGTGCTGGGTGGGGGCAGCGGCGCGGGACTGGTTGGCGCAGTCGGGTTGTAAGTCGCAGTAATCCGTTCCATCGGCCGGCGTTCGAGCGAGGGAAATTCGCCCCGGTCGCTGGCACAGGCAGCCAGTGAGAGCGAGAGCATCGAGACAACAACGGAACGGGTCATAATGTCTGCCCATAGCATGCCCGGCAAACCTTGCCAGAGTGACTTCTCCCCGTTGACAGTCCCGGCACCTTGGACTAGGGGCAGCCCTTCTTTCGGCACCCTTGCCTTTGGCGAGGTCCGATGCGCTGCCCGGATTGCCGGGTAGTTTGGGTAAAAACGAACGGATATAAGCACCATGTTCGCTGTAGTGCGCACGGGCGGCAAGCAATACCGGGTTGCCGCCGGAGACAAGATTGCGGTTGAAAAGCTCAGCGGTGAAGCCGGTGAGACCATCACCCTTTCCGACGTTCTGCTGGCCGGTGACGGCGGCGAAGTGAAGGACGCCAAGGGCGTTGTCGTTTCGGCCGAAATCATCGCCCAGGCGAAGAGCGAAAAGGTGATCGTTTTCAAGAAGCGTCGCCGCCACAACTATCGCCGCAAGAACGGCCACCGCCAGCAGATGACCCTGCTGCGGATCGTTGCCGTCGGTGCCGAAGCCAAGAAGGCTGCTCCCAAGAAGGAAGCCGCCGCACCCAAAGCCGAGGAAGCCGCTGCCGCTGAAAAGCCGGCCAAGAAGGCCCCGGCCAAGAAGGCCGCCCCCAAGGCCGCTGAATAAGAATTCCGGAGTAGTTCGAGATGGCACATAAAAAAGCAGGCGGTTCTTCGCGTAACGGTCGCGACTCAGCGGGTCGCCGCCTTGGCGTGAAGAAGTTCGGCGGTCAGGAAGTGATCGGCGGCAATATCATCATCCGCCAGCGCGGGACCAAGGTCTATCCGGGCACCGGTGTTGGCCTGGGCAAGGATCACACCCTGTTTGCGCTGGTCGCGGGCCGCGTGCGATTTCACCTTGGCAAGCTTGGCCGCAAGTACGTCTCGGTCGACATGCCGCAGGCAGCCGAATAACGGACAGCCGATAACGGGCTGTCCCTGATGGGATGGCCCAGCCGGTTCAAACCGGCGACAAGAGGGAGAGGGCCAGACCCATCTCCCTTTTTTTGTCTCTCCCTCAGCACGGCTCGTTCACGGCACCCCGTTCCGGGGTCATCCCAACGCAAGCCGTAATGGCAATGTCACACGCTGCCGCCATAAGGCTGACGTGGGGCGGATGACGGGAGTTGAAGAATGTTCATTCGCAGCGAAAGACTGTTCCTGCGGCCCGGGTGGCCCGAGGACTGGCAAGAGCTATTGGTGCGGATCGCCGACGAATCGGTGGTCAGGAACCTGGCCAAGGTGCCCTGGCCCTATACCGCCGACGATGCGCGCTGGTTCGCCAGCCAGCCGCAGCATCCGCGCTGCCCGCACTTCTTCGTGACCCTGCCCAGCAGCAGCGAACCGGCCCGGATCATCGGCTGCGTCGGTCTGGCCGAGGAAGAGGGCGAGATTGAGCTGGGTTACTGGTTCTCGCGCGATTACTGGGGCCGCGGTTTTGCCACCGAGGCGGCCCGGGCAGTGCTGCGCCTGGCCAAGGTGCTGGGCCACCGCAAGCTGGTCGCCGGACATTTCATCGACAACCCGGCCTCGGGCGCGGTGCTGCGCAAGGCCGGCTTCGTGCCGACCGGCAAGCTGCGCCGCCGCTTCAGCCTGTCGCGCGGCTACGAGACGCAGTCGGTCGAACACCGGATCGTGCTGGGCCAGCCCAGTGACTGCGACGGCGGCGATGACGAGGCTGCCCCGATGCGCGCTGCTTGAATCCTCTCACTTCCCCCTTGATGGGGGAAGGATACGAAGCCTTGGCGAGGAACGAGCCTAGGCGCAGTTGGATGGGGGTGCTGGTGCCGCAAAGCAATTCACTTGGGTGAGAGCGCACCCCCACCCAACCTTTGCTAGGCCTCTATCGAGGCCAAGCTGCGGTATCCCTCCCCCATCAAGGGGGAGGAGAGAGGCTCAGGCCATCACAGCGTCTGGAAATTCGCTCTCGGCCTTGCCGATCAGCGCGCGGTCATCATGGTTCCAGGGATGGAAGCCGGGCATGAAGTAGGCGAACCAGGCCGGCACGATCTTGCGGACGACCCCTGGAGTGCCGACCAGGTACCAGAACAGCCGGGCTTTGACCTTCCAGCCTTTGAGCCCGTCCTGCGCGAGCAGATCGAGCGTGTCCCGCCAGCGGTTGGCAAAGAATTTGACCGTGATGATCAACATCATCATCGATTTGAGCTTCCAGCGCCGCCACTTGGTCCAGTCACGCGTGGCGTGGAGGAAGGTGTCGTAAGCAACACCCTTGTGCTCGATCTCTTCCATCGCATGCCAGCGCCACATCGCCGCAGTTTCGGGCTCGGCATTCTTGAAGTGCTTGGGATTGGCCAGGAACTCGTGCGCCATGATCGCGGTGAAGTGTTCCAGCGCAATGGTCGCCGCCAGGTTCACGATGGCCGGACGTTGCTTGATCAGCGCCATCAACTCTTCCACGCGGCCATCGATCTTGTCCATATCATAGCCGGCTTCAGCCGCGGCCTTGTTGAACACCACGTGCTCGCGGGTATGGTTGATCTCTTGGCGGACGAAAGCGCGGATCTCTGCCTCAAGCTTGGGCGGAGTACCATCGCGGAAGGCCTTGACCGATTCGATGAACATTGCTTCGCCGCGCGGGAAAGTGGCGGACAGCGCATTGTGCCAGGTCGATCCGATTGGATCGCCGCCCAGCCACCAGCGCGTTGGCTTGGCTTCGCGCCCGAAGCGCGAATCGCGGACAACGATCTCAAGATCGGCGGGGGTCGGAACGGCCTTGCCCGAACGGGCGGCGGGTTCTAGGTCGAGGGGGATCTTGGTGTGAGCGTTCATGCCGTCTTACATAGAGTAACTGACACTGATGTCAATAAGAAAACGTCTGACCCAGGAAGAGAGCCGTACGGTGGCGCTCGAGGCTGCGCGTGCGCTGCTGATCGAACTGGGCCCGCAAGCGGTGACGCTCAAGGCCGTGGCCTCGCGAATCGGCCGCACCCACGCCAACCTGCTGCACCATTTCGGCTCGGCCGCGGGGCTGCAAAAGGAATTGGCGCGGCACCTGGCGGTGACGATCTGCGCGAGTATCGAGGATGCGGTGCTGGCCAGCCGTGCGGGAGAGGGATCAGCGCGCGATGTGGTCGACCTG
>JANPMA010000333.1:0-1983 GCA_031422595.1 Novosphingobium sp. | reverse complement strand
GCGCCAGCGTCGGCTTCCTGTCGCAGAACTCGGTCTGGCTCGATGACCGGGTGGCGATCGTGGTGCTGACCAACGGCGATTTCGCCGGGGTGCAGGACGACCTGACCCGGTCGATCGCCGCCATCGTCCTGCCCAAGGCGGCCTCGGCCGACATCGGCGAGACAGCCCGCGAAGCCGATGTCCGCGCAACCCTGGCCGCGATCCGTGGCGGCAAGTTCGATCCGGCCCGCTTTACCGAAAACGGGCGCTATTTCTTCAATGCACAGACGCTGGCCGACTATCGCGAAAGCCTGGCCCCGCTGGGCCCGCTGACCGGGCTTGAGCTGGCGCGTCCGCCGCGCCTGCGCGGCGGCTTCGTCAACCGGGTGTTCACGCTGAAATTCGGCAAGAAGGAACTGACGCTGATCACTTATGCCGAAGCCGGCGCACAAGGACGCTGGGAGCAGTTTATCGTATCGCCGTGATTCCTCCCCCTTGGGGGAGGGGGACCATCCGCAGGATGGTGGAGGGGTACGCGCGAGTGGTCACTACCTTGCCGGCAAGTTCCCTTGGCCGTCCTTCGATGTCAGGATCACTTGCGCGTACCCCTCCACCACCTTCGGTGGTCCCCCTCCCCGATCCGGGGAGGATTACAACCACCCGATCCGGCGGAACCTGATCCACAGCCCGCCGCAGATCCCCAGGATCACGCCCCAAATCGCCGGATAGCCCCATTTTTCGCGCAGTTCGGGCATGTAGTCGAAATTCATCCCGTAAATCCCGGCAATCGCGGTCGGCACCGCCAGTATTGCGGCATAGGCGGCCAATTGCCGGGTCATATCGCCCTGGCGGTGTTGTTCGAGCAGAGCTGCGGTTTCGACGATGCTGGCCAGGGTATCGCGCAGCCCGTTCATCCGGACCAGCGAACGCCGGACATGATCGAGCACATCGCGGAACCAGATCCGCGCGCCCGGGTCGATCACCGGCAGGTCGGTAACCGCTAGCCGCTCGCAGACTTCTTGCATCGGTCCGATGATCCGCTCGAACCGGCGGAACTGGCGGCGCAGGCGGAAGATCCGGCGGATGGTCGAAGGTTCGGGGAAGTGGTCGATCGCGCGCTCTTCCATCGCCTGAACGCTTTCCTCATACTTTTCGAGGATCGGCTGATAGCCATCGACCACGAAATCGAGGATCGCGTGGGCGACATAGTCGGGCCCTTCGGCCAGCCGCTCGGCGTCGATCTCCAGCCGGTCGCGCAGCTTTGAATGGGCGCGGGTCGATCCGATCCGCACCGTGACGATGAACTTGCTACCCAGAAAAATTGCGGTCTGGCCATAGGCGATAATGTCGCCCTCTTCGATGGCGGCGGTCCGCGCGACAATGAACATCTGCTGCCCGTAAAGCTCGACCTTGGGCATCTGATTGGGGTTGAGCGCGTCTTCCACCGCCAGCGGGTGGAGCGCGAACTGGCTGCGGACCAGCTCCATCTCCTCGGCCGTCGGGTCGGCCAGTCCCACCCAGTCAAACTCGCCCGCTGCGGGCAAGGGGTGTTCCTGCCCGTCCACGGCAATCGCATGCTCCGAAGGTTTTCCGCCCGCATAGCGGCGTGCTGAGATCACTGCCATCCGTACCGTCTGGCAAAGCTGCTTGACGCTGGCAATCCCCGCATCATGATGTTAAGCGAACGACTAAACTGACATCTATGTCAATTGACGGGAGAATGTGGCCATGAATGCGATGGCGCCGATCGAGCCGGAATGCCTCGACATGATCATTGTCGGGGCCGGGATTTCCGGGATCGGCATGGCTGTCCACCTGACCCGCGATTGCCCAGACAAGAGCTTTGCGATCCTTGATCGGCGCGATGCCGCCGGCGGGACCTGGGACCTGTTTCGCTATCCCGGGATCCGCTCTGACAGCGACATGCACACGCTGGGCTTCAGTTTCGCGCCGTGGAAGCACGAAAAGTCGATCGCCGATGGCGAGGCGATTCTCGAATACCTC
>JANPMA010000332.1:0-8096 GCA_031422595.1 Novosphingobium sp. | reverse complement strand
GGGGATGACTGAAACCAGCCCGATCGGCACGGTTGGCGCGCCAACCCACAACTGGGACGAGCTCAGCTTCGATGAGCAGGTCGACAACGTCTGCAAACAGGGTCGGCCGCTGTTCGGGGTGGAAATCCGGGTGGTCAGCCTCGACGATGCTACTCAGGAGCTGCCCCGCGACGGCAAGACCAGCGGAGCGCTGCAGATCCGCGGACCTTGGATCATCAAGCGCTATTTCAAGGCTGAGGCCGATGCCACCGTCGATGGCCAGTGGTTCGATACCGGCGATGTCGGCGTGATCCACCCCGATGGCACCTTGCAGCTGACCGACCGGACCAAGGACGTGATCAAGTCGGGCGGTGAGTGGATCAGCTCGGTCGAACTTGAGAATGCCGCGATGAGCGTGCCAGGAGTGTCGGAAGCTGCCTGCATCGGCATCTACCACCCCAAGTGGGACGAACGCCCGATCCTGGTGGTGGTCAAGAAGGCCGGGATGGATGTGACCGCCGAGGCGATCAAGGCCCACCTGGCGCAGCACATCGCCAAGTGGTGGATGCCCGATGCGATCGAATTCGTGGACGAGATCCCCCACGGCGGGACCGGCAAAGTCAGCAAGAAGGACCTGCGCGAGCAGTTCCGGGACTACAAGCTGGCGGACTGATCCTCCCCGGCACGGGGAGGGGGACCATGCGCAGCATGGTGGAGGGGTACGCGCGGGTGATCGCGACCTCGCCGGCCAGATCAGGATCACTCGCACGTACCCCTCCACCACCTGCGGTGGTTCCCCTCCCCCAAGGGGGAGGAACAGGAGAAGCCAATGCCCTACATCGATCCCAGCCGTGAAAACTGGCAGGCCTTCAAGGACCTGCCGCGCGATAGGCCGATCCACATGCTCAACCTGATCAAATTCCGCGATCTGGCTGACTATCCCGAAGGTCATCCCAACCACGGCAAGGGCCTGACCGGGCGCGAGGCCTATGCGATCTACAAGGAAGGCTTCCAGCGCGTGGTCGCCAATGACGGCGCGGCGATGGTCTGGGAAGCGCCGATCGAGTGCACGGTCACCGGTCCGGCGGATGAATGGGACGAAGCATTCGTGATGGGCTATCCGGGCAGCGGTCTGTTCATGGCGATGGTCAAGAACGAGGAATACATCCGCGATGTGGTTCCGCACCGGACGGCGGCTTTGGCGGACAGCCGGTTGATCCGGTTTGGGGGGTAGGGCTGCTAGGGTGAGCGAGCTTCAGTTGCCTGTCCCACCCAATCGCTTCAGATAGGCATAGACCGCTTTGCGCTCAGCGTCTGTCATCTGCGAAAAGCGACCTCGGGCAACGCCGCTCATCATTGGCAGTTCACGGTTGCCGGCGGCCTTGCCGGTGATCATGAAGTTCAGGAAATCCTGCTCACTGTAGCCGGCCACCATCCGCAAATTCGGATTCGCTCGTTCGCCCGGATAGGCAGGCTTTCCATCCAGTTCGATGCGGCGACATTCGGCGCAACTTGCCCGGACAATCTTCCGTCCACGCTCGAATTCAGGCCCCGCATCCGGTCCATGGTTGTCGAACTGCGCCTTTGCTTCCACCGCCGAGGAACGATAGATTCCTTTCGCCATTTCTTTGCGGGCAGCGGCGTAAAACACCGGGTCGGGTCCCGCTTTGCCAATCGGCTTCAACGTCTTGAGGTACCGGGCAAGCGCATCCACGTCGTGATCCGGCAATCGCGTGAACAAAAACGATGGCATATCCCACAATTCGCGCCCCCCAGGTCGCTGGCCGTGGACAATCATCGTCTTGAGTTCCTCGATCGAGTATTTTTGGGCCGAGAAGGTCAGGTTGGCGGTCGTCATGTCTACGAAGTCGGGCGCGCTCCAGTCTTGTCCGGTCAGGTCCTTGCCGTGACAGCCCTTGCAGCCCAGCACGTTAGCCAATCGCTCACCGTGCTTGACCGGATCGGCGTCGAGTCTGTCGAACGGAGACTTGGCATCCGGGCCGTAACAGGCAGCGAGCGCGGCGAGCGCCGCAATGATCAGCAACCGCATGCGTAAGCTCCTCTGCCGGATCCGGCAAAAGGCTAGCATGGTGATTGGTCAAAGCAAGGACAGCTGACCATCCGCGCTGGGCCGCACGAACCGGCTGCAATCGAGCTCCATCCGCTCCTCGTTCATTCCCAGCCGCCGGGTGGTGATCCGAAACCGGGCGCGAAACACGTCGGCCCAGACGCCCAATGGCTTCATGCGGGTGAAGAAGCCGGGATCGTTGTCCTTCCCCTCGCGCATCGATTGCACCGTGTGCATCACCTTGTCGGCGCGGTCGGGGAAGTGGACCGAAAGCCATTCGCGGAACAGCGGGGCGACTTCGTGGGGCAGGCGCAGCATGATCCAGCTGGCCGAACGGACCCCGCGCGCAGCGGCCTGCTCAAGGATGCCCTCGATGAACTGGTCGGTGATCCCGGGTATCACCGGGGCGACCGAGACATGCGCCGGGACGCCTGCCGCGACCAGTTTTTCCAGCGCCTCCAGCCGTTTGGCCGGCGATGTTGCGCGCGGCTCAAGGATCCCGGACAGCCGCGGGTCGAGGCTGGTCACTGACACGCCCACCGCGGTCAGGTTCAGTTTCGCCAGCTCGGCCAGCAGGTCCAGATCGCGCAGCACCCGCGCGCTCTTGGTGGTGATCGTTACAGGGTGGCGCGCCTCGAGGCAGACCTCCAGCACGCCGCGGGTGATTCGGTAGCGTCCTTCGATCGGCTGGTAGGGATCGGTGTTGGTCCCCATCGCGATCGGGGCGACCTTGTAGCCCGGCTTGGCCAGGGTCTGGCGCAGCAGTTCGGCGGCGTTCGGCTTGGCGAACAGCTTGGTTTCGAAATCGAGCCCCGGCGACAAGTCATGCCAGGCGTGGCTGGGCCGGGCATAGCAATAGACGCAGCCATGCTCGCAGCCGCGATAGGCGTTGATCGAACGGTCGAACGGGATGTCGGGCGATTGGTTGAAGCTGATGATCGTGCGCGCGCGTTCCAGGGTCACCTGGGTGCGCAGCTTGGGGCCGGGGCCGTCGATTTCATCGCGCGCATCGAGCCAGTCCCCGTCAGCCTCGCGTGCGGCCAGGCCGAAGCGCTGGGGAACTGCGGCGCTTTGCGCGCCGCGGCCAGGAATGGGGTTGGGCATCCGCATATTGGAACATATATGGAACAAAATAGCAATCCTCCCCGAAACGGGGAGGGGGACCATGCGCAGCATGGTGGAGGGGTACGCGCGAGTGGTCCTGAGGGTTTTGGCCAGCGATGTTGGGATCACTTGCACGTACCCCTCCACCACCTTTGGTGGTCCCCCTCCCCCAAGGGGGAGGAACTAAACCTCGCGCAACCGCGGCATCAGCTCGACAAAGTTACACGGCCGATTCCGGCTATCGAGCTGCTCGACCAGGATCTTGTCCCAGCCGTCCTTCACCGCGCCGTTCGATCCGGGCAAGGCGAAGATGTAGACCCCGCGCGACAGCACCGCCATTGCCCGCGACTGGATCGTCGAGGTGCCGATCGAGGCGTAGGAGACCCAGCGGAACAGTTCGCCAAAGCCTGGGATATCCTTGTCCTTGATCTTCTCAAGCGCTTCGGGAGTGACATCGCGTCCGGTCAGGCCGGTGCCGCCGGTCACGATGATCGCGTCGGCCGCGCGCTCGTCGATCCAGCTGTTGATCCGCGCGGTGATCAGCGGGACCTCGTCCCTGACCAGCGCGCGCCCGCCCAGTTTGTGCCCGGCGGCCTTGATCCGCTCGACCAGGAGATCGCCCGAGCTATCGGTTGAAAGATCGCGGGTGTCGGATACAGTCAGGACCGCGATCTGAATCGGCTTGAATTCGCGGGCAAGATCAACGGCCACGCAGTACAGTCCCGTCGGCGCGCATCCGCACCATCTGCGATCCGGTCAGCCCAGGGAAAGTCGGCCACATCGACTGGACCAGCGCCATCCGGCTTTCCGAAGGGCCGCCGGCCTGACGCTCATACATCCAGTAATTGCGCATCACGATGTTCACATAGCCGCGGGTTTCCCAATAGGGCACAGATTCGATCCACAGCAGCGGATCGCCCTTGTCGCGGATTTCGTATTGCCAGCGCCCCAGCGGGACCAGCCCGGCGTTGTAGGCGGCCATCACCTTGGGCAGCAGGCCTTGGGTCGCCGGGCTGTCGCGCAGCATCTGCAGGTGCTGCTGGCCGAACGCCAGGTTGACCTCGGGCTTGTTCAGGTCACGGGCATTGCCCGCAACGCCCAGGCCGGAGGCATGATCCTTGGCCGCGGCGGGCATGATCTGCATCAGCCCGCGGGCGCCGGCCGGGCTGACCACGCTGGCGCGGAATACCGATTCCTGCAGGGTGTGGGCATAGACCAGCGCCGGATCGACCTTCCAGCCGGTCACCGGGGTCCACTTGGGGGTGGGAAACCGGCCGGCCGGTTCGGCGTTGCCGCCATAGGGCACGTTGTAGGCCATCCACAGCTGGGTGGCGGGCGCGCCCAGGCTGCGGGCGAGCCGTGAAAGCGGCTGGTAAAGCGAAGGATCCCCGATTCGTGCCTGGTGGCGCAGCACTTCGTCGGCCAGGCTGTCTTCGCCGACTTCGGCCAGCATCACCGCGACGCGGACATTGGGCACTTCGCGCAGCCGCTGCCAGTCGGCCTGGCTGACATCGGGGGCCTCGTGGGTCTTGGGCAGGGCCACGCCGAGCTGTTCGACCGCGAGCATGCCGTAGAGCGTTTCGTCCATCCGTGCCGCCTTGCGCAGCGGTTCGGAGGCCTTTTCGGGCTGGCGGCACCGCACCAGCGCGCGGCTCTGCCAATAGTGGCCCGCCGCAACCAGCTCGGCATTTTCGGATAAGGCGGCGGTGCGGGCAAAGGCATCGGCAGCACCGGTGCAATCGTCGAGCCGCCAGGCGGAAAGGCCCGCGATCCACCAGCCTTCGGCCACCCACGGCCCTTCGCCATCCTGCGCGGTCTGGGCCAGCGCATAGGCCGAGGCATCGTCATTCTCGATATAGAAGCTCCAGGCCACCTTGCTGCGCCATTCGGCGCGGGCGCGGGGCGAGAGCTGGCTGTCGATCCCGTCGAGCAGCGCTTTGGCTGCGGCCGGATCGTCGGCCTTGATCTTGCCGTTGATCGCTCCGGCGACCGCGCCGGGCATAGTCCCATCGCCGCTTTCACGCGGGCGAATCCGTTTGGCCCGGGTGGGCAGGCTGGACAGCGAGCGCGGCTGGGGCAGGGCGGGCAGGGCACTGGCACCGCGTTTGGCGGCCAGGCTGGCGATTTGTTCGGCCTGGGGCAGCTGGACACCGCCGGCCAGCCAGGCCTCAAGCGCCGGGCCTTCGATCTTGGGCGAACCGGAGGCGAGATAGTATTCGGCCTTGGCCACCTGGTGCAACGGCCCGTCAGGCTTTTGCGCGAACATCGCCTGGACTTTGGTCCAGTCACCCTTTTCGATCGCGGCAAACAGGTCGCGGTAGTAGCTGCGCTCGTCCTGGCTGAGCAGGCTGGGCACTTCGCCGCGATTGGCGCGGTTGGCGAAATAGCTCATCGCCGCGCTGTTGGCCTGCGCGGCAAGCGGCGCCAGCGCGCCCAGCCCTGCCAGCAACAATGCCGAAAATCGTGCCTTGGCACCAAACTTCACAATCAGCAGTCCCCGCATTCGCCTGAAGGTCAGCGCGCCTGCCAGTCTAGCAGGGCCTGCCACAGGCGGGCCTTACCCCTTGGCCGCGCCATCAGGGTTTCAAGCCCCGGCGCAGCCAAGGCCGGGACATCGGGGCCTATTTGATAAGTTTGCGCGAAAGTTTCAGCACTTTTCGCCGGGTCGTGGCCAAGAAGCGATGAGACGTTCGCTCCGAAGGAAATCAGCCGCTTTGGCGCCGCCAATGCGACGTGATGGATCGCCAGATCGCCCAGGCCCGCTTCGGCCAGTGCTGCCCAGTCAGGCAGCGGCATGTGGCGCGGCAGCAGG
Source organism: Novosphingobium sp. (assembly GCA_031422595.1). GTDB lineage: Bacteria > Pseudomonadota > Alphaproteobacteria > Sphingomonadales > Sphingomonadaceae > Novosphingobium. Next base: position 2,133 of record JANPMA010000332.1, on the reverse strand, counting down.
CTGGCGATATAGACCTGCTCGGGGGCAAGCCCAAGTGCCGCCAGGATCGCATCGAGCAACCGCCCTTGCGGGCCTGAGAGCAGGCGCTCGCGGTCTTCCGACTCGGGGTGCTCAACCAGCACCATCAGCGCGGCACCGGTGGGTCCACGCGGAGCGATCCGTCCGCTGGTCTGGCCATTGTCGAGCGATGGTTCGGCCAGCCACCAGGCGGTGAATGCGGCCAGGTCCTGCGGCCAGCTGGCCTGCTCCCCACCCAGCCGGACCAGCGGCTTTGGCGCAGCCTTGATCTCCACCGGCGGCGGCGCGGGCGGGGCTTCCGTAACGGCGGCGGCGGGGCGGGCCAGCCAGTCGCTGGGCTCGTCGGCGAAGTCGTGCTCGAGCCCCGCATCGCGCCACCATTGCAGCGCGGCGGCGATTTCACCCGCGAGGGGGCTGAAAGGCTGCATAAGAGTCACGAATGCGGTCTTGACCTGCCCTTGCGCAGCAATCAAGGGTCGATCAAACACAAGCTACAACAGGTGTGGGACAAGTGGTCATGAGCGAACGCGAATCGATGCCGTATGATGTGGTGATCGTGGGCGGCGGGCCGGCCGGCCTGGCCGCGTCGATCCGGCTCAAACAGGTCAACCCCGATCTTACGGTCTGCATCCTGGAAAAGGGCAGCGAAATTGGCGCGCATATCCTCTCGGGCGCGGTGGTCGATCCCAAGGCGCTGGACGAACTGATCCCCGATTGGCGGACGCAGGGCTGTCCGATGGCCGAAGTGCCGGTAACCGACAACTGGCACTGGGTGATGACCCGCGGCAAGCACATCTCGCTACCGCACTGGCCGATGCCCCCGTTCATGTCGAACCGCGGCAATTACACCGGCAGCCTGGGCAACCTGTGCCGCTGGCTGGCGGGCCAGGCCGAAGAGCTGGGGGTCGAGATTTTCCCAGGCTTCCCGGCCAGCGAAGTGCTCTACAACGAGGACGGCTCGGTCAAGGGCGTCGCCACGCAGGACATGGGCGTGGCCAAGGATGGCAGCCACAAGGGCGATTACCAGGCCGGGATGGAGCTCCATGCCAAATACACGCTGTTTGCTGAGGGCGCGCGCGGGCACCTGACCAAGCAGCTCAAGGCGCAGTTCGATCTCGATGCCGATTGCCAGCCGCAGACCTACGGCCTCGGCATCAAGGAACTGTGGGATATTGATCCCGACAAGCATTTCCCCGGCCGGGTGATCCACACCCAGGGCTGGCCACTATCGGAAAGTGACAGCTGGGGCGGCGGGTTCCTTTACCACCAGGCGAACAACCAGGTCGCGCTCGGCTTCGTCACCGCGCTCGATTACAAGAACCCCTATGTCCATCCGTTCGAGGAGTTCCAGCGCTGGAAACAGCACCCGCAGATTCGGGCGATCCTCGAAGGCGGGCGCCGCGTTTCCTATGGCGCACGCGCGATCAACGAAGGCGGCTGGCAATCGGTGCCCAAGCTCGATTTTCCGGGCGGCGTGTTGATCGGCTGCTCGGCCGGCTTCCTCAATGTGCCGCGGATCAAGGGCAGCCACACCGCGATGAAAAGCGGGATGCTCGCCGCCGAAGCCGCCGCCGCCGCGATCGCCGCCGGGCGCGGTTCGGATTCGCTGCGTGAATACGATGCCGCGGTGCGCGACAGCTGGATCGCCAAGGAACTCAAGCTGGTCCAGAATGCCGAACCGATGGTCGCCAAGTGGGGCGGCGGGCTGGGCACGGTGCTGGCCGGCGCGGATATGTGGCTGCGCACGCTGTTCGGGTTCGGTCTGTGGAAGCCGATGAAGCACCACCGCGACTGCGAGGATACCCAGCGCGCCGACCTTTACCAGCCGATCAATTATCCCAAGCCCGACGGGGTGATCAGCTTCGACCGGCTGTCCAGCGTGGCGCTGAGCTTCACCAACCACGAGGAAGACCAGCCCTGCCACTTGCAGCTGAAGGACCCGGCCATCCCGGTTGAGGTCAACCTCAAGCTCTTCGCCGGGCCCGAGGCGCGCTATTGCCCGGCCGGGGTCTATGAATTCCTCGGCGTCGAGGAAGGCAATCCGCGGCTCCAGATCAACGCCCAGAACTGCGTCCACTGCAAGACCTGCGACATCAAGGACATGACCCAGAACAT
>JANPMA010000331.1:0-3274 GCA_031422595.1 Novosphingobium sp. | reverse complement strand
AGAAACCGAAAGGGCTGAGCCAGTGGGCAACGAAAGCCACGATTTCCTACCCGACGACCCCCAGCCGGGTCCCTCATGGGCGCGGCCGGACTGGCGTTCGGCCAGCGACGACCTGACCGCGGCGCTTGATCCCACGCAGATGCAGCTGGCGGTCAAAGCGGCGGCGGCCCGAGACGGATTTGGGGCCGGCGCAGCGATGGACCCGCGCGCAGTGGAGGAAGCCGCCGCAGATTCGATCCGGGCGATGATGCTGGTGCGCACTTACCGGGTGCGCGGGCACCTCGGCGCCGATCTGGATCCGCTGGGGCTGAGCCACCAGAACCTGCCCGCCGATCTTGATCCGGCCTATCACGGGTTTTCGGGCGCAGCGCTCGACCGCAAGGTCTACCTCGGTGGCACGCTGGGGCTCGAATGGGCGAGCGTGCGCGAGCTGGTCGAGATCCTCAAGCGCAACTACTGCGGCAAAGTCGGCTTTGAATACATGCACATCGCCGATGTCGAGGAGCGCCGCTTCATCCAGGACCGGATCGAGGGCGGCGACAAGTCGATCGACTTCACCCCCGAAGGCAAGAAGGCGATCCTGGGCGCGGTGGTCCGCGGCGAACAGTATGAGAAGTTCCTGGGCCGCAAATATGTTGGCACCAAGCGCTTTGGGCTCGACGGCGGGGAATCGATGATCCCGGCGCTCGAGGCGGTGATCAAGTACGGCGGCCAGCGCGGGGTGCGCGAGATCGTTTACGGCATGTCCCACCGCGGCCGGCTCAACGTGCTCGCCAATGTGCTGGCCAAGCCCTACCGGGTGATCTTCCACGAATTTTCGGGCGGCACCGCGAACCCTGAGGATGTCGGCGGGTCAGGCGACGTCAAGTATCACCTCGGCACCAGCACCGACCGTGAATTCGACGGGATCAAGGTGCATATGAGCCTGGTCCCCAACCCCAGCCACCTTGAAACCGTCGATCCGATCGTGCTGGGCAAGGCCCGCGCCCAGCAAGTGGTGCGCGACGATATTGGAGTCGATGAGAACGGGCGGGGCAAGCACAAGCAGGTCATGCCGATCCTGATCCACGGCGATGCGGCCTTTGCCGGGCAAGGGATCGTCTGGGAATGCTTCGGCTTTTCGGGCGTGCACGGCTACAACACCGGCGGCTGCATCCACTTCATCATCAACAACCAGATCGGCTTTACCACCAGCCCGCAGTTCTCACGCGGATCGCCCTATCCTTCGGACGTTGCCAAGGGCGTCCAGGCGCCGATCCTCCACGTCAATGGCGATGATCCCGAAGCGGTGACTTTCGCCTGCAAGCTGGCGGTCGATTACCGCCAGACCTTTGGCCGCGATATCGTGGTCGACATGTGGTGCTATCGCCGCTTCGGCCACAACGAAGGCGACGAGCCCGGCTTCACCCAGCCGCTGATGTACCAGAAGATCCGCGCGCACCCCCAGGTCAGCAAGCTCTATGCCGACCGGCTGGTCAGCCAGGGCGTGATCGACAAGGACTACGGCGCCGAAACCGAAATGCGCTTTACCCAGGTGCTCGAAGGCGAATTCGAAGCCTCGAAAAGCTACAAGAGCAACCATGCCGACTGGTTCGCCGGGCGCTGGACCGGGCTCCACGCCCCGGCCGATCCCGAAACCGCGCGGCGCAACGTGCCCACCGGGATCGATCGCAAACTGTTCGACAGCCTGGGCCGTACCCTGACCACGGTTCCGGATTCGGTCCAGATCCACAAGACCCTGGCCCGCGTGCTCGACGCCAAGCGCGAGATGTTTGCCAGCGGCGGCGGGTTTGATTGGGCGACCGGCGAAGCGTTGGCCTTTGGATCGTTGCTGTCCGAAGGCTATGCCGTGCGTCTCTCGGGCCAGGATTCAGGCCGCGGCACATTCAGCCAGCGTCACTCGGTCTGGGTCGACCAGACCGACGAGCACAAGTACGTGCCGCTCTCGACCGTGCCGCACGGCAAGTTCGAAGTGCACGACAGCACGCTGTCGGAATACGGCGTGCTGGGCTTCGAATACGGCTATGCCAGCGCCGATCCCAAGTCGCTCGTTCTGTGGGAGGCCCAGTTCGGAGATTTCGCCAACGGCGCGCAGATCGTGATCGATCAGTACATCGCCAGCTCGGAATCGAAGTGGCTGCGCGCCAACGGCCTGGTCCTGCTGCTGCCGCACGGTTACGAAGGCCAGGGGCCGGAGCACTCCTCAGCTCGGCTTGAGCGGTTCCTGCAGCTCTGCGCACAGGACAATATCCAGGTCTGCAATATCACCAGCCCGGCCAACTACTTCCACGTGCTGCGCCGCCAGATGCACCGCCCGTTCCGCAAGCCGCTGGTGATCATGACCCCCAAGTCCTTGCTGCGCCACCCGATGGCCAAGAGCGAGGCCAGCGAATTTCTGGGTGCCGCGCATTTCAAGCGCATCCTGTCGGATCGGGGCGGCGCTGATGACAAGGATACCCGCAAGGTGATCCTGTGCTCGGGCAAGGTCGCCTATGACCTGATGGAAGCACGCGATGCCGCCGGGATCACCGACACCCAGATCATCCGGCTGGAACAGCTCTATCCCTTCCCGGGCGAGCCGCTGGCGCTGCGCTTCTCGCAGATGACCAATCTGGAAGAAGTGGTCTGGTGCCAGGAAGAACCAAAGAACAACGGTTCGTGGTTCTTCGTCGAAAGCCTGATCGAGGAATCGCTGATCGCGGCCAAGCTGCCCAAGAGCAATGGGGTGACGCGGCCCCGCTATGCCGGACGCGTCGCCAGCGCATCCCCGGCAACAGGCCTCGCCAGCCGCCACCAAAGCGAACAGGGTGCGTTGATCAGCCACGCGCTCGGCACCTCGGTCCGCAGTGAAATTCGTCGCAGGAAGAAAGCCTGATGCCCCCCATTTTCGTCATTGCGAGCGCAGCGAAGCAATCCAGGAGTCGCGTAAACCGCCTCTGGATTGCTTCGCTGCGCTCGCAATGACGAACTGTTGTTACCTGACTGGAAGATAGTGATGTCAACTGAAGTCAAAGTGCCCACGCTGGGCGAATCCGTTGCCGAAGCGACCATTGGCGAATGGCTCAAGCAGCCCGGCGATCGTGTCGGGCTCGACGAGCCGATCGCCAGTCTCGAAACCGACAAAGTCGCGATCGAAGTGACCGCGACCGTTGCCGGGGTAATGGGCCAGCAAATCGCCAAAGTCGGCGACAATGTCGCAGTCGGCGCGGTGATCGCGACGATCGAGGATGCCACTCCGTCCGCTGGAGCCGAGCCGGTTGCCGAACGAACCGAG
>JANPMA010000330.1:0-29784 GCA_031422595.1 Novosphingobium sp. | reverse complement strand
GCGCCTTCGATATCTTCGAGCAGTTCGCCGTCCAGTTCCTGCCGGCCCAGCGCGGTCTTGCCGAATTCGCGCTTCATTGCGTTGATAAAGCGCGGCGGCAGGTTGCGGCCGTTGTCTTGCGTCCGCCCGCGAGTGATTGCGATATCGTCATGGGCAACCAGCCGGGTCAGCAGCGGCACCGCGCGCGGGGTGGTGGTGGCCACCACTTGCGGGCTGTCGCCCAGGCGCAAGCCGAGCAGCAGGTTGTTCCAGGTGCTTTCCGCCTTGCCGCCACTGTTGTCCCACTTGGCAATCTCGTCGCACCAGGCGTGGCTGTGCTGGGGGCCGCGCAGCGATTCTGGCTCGCCGGCCGAATAGAGCGTGGCCCGCGCCCCGTTGGGCCACAGCAGCTGGCGCTTCGAAGGCTCGTATTTCGGGCGGTTCCCGCGTGGGGCCGTGGCCAAAAGCCCGCTTTCGCCCTCGACCATCACACTGCGCGCCTCACCGAGCGAAGCGCTAACCAGAGCAATCCGGGCCAGCGGGTCGTCTGTGGCGAGCGCGCGGACCCATTCGGCCCCGGCGCGGGTCTTGCCAAAGCCGCGCCCGGCCAGAATCAGCCAGATCAGCCATTCTTCGTCGGGAGCGACCTGGCCCTCGTGCGCCCACAGTTGCCAACTGTGCCGCAAAGGGCGGCGCTGGCGCTCGCTCATGCATTCCAGCACGGCGCGCCGTTCGCACGGCGACAAGTCGAGCAGGGCTTTGACCCGCTCTTCAGTGGCTGCGTTCATGCGTCAGGCACTTCGCTGTCAGTTGCGTTGGCAGCCGCGCGCTGGCGCATCTGCTCCAGCATGGTGTCCAGCGCCTCGAGCGCTTCCTGCTGGCTGCATTCCTCGTCCTCGGCCATGCTTTGGGCGCGGGCCTGGCGGTGCAGGGTCAGCAGGCGGATCGCGCTGGCCACATCCATCTTGTGATCGGGGCTTGGGTTCCTGAGGTAAGCCAGCAAGTCCATCTCAAGGTTCTTGTAGCCTTCAGCCAGGGCGGCATCCCACTGGGCGGCGAACAGCGGATCCTGCTTGCGGGTGCGATAGGCCCGGCTGGACACGGTCTTGGCATAGGCCGCCGAGGCGGTGATGTTTGAGGTCTGGATCAGGTGCTCAAGGAAATAGGTGCGCCAGTGACCGGTCCCCGGGTTGTCGCCCTCTTCGCGGACGCGCTTGGGCAGCCGCACTTTGGGTTTTGGCTTGGACGCGGCGGCCTTGCGGGCACGCGCGGTGGTCTTCGGCTCCCGTCGGGCCGTGGTCATGGGCATGCTCCTGGTGGGTGGGGGCGAGCCGAGTGCCGGGCGGCGAATCGGTCTATCGCGATGTTCCGCAGTTGTGCCATAATAGCGTGACGATGTCAAGCATGAAGAACCAAATTGGTTATTTGATCCTGCACCGATTGCCCACTTGTCGCTCCAAGGCGCGCTCTCTAAGCAGGCCGCAACCGAAATACGGGGCAAAGGGCCGCGAATGCTGCGCAAGTTGTACGATTGGACCATGGCCAAGGCGGTCCATCCGCATGCCGAATGGTGGCTGGCGCTGTTCGCCTTTGTCGAGGCGAGCTTTTTCCCGGTCCCGCCGCATCCGTTGCTGGGGATCATGTGCCTGGCCGAACCCAAGAAGGCGATCCGCTTTGCGATGATCGCCACCATGGGTTCGGTGGCGGGCGGTATGCTGGGCTATGCGATCGGCTGGGGGCTGTACGATACGCTGGGTACCCAGATCCTGGCACTGCTGGGCCTGACCCAAAGCTTCCCCAAGGCGGCCTGCTATCTCAACGAATACGGCTTCTGGATCTTCGTCGCCAAGGGGGCGACCCCGATCCCGTTCAAGCTGCTGACGATCACCGCCGGGTTCATCGGCATGGATATGCTGCGGTTCATCGCCGGTTCGATCGTCTCACGCTCGATCAGCTTCCTGATCGTGGGGATCCTGTTCCGCCTGTTCGGGGCGCCGATCAAGGCCTTCATCGACAAGTACCTGGGGCTGGCCACCGCCGGTTTCGTCGCAGTGGTGATCGCCGGTTTCGCCGCGATCGCGCTGCTGGGCGGCGAACCCAGCGAAGGGGGACACAAGTGTGAGGCAGTGACCAGCGTGGAAATGGTGCGGTGAGCGCGGCGATCAAGCTCTACCACTGCCGCGATGCCCGCTCGTTCCGCGTGCTCTGGGCGCTGGAGGAACTGGGCCTGCCTTACGCGCTGGAAGTGATGCCCTTCCCGCCGCGCTTCCGGGTTGAGGGCTACAAGGACCTCAACCCGCTGGGCACGGTCCCGGCCTGCTTCATTGACGGCGTGCTGATGACCGAAAGCGCCGCGATCCCGCATGTTCTGGCGACCCGCTTCGGCCCCTCCGACCTGGCGGTCGCGCCGGATGAGCCGGGCTACATGGCCTACATGAATTTCCTGTTCATGGGCGAGGCGACGCTGACTTTCCCGCAGACGATCCACTTGCGCTACACCCGGCTCGAGCCGCCCGAACGCCGCCTGGCCCAGGCGGCCGAGGACTATGCATTGTGGTTCGGATCGCGGCTGCGGGCAGCGGAAGGCTTGCTGGGCGGAGAGTTCGCCTGCGCCACCCGCTTCACCATGGCCGACATTTCGCTGGGCTATGCGGTGATGCTGGCGCTGAGCATCGGACTGGAGCAACAAGTCACGCCCGGGATGGCCGCCTATCTCGACCGGCTCAGCCAGCGCGAAGGGTTCAAGCGCGCCAAGGCGGCGCAAGGCGAGGGCTCGATGCTTTAGGGGTTGCAGCGATCGCGCCAATGTCTTGGGGACGAAACAGACCTTAGAGCTTGACCTGACAAGGCTGAAGCGGAGAAGCCCTTCCCCGTTGGGGAAGGGTTGGGATGGGGGTTCTTCGCTCTCAAACGTGGAACCCCCACCCCAACCCCTCCCCACCGGGGAGGGGCGATTCTGCATAGTCAGGACACGCCCTAAGGCCGATTGCTGACCAGCGGCCAGACGGCATCGATTGCCGCCAGTGTCGGCTCAAGCGAAGGCGATCCGGCAAAAAACCGGGCGATCCGCGCCCGGCTCAGTGCCAGGTTGACGCTCGGTTCAAGCTCGCGCGCGGCCCGCATGTGCCTGGCCGCGGCCTCGCTCCTGCCCTGGCGCTGTTCGATACAGGTCAGCACCAGCAAGGCGATGAAATTGCCAGGGTAGAGCGCGAAGCTCTCATCGAAGGCGGCGCGGGCGGCGTCGAACTCATCCCGCCGCGCCCTTGCGATCCCGCGCCAGGCATGGGTGATGTAGTGCAGGTGGCTCTCAGGCTCGACCTCCAGGAAATCGTCCAGATGGCCGATCGCCTGATGCTCCTTGCCCATCAGCAAGGCGTTCACCCCGGCGGCATAGTGTGCCATTCCGTGCCCTGGACGCAGCCTGATCGCCCGCAAGGCGCGCGGCAGGCCTTCGGACGGCCGGCCAATATAGGCGCTGGCGGTTGCAATCGCGGCGAGCGCGCCGGCGTGTTCCGGATCGAGCGCAAAAGCCCGGTCGATGAACTGCTGGATCTCCCGCTCGCGCACCGGGTCATGCAGATTGAGCGACAGGTATGCGCCGGAAATCGTCTGCGCGTGAATCGCCTGGGCCAGGCCATAGTCTGGCGCAATCGCGATCGCTTTGGCCGATTCCTCGATCGAGCGAACCAGCGCTTCGGCACCATATTCCCGAATCGCTGCCAGCGCCCGGGCGGTGCATTCCCAGGCCGTGAGATTTGACGGCTTGCGCAGCGCGCGGTCCATTTCGAGCTTGTAGATATTGGCGCCAAGCGCCGCTGCCACTTCGCTAACCAGATCGCCTTGAAGCTGAGCGAATTCGTCTCGAGGCCGTTCAAAGCGCTGCGTCCAGACCACTTCGCTGGTCGCCGCATCGATCAGCTGCGCGGTAACCCGCAGTTGGTCTCCGACCTGGCGGATATGACCCGTGAGGAAATAACGCACTCCCAGTCGCTGGCCGGCCGCGGCAAAGTCGGTCAGCGGTTTGTCGCGAAACCGCGCCGTGGCCGAACTGGCGATCACCCGCACGTTGACCCCCATCGCCAGGGCATCGACCAGGTCCTCGGCCATGCCCAGCGAAAAGCCCTCATCCGCAGCGAGTCCCGAGCGATTGCTGAATGGCAGCACCGCCAGGCTGGGGGCATCGCCGCGCCCGCCATCGGTCAAGCCACCTGCATCGACCAGCCGGTAACCGGCCTTGCTGATCGTTTCGATCTGGAATTCGCCGGAACGCGATGCAACCTTGCGCAGACGCTGGATCACGCGCTGGACGGCATCTTCACCCACCACCGTGCCGCGCCAACAGGCAGCCATCAGGTCGTCACGGCTGAGCACTGCGCCGCCGGCGCGATGCAGTGCCACGAGCGCTTCCATGACTCTGGGTTCCAGCCGTTCCTGCTCGCCATCGGGGTAGGCAATCTGGCGAAGTGCCGGATCGACCGCGAGCCTACCCAGCTCGAACCGCGCGCTCGCGGCGAGCTCAACGGGTTGGCGCAGCCCCCCGGCATCGACCGTTTGCGACCAGGAATGGTCATCGGAATCCGTATTCAGGCCTTCGAATTCGCTCGATGCCACTGCAGCTGACCCCTAGTCTGACCAGACCGGTGTATCTCGTGGACTCGCCAGATTTGCAACGAATAATCTGGACTTAGCGGTGGGAAGAGGGCGGAGCCCGGATCAAAAACCGCGATCATCGGAAAATCATCGGATCGCGGCCCTGTCGCTCCCGCCCGCGCCGCGATACATGCTGGCCAACCTCCGGTCAGCAATTGCCGACAGCAGGGGGTGGCCGCCCATTATGCGACCCAATGGGCGGCCACCAACTTTTCCCACACCCGATTGATCGCGAACCGACCCGGCCCCTGGGCCAGGTCATCACGCTCTATTCACTGGCACGGTGTAGTTCAGTCCCAGCCGTCCGCCGTCAGGGTAGATCGTCTGCCCGGTGATGTAGCTGCTTTCGCTGCTGGCCAGGAACACGGCCACAGCCGCAACTTCTTCTGGCTCGCCGCAGCGGCCCATCGGAGTGCGGCTGAGGATCCGGTCTTCGGCGGCCCGGTCGTTCATGATCCCCTTGAGCAGGTCGGTCATGATCGAGCCGGGTCCGATCGCGTTGACCCGGATGCCTTTGGGAGCGAGTGCCAATGCGGTTACATTGGTCAGCTGTTTCAGTGCACCTTTGGATACCGCGTAGGGGATCTGGTTGGCGATCGCCAGCACCGCGTTGACACTGCTCATGTTGATCACCGCGCCGCCCGGTCCCATCAGCCGCGCCGCCGCCTGGGTTCCCCACAGCGCCGCCTTGAGGTTGATCGCCATGACCCGGTCAAAATCGTCCTCTTCGAGCGCATCCAGCTCGGCCGCATGGGTCACTCCGGCATTGTTGACCAGCACGTCGAGCCCCTGCCAGCGCTCGGCCACGTGCGCAAAAATGCGTTCGATTTCAGCCTTTTTGCCGACATCGGCGCCAAGGCCTTCCTGACCCAGCTCGCCAGCAGTCTCAGCCAGCCGCGCCGCATCGCGGTCGATCAGCAGCACTTGCGCCCCCTCGGCCACAAAGGCCGCGGCGATCGCTTTGCCAATCCCTTGCGCCGCCCCGGTCACCACCGCACGCTTGCCTGAAAGACGATCGCCCATCTCAGTCCTTGCGCAACTTCAACGCCGATTCAATCGAAGCGACCGAAGAGCCCAAGCTTGCCGATTCCTTGCACAGGCCGGCGCATTCGCCCTGGCGGGCCTTGAGCCCTTCGAGGATCTTGATCGCCGCAGCCTTGTCGCCATGCTCGGCTTCCATCAGCCCAAGAGCAAGCTGGGCACCAAGGAACTTCTTGTTCTTGCGTGTGGCCGTGGTCAGTTCCTTGCGGGCTGCGGAATAGTCACCAAGGCCGACATAGGCCCGGCCCGCCAGGTAATGGTAGGCCAGGTCACCAGACCGCCGATATGGCTTGAGGTAGTCCAGCGCCCGCCGGTAGTGGCGCCGCTCGATTGCCGCCGCGGCCTGGTCCGCATAGGTTTCATTGGGTGCAGGGTCGTGGCCGACGAGCTGGTTGTTGCGTTCGCCCAGGAATCCGTTCGCCAATTGCTGTTCGGGAATTGGCTGAATCTGTGCACCGGCGGCGGTACCGATAATTGCTGCGCCGATTATCATCGCTGTTTTCGGATAGCTGGACATTGCCACACTCCTTTGCGGACGTTCCGTCTTGTTCGACCATGGAATCAAGGTTCAATGCAACAGGGAAATGCCGTGGCGAAATTCTGGGCCAATACGGCCTGGCCTCAATTGGTTATTCGCCGTGTCGGTGGCGATGACGGCGCCCGACCAGTGCCTCGGCCTCGGAAATTGCCTGTTCCGCCACCTTGCGCATCACCGCATAGCCCGCAGCGTTGGGATGCACACCATCGGGCCCAAAGCGGGCCGGCAGTTCGCCGTCCGGCCCGGCCAGGGCACCATGATAATCGGCATAGACCAGACCCTCGGCAGCGGCATAGTCCTTCAGCCAGGCATTGAGCGAGACGATGGTCGGCGCCGGCTTGTGCTGGCGGGCCCAGTCGAACCGGTCGGCCGGAGGGATTGAACCCAGGATCACCACGATATGGTTTGCCTTGGCCAGGGTCACCATCGCGCGGATCGCGTTCTTGTAGGCCTCTGGCGAGGTCGGCCCGGTATTTCCGGCAAGATCATTGGTGCCGATCATGATGTGGACCGCTTTCGGCCGAAGCGTGATCACATCCTGCCAGAAGCGCACCAGCAGTTGCGGGCTGGTCTGCCCCGATATCCCGCGACCGACAATGCCATTGGCAAAAAAGCCCGGATCCTGGGTCACCCAGCCTTCGGTGATCGAATCCCCGATGAGCACCGTATCGACCGCCTTGCCCGCCAGCGCCTGATTGGCGGCGTGGTAACGGCACAGCCAAGCCCAGTCGGCGGATGGGGAATAGAGATTGGCCGGGCGCCCGGCGCAGGGATCATCGAACATGGCGGTCTCCGCGGCAGTCTCCGGGGCGGGCGGCGTGGGCAGCGTCTGGGCCTGGGCGGCATAGGCAGTGGCCGACATGGCAATCGTCAGAGCAATCGAGAGCAGGCGTGTTGTCATGGCCCTGCCTTGTTGCGCTTTGCTTCGGCCTCGGCAAGTGCCGTGCGAACCACTGGTGCCAGCGCACGATAGGCCGCCGCGCTCGGGTGGATGCCGTCATCGCTGAACCCGGCACGGTAAGACACAGCGTCGGGGCCAATCAGCGCTGAATGGAAATCGGCCAGCGCCAGCCCGCGGCGCTGTGCCAATTCGCGCAGCCGCCGGTTCAGCAGCGCGGTCAAGGCCTGGGGCGCAAAGCCGGGGCGGACGGAAAAGCGCTCGACCGGGGGCAAGGTGGCGAGGATGACAGCGATCCCGTTGGCCCGAGCCAGATCGACCAGCGTCTCGATATTGGCCAGGGTCTGGTCGGGTCCGATCAGCGCGTCAGCGGCGATCAGGTCGTTGGTCCCGCCAACTATGATCACGGCTTGCGGCCTGAGCGCGATGACATCGGAGCGGAACCGCGCCAGCATCCGCGTGGTTCCCTGCCCGCGCACGCCGCGACCCACCCAGCTGTCGCCGAACAGCCCCGGCTGGTGCTTGCCCCAGTCCTGGATCAGCGAATCCCCGAACAGGACAAGCTGCGGGCGAATTCCTCCTGCGATCAGCCGGGTATTATCGGCATGATAGGTACAGACCGCCCACCAATCTCCCCTCGGCACCATCTGGCTGGTGCCTGCAACGGGAGCGCAGGGCTGCTCAACCATGGTCAGCCCCTTGGGCGGAAACAGCAGGCCTCGGTGAAGCAGCCCAAGCAGGACCAGCAGCAAGACCGCCAGCAAGCCGAACTTCCAGTGCCGACTGCCCAGCGCCATGCTAAAGGATCCCGGCGGTTGCCCCGGCACGCTTGAACATGCCGATGATCGTTTGAACCTGTTCGGCGCCATGCTCATTCACAAGTCGGCCCACATCCGGAACAAATTGCTGTGGACTTGCAGCAGCATGGCCGTTTCCGGCGCCGCAGGGAATTGCGCGTAAAGCGAGCCGTGCACCTGGTTGAGTTGGAACAGCAGAGCGCGCTGCTCGGCGGATCTGACATTGCTTTGAATCCAAGTCACCGCGTCCAACCGAGTGCCCTTCGCTACCGCATTGACGCAGTGCAAGTACTGACAGGGATACAGCACCGCATCGCCCTTGCCGGGTTTGAACGCAGCTGTACCGGCGCCGTCCTGGATGATCAGTTCGCCGCCCTCATAGCTCGCCGGATCGCTCAGAAAAACGGTCATCGCAAGGTCGGTACGCAGCGGCGGATCGCCCATCATCGGATTGTCGACATGCCAACCATAAGAATCGCCAGGGCCATAGCGGCTGACCGTGAAGGGATAGACTGCCTTGGGCAGAGCGGCGATTGAGAACAGAGGGCTGGACCGCTGCGCCGCGTCGAGGATTGCGCGCACCTCGGCCAGCGCAGCGCTCGCGGCGTCGATCTGCCAGTTGTTCTTGACCTCGCGCGCTGGAGAACTCGCGGTGAGTTTACCGTCGACGAATTCGGCGGCTGCAGCGAGCTCCTCGATTCGCGCGATCTCTTCAGGCTTCAGCAGCGCCGGAATATGCAGGAAGTGCTGGCTCATATCGACCTCAGATAATTCCCGTTGCCTTTCCGGCACGCTTGAACATGCCGATGATCGTCTGGACCTGTTCGGCGCTATGCTCGGCGCAGAGCGAGCAGCGCAGCAGGGTCATGTTGGCCGGGGTCGCCGGCGGGCGCGCCAGGTTCACATAAAGCCCTTCCTTCAGCAACGCCTCCCACATCGCCGCGCCGCGTTCCAGATCGGGCATGATCACCGCGATGATCGCGCTTTGCGGGGTCTCGGTGCCCAGCTGGAACCCGGCATCGCGCAGACCCTGGTGGAGGATCTTGGAATTCTCCCACAAATGCGCCCGCTTGTTGCCGGCGTGCATCAGCTTGCGGATCGAGGTCGCGGCGGTGTGGACCACTGATGGCGGCAGGCTGGCTGTGAAGACGTAAGGCCGGCAGACCAGCCGCATGATTTCGAACTTGGGGTGGTTCGAAACGCAGAAGCCGCCGACCGTACCGACCGACTTGGAGAACGTGCCGATCACGAAATCGACATCGTCGAGGCAGCCCTGGTCCTCGGCCACGCCGCGCCCGTTGGGGCCGATGAAACCCATCGAGTGCGCTTCGTCGACCAGCACCATCGCCCCGTTTTCCTTGGCGATCCGGACCATTTCCTTGAGCGGGGCAATATCGCCCAGCATCGAATAGACGCCTTCCAGTATGACCAGCTTTCCGGCACCCTCGGGAATGCGCTTGAGGCGCTTTTCCATTGCTTCGATGTCGTTGTGCTTGAAGGGCACCACTTCAGCATCGCCCAGCTTGCAGCCATCCCAGATCGAGGCGTGGCTATCGATATCGAGTACGATGTAATCGCCCTTGCCGGCGATCGTGGAGATGATCCCCAGGTTGGCCTGGTAGCCGGTGGAAAAGACCATCGCATGGTCCATCCCGTAGAATTCCTTCAGCGCCTCCTCGACCAGCCGGTGCCCGGCATAGGTCCCGTTGAGGACTCGGCTGCCGGTGGTGCCCGAGCCGAAATCGTCGAGCGCCTGCTTGCCCGCCTCGATCACATCGGGATCGAACGTCATCCCCATGTAGTTGTAAGTGCCAAGCAGGATCGTCTCGCGCCCGTTGCAGACCGCGACGGTGGGCGAGAGCACCTTTTCCATCACCAGGTTGAACGGATCTTCCTGCCCTGTGGAGAGCAGCGCGCGGCGCATTTCGATCAGCGGATCAAACTTGGAAAACAGGTCGGTCATCGGCTCGTTTATCCCTGCAGCTTCACCACGGCATCCACCAGCTGGCCGTAATTCTCGATCTCGGCCTGCGCGTTCATCGAGATGATGATGTCGAACTCATCCTCGATCGCGGCGACGAAATCCATCACCGTCAGGCTGTCGAATTCCAGATCGCCGGCGAAGGTCGACTCGTCGGTAATCTCAACGCCCTTCTTGTTGAACGGCTCGATCAGCGCGGCGATTTTTTCGGCAGTGGCGGCGCGGTCCATGATTTCACGTGCTCCGATATTGAGTTGGCGGCGCATTGGCCGATGAATGGGGCGGAAAAGCGGCGAGCGGTTGGAAATGTCAAGCACCTGGCAGATTGGCGAAATGGGCAGCGGTCTTCCCGGACCAGCCCAGCCAAAAGGTTGCACCCCTGTCCGGCCAGTTTATTCATCTTTTCCAATCGGTTGTGCCGGAAAAGGTGACACATGGCTCGTTTTTGTTAGCAGCTCCTCCAGGGCTGTCGCTTCGTCGGCAACCTTATGGGCGATGATGCCAGTTCGGCAGCTTGTAGGAAAGGCGAACGGGGGCAGGCTACCCTACCCGCTCCACCAGTCCCTTCACCGCCGCCATGAACGGCCCGATCGAGACCGGCTTGGCCAGGTATCCTTCCGCGCCTGCATCCCTGATCCGCTCTTCGTCGCCCTTGCCGGCATAGGCGGTTACCGCCAGCACCGGGATTGTGCGCAGCGCGGGGTCTTTCTTGGCCATTTCGATCAGGTCGAGCCCCGAGACGTTGGGCAGCTGAATGTCCATGATGATCAGGTTGGGGACGAACTGGCGCGCGGCATCGAGCGCCAGCATGCCGTCGGCGCAGGGTTCGACTGCATAGCCCTGGCTCTTCAGCACATCGCAGAACAGCTTGCGGTTGAGGTCGTTGTCCTCGACAACAAGGATGCGCTTTGCCATGTGGCAAGCCCTACCCCCTGCCGGAGTCCGTGACAATTCTGCGCGATCCCAAATCCCCCGCCCATGATCCCCAGGCGCTGGCGCCCGAAATTCTGGCATTGCGCGCACTCGGCTGGGTGCTGGGCGATGGCCCCCGCGCCGAGCGGCTGCTGGCGCTGACCGGGCTCGATGCCGATGCCCTGCGCGCCGGGCTGAATGATCCGGCCGTGCTGGGTGCGGTGCTGGAATTCCTGGCCCAATACGAACCCGACCTGGTCGCCGCGGCCGAGGCTCTGGGGGTCGAACCGGCCGATCTGATGGCCGCGAGAGAAAGTTTGTAACGATATGGCAAGGCCGCTCATCATCAGCGACTGCGACGAAGTGCTGCTGCACATGATCGTGCCCTTCGGCGAATGGCTGGAGGAAAGCCAGCCGGTGTCGTTCAAGCTGATCGGCAACGATTTCGGCAAGGCAATCCGCGACAAGGTCAGCGGCGAGCCGGTCCCGCCGGAGGAAATCTGGCGGTTGCTGGGGCTGTTCTTCGATGGCGAGATGCATCGGCAAACCCCGATTGCCGGGGCGGTCCACGCGATCAACACCTTGAAGGATCACGCCGACGTTGTGATCCTGACCAATCTGACCGATCGCCACAACGAACCACGCCGCCAGCAATTGCTGGCGCACGGGCTCGACCTGCCAGTCTTTACCAATCAGGGCCCCAAGGGCCCAGCCTTGCAGGCGATTCTCGATCAGTACCAGCCCAGCTATGCGGTGTTCATCGACGATTTGGCCCAGCACCACGGGTCGGCTATGGAGCATGCCCCGCATATCGACCGGCTGCACCTGTGCGGCGAGCCGACCCTGGCTCCGCACATCACTTGCGGGTTCGAGGCCGGGCACGCCCACGCTCGGATCGACACCTGGGAGCATGCCTTGCCCTGGCTGCTTTCACGCCTGGAGGAGAATGCATGAGCATCGAAGCGAAATTGGCCGAACTGGGAATTGTCCTGCCCGAACCCGCTGCGCCGGTAGCAGCCTATGTGCCGGTAGTGATCGCGGGCGGGCTGGCGCATGTTTCGGGGCAGGTCTCGTTTGTCGATGGGGTGCTGCGCAAGGGTCGGCTGGGTGAGGACGTATCGCTGGAACAGGGGATCGAGGCGGCGCAAGGCTGCGGCTTGATGATCCTGGCGCAACTGAAAGCCGCGCTGGGCTCGCTCGACCGGGTCGAACGCGTGGTCAAGCTGGGCTGCTTCATCAATTCGACTGCCGACTTCACCGACCAGCCCAAGGTTGCCAACGGTGCTTCGGAACTGATGGTCGCGGTGTTTGGCGAGGCCGGCAAGCACGCCCGTGCAGCCGTTGGCGTGCCCAGCCTGCCGCTGGGGGTGGCTGTCGAAGTGGACGCGGTCGTTGCTGTTCGCCCGGCTTGATCGCTGGCGCAGCCCGCCGCCTCGGCCCGACAAGGTCGGCTGGCTGGGCGAGTGGGAATATGCGCACCGCGGACTGCATGGCCCGGGCCTGCCCGAAAACTCGCCCGCGGCCTTCGCGGCGGCGCTCGCTAGGGGCATGGGGATCGAATGCGATGTCCAGCGCTCGCAGGACGGCAAGGCGATGGTCTTCCACGATGCCACACTGGAGCGGATGACCGCCGAAAGCGGACGGGTCGATGCGTTGAGCGCAGCGCAGCTTGGCGCAATCCAGCTCGCCAGCGGGACCGGCAATATCCCCAGCCTGCGCCAGGTGCTCGACCAGATCGGGGGCAAGGCCCCGGTGCTGATCGAGGTCAAGTCCTCGCGCAAGCAAGGCGGTTCGCGTGGACGGGTTTCCGCGCTGTGCCTGGCGGTCCGGCGCGAGCTCGAGGGTTATCAGGGGCATGTCGCGGTGATGAGTTTCGATCCCCGGGTGGTGCGCTGGTTCGCCCAGCATTCACCGATGACCGTGCGCGGGCTGGTGGTAACCGAAGAGAATGGCAAGACCCTGCCGGGGATAGTGCGCCGCCGGCTCAGCCTGTGGCACGCCCGGCCCGATTTCCTGGCCTATGATATCCGCGACTTGCCCAGCCGCTTTGCCGCTGCCCAGCGCAAGCGTGGATTGCCGCTGCTGACCTGGACCGTAAAGAGCGCAGAACACCGCGAGCGCGCGCAGCAGCACGCCGATGCGCCAATTGCCGAAGGCGCAGGCGTGGCGTGATCGAGGCCCGCGTCGGGATTTCGGTGGGCGAGCTGCCTGCGGCCGAATGGGACGCGCTGGCCGGGGGCAACCCGTTTGTCGGCCACGCGTTCCTGACCGTTTTGGAGGATTCGGGATCGGTCGGCCCCGGCACCGGCTGGTCGCCTGCGCCGATTACAATCGCCGATAACCAGGGGCGGCTGGTCGCGGCGCTCCCAGCCTATCTCAAGACGCACAGCCAGGGCGAATATGTCTTCGACCACGCCTGGGCCGATGCCTGGCACCGCGCGGGAGGGGCCTACTACCCGAAGCTGCAGATCGCGGCACCGTTCACCCCAGCCTCCGGCCCACGGTTGCTGCTTGCGGACACGGCGCTGGCCATGCCCTTGCTCAAAGCGGCCGAGCAGGTCTGCGGGGCAAACGGCCTGTCCTCGGCCCACGCTACCTTTATCGCGCCCGAGCAGGTTCCACTGTTCGAAGCCGCCGGCTGGCTGCTGCGCCACGATATCCAGTTCCACTGGGAAAACCGCGGCTACCGCAGCTTCGACGATTTCCTGGCGGAGCTCTCCTCGCGCAAGCGCAAGGACATCCGCAAGGAGCGGGCTGCCGCGCAAGAAGGGGTCGAAATCCGCGCGCTGACCGGGGCCGAGCTCAAGGAAGAGCACTGGGATGCGTTCTGGGCGTTCTACCAGGATACCGGCTCAAGGAAGTGGGGGCAGCCCTATCTGACCCGCGCAGCCTTTTCCCTGTTGGGCGAGCGGATGGCCGACCAGGTGCTGCTTGTCTTGGCGTATATGGAGGGGCGGCCGGTGGCCGGGGCGCTCAATTTTATCGGTGGGGTGGGTTCGGGGAAAGAGGGCGTGCTCTATGGCCGCTACTGGGGGGCTTTGCTCGACAAGCCATTCCTGCATTTCGAGCTGTGCTATTACCAGGCAATCGACGCAGCGATCCGGTTGGGGCTGAAGCGCGTTGAGGCTGGGGCGCAAGGCGGGCACAAGCTGGCGCGGGGGTATGAGCCGGTCGAAACGGTCTCCGCACACTGGATCGCCCATTCCGGTTTTCGCGAGGCTGTGGCCGAATTCCTTGAGCGCGAGCGTGCCGGAGTGGCGGCAGACCGCAATTACCTCGAGGCGCGCACGCCGTTCAAGAAAAGTTAGGCTGCCTTACGGGCCGAGGCGCTGATCCATTCGCGCGCGCGGCGCTGGGCTTCGGCGACTTCGCGGGCGGTCATTTCGTCGGAAATGTCGGCGCGGCACATCTGGGCTTCGGCGTGGCCTGAAACGGCGGCCAGGTTGAACCACTTGTGCGCTTCGATCAGATCGCATGCCACCCCGTGGCTGCCGGTTGAATAGGCGACGCCCAGATCGTAGTAGGCGCTAATATCGCCTTGCGCGGCGGCGGCCAGGCAACTGGCGACCAGCAGGTCTTCGCTGTGTTCGTCGGCGAAGGTAACCTTGCCGCTCTGGATCCAGGCTGTGCTCATCTCTCTAACCCCCTGTTGAGGCGGGCTTTCAATCCCGCCGACAGGGCCAACCTTCCCGAACATGGTCAACAATTGGTTAACGGCCATGTCGTTTTGTCCCGCTGCGTGACACTTGTCGTGCCGCAGGACTGTTACAGCGGTGCGAAACCATCGTTCATCCCCGCCTAATCTTCACCAATCTACTGGCCGCACGGATTGGCGCTTGTATGGGATTCTGCGTGAGCCTATAGGCGCGCTCGGACCGGCACCGCGGGGCGATCGGGAACACCCGAGGCCGTCAGGACGCGTTGTCTGATTGGTGGTCGGCCGGTGTG
The DNA here is from genome assembly GCA_031422595.1 of Novosphingobium sp. GTDB lineage: Bacteria > Pseudomonadota > Alphaproteobacteria > Sphingomonadales > Sphingomonadaceae > Novosphingobium. The sequence goes on along the minus strand of JANPMA010000330.1, from coordinate 15,040 downwards.
GTGTGGAGAGTGTATGGCGACGGTTGCCGGCGAAGAGATTGACGTCCTGGCCAAGGCCAAGCGATCGATTGGGGGCGATTACACCCCCAACGATGACGAACCCTACATGAACGAGGCGCAGCAGGACTATTATCGTCGGCTGCTGCTGGAATGGAAGAAGCTGATCCTTTCGGCTTCACAGGATACCCTGCAGTCGCTGCAGGATGGACCGATCCGCGAACCTGACCTCAACGACCGCGCCTCGAGCGAGACCGACTGGGGGATCGAGCTCAGAACCCGCGACCGCCAGCGCAAGCTGATCGCCAAGATTGATTCGGCACTGCGCCGAATCGAAGAAGGCGAATATGGTTTTTGCGAAGTGACCGGTGAACCGATCGGCCTGGGCCGCCTGTCCGCCCGTCCGATTGCCACGATGACGGTCGAAGCACAGGAAGCGCACGAGCGCCGCGAGAAAATTTCCCGGGACGATTGAAGAGTTTCGCCGCGTTAACCGGTTTTTTGCCCTTTGGCTTTAGCTTTCACCTACTCTGGACCCGGTAAAACTAGGTTTCAAGAAGATCGCGGGAGTTAAACGAGCGGCAATGACTGGCGACGAACATCGGCATATCGCACGCGACAGTCTGTTCGTGATGGCTGACCTGCGGATTGACGGGATCGAAGGCGAACACCGCATCCGCGTGCGCAACCTTTCGACTGGCGGCCTGATGGCCGAAGGCGAATTCAAGGTCCAGCGCGGCCAGGTTGCGTGGGTCAGCCTGCGCAATATCGGCTGGGTCGAAGGTTCGGTTGCCTGGGTCGAAGGCAGCCGCTTCGGCATCGCTTTCCGCGAAGATATCGATCCGCGTGTGGCCCGGGCGGCGCAGACGAGCGGCGATACCACGCCGCGCTATGTCCGCCCGCCGCTTTCCTCCCTTGCACCGGGCGCGCTGCGCAAGATCTGATCTGGGCCCGCTCGGCAGGGCATTGGCAGCATCACATGAATTCCGTTAGGGTGCGGCGCATCATGCTTCGTCGCCGCCTAGCCCTGCTGTCGCTTGCCACGCTGCCTTTGGCATTGGGCGGATGCCTGGGCGACGATAATCGCCCGGTTCGGGCTCTGGTCATTGGCGATCCGGGATCGACCTTTGCCGATGGTCCGCGCTTGCCCCAGTCGGCCCAGGTCCTGCGCGCTGCGGCGGTCGAAGGGCTGGTCGGCTTTGACGAGCAAGGGCGGGTTGCGCCCGCACTGGCCGACCGCTGGATCGTTACCGATGATGGCCTCAGTTATATCTTCCGCTTGCGCGACGGGACCTGGCCGGGAGGCAGTCAGATCACCGCCGAGAGCGCCCAGGCGGCGCTCGGTCAGGCAATCACCCTCCAGCGCGGCCAGCCGCTGGGTGCGGACCTTGCGGTGATCGATGATGTGCGCGCAATGGCCGGGCGGGTGATTGAGATCCGGCTCAAGCGGCAGATGCCCGACCTTCTCCATCTGCTCGCCCAGCCCGAACTCGGGCTCTCACGAGGCGATCGCGGGACCGGGCCGATGAAAGCCATGCGCAATAGCGACAGGGAACTGGGCCTCTCCGGCGTGCTACTCAAGCCGATCGCTCCCGAGGATCGCGGCCTGCCGCCCGCCGAGGGTTGGGCGGATCGGGTGCAGTCGGTCCAGCTTTCGGCCGTGCCTGCGGCCAAGGCGATCGAGCTATTCAATTCAGGCGAGGCCGAACTAGTCCTGGGCGGAACTTTCATCGACTATCCCAGACTTGGCGCGGCGTCTGTTTCGGGCGGCGCGATCCGGTTTGATCAGGTGGCCGGGCTATTCGGGTTGGCAGTGGTGCGGGGCGAGGGTTTTCTGGCCGAGCGCGAGAACCGCGAGGTGATCGCCATGACCATCGACCGGGAAGCCCTGATCGCGGCCGTCAACCTCAACGGCTGGACCGCAACCACCCGGGTGATCAATCCAGGACTCGAGGGCGACAGCGGCGCAATCGGCGAGCGCTGGAGCGGTCGCAGCATCGAAGAGCGCCACGCAGCTGCAGCGGCGCGCGTGGCCAAGTGGAAGAGCGGCAAGGGCGCTATTGCCCCATTGCGGATCGCCTTGCCGAATGGCCCGGGAGCCGATCTCCTTTTTAAGCGCCTGTCCGAAGACCTCAAAGCGATCGGGCTCGATCCGCGCCGGGTGCCGATGGCCGCCGATGCCGATTTGCGGCTGGTCGATACGGTGGCGCGCTATGCCCGTCCGGCCTGGTTTTTCAACCAACTCAGCTGCAGCGGCGCGCGTGCGCTGTGTAGCGCCAGTGCCGATGGCCTGTTCGCCAGGGCCCAGACCGAAGTAGATCCGGTCAAACGTGCCGACTTGTTGGGCGATGCCGAGGCGCAGTTGACCCAGGCCAACAGCTACATTCCCTTCGGCGTGCCAATCCGCTGGTCGCTGGTTGCGGGCGGCACGAATGGGTTCGCGGTCAATCGCTGGGGGGTTCATCCCTTGATGCCGCTGGCCATGCTCCCCAAATAGGGGGCGCGGGCACCTTGCCCCGTGCAGTCTTGAGGTCGCCATGGAACTACAGGACAAGCCGAGGCGGATGACCGCCGAACTGCCGCTGGGAACCGATCCGCATTCGGTCCGCAAGCGGATCGAGGGGCTTGAACAGCTGCTCGAAGGATTGGTCGAGCTGCCGCTGGTCGGCCGCAAGGTCGGGCTCGATGCCCTGCTCGGGCTGATCCCGGTGGCGGGTGACGTGATCACCGCGGCCATCGGGCTCTATCTGGTCTGGGAAGCCCGCAACCTCGGCATGCCGCGCTGGCAGCTGTGGCGGATGGCCGGCAATGTCGGCATCGATACCCTGCTGGGCGCAGTGCCGGTGGCGGGCGACCTGTTCGACTTCGTCTACCGCTCGAACAGCAGGAACCTGAAGATCGTGAGCAAGCATCTCGACAAGCACCATCCCGCAACCAGGGTCATTGAAGGATAGGGCCCAGAGCTGCGCCGGTTGGCCCGGCCAGGCAACCGCAGCTCCAACCCAGCTACTTGCGACTCGCCGGATTCCCTGCGTTTACGAGAAATTAACCTTTCATCTTCATTGGTCATATGGTTAATGGCGGGCAATGACCCTTACCAAGGGGTTATTGGCCAGGGAAATGGGGCAAAAGGGGACCACCCATGCGCGTATTGCTGATCGAGGACGAGCCGACCACGGCACGGGCCATCGAATTGATGCTGACTACCGAAGGCTTCAATGTCTATTCGACCGACTTGGGCGAAGAAGGCTTGGATCTCGGCAAGCTCTACGACTACGATATCATCCTGCTCGACCTGAACCTGCCCGACATGCACGGGTATGACGTGCTCAAGAAGCTGCGCGTCGCCAAGGTGCAGACCCCGGTTCTGATCCTTTCGGGCATTTCCGAAATGGATTCAAAGGTCCGCAGCTTCGGTTTCGGCGCCGACGATTACGTCACCAAGCCGTTCCACCGCGAAGAGCTGGTCGCCCGCATTCACGCGGTTGTCCGCCGTTCAAAGGGCCATTCGCAGTCGGTCATCCGCACCGGCAAGCTGGCGGTCAACCTTGATGCCAAGACCGTTGAGGTCGATAGCGCCCGGGTCCACCTGACCGGCAAGGAATATGCGATGCTCGAGCTGCTTTCGCTGCGCAAGGGCACCACGCTGACCAAGGAAATGTTCCTCAACCACCTTTATGGCGGGATGGACGAACCCGAACTCAAGATCATCGACGTGTTCATCTGCAAGCTGCGCAAGAAACTGGCGCATGCCTGCGAGGGTGAGAACTACATCGAAACTGTCTGGGGCCGCGGCTATGTGCTGCGCGATCCGGGCGAAGAAGCGCAAGCCGCCTAAGTCTGCCTACCCGAATTCGTCACCAACATGACGGCCCGCCCCTTCCGGCGGGCCGTTTTGGTTTGTATGGGCGCCGTATGACTGCGCACAAATCCGGCGATCCGACCACGATCAACCGCCTCTATGGCCGCGCCAAGGGCAAGCCCTTGCGGGCCGGACAGAAAGGGCTGGTCGATACCCTGCTGCCCCGGATTTCCATGCCCACCGAAGGCCCGATCACTTCCGAAGTGCTATTCGGCGATTCCCGCCCGCTCCATTTCGAGATCGGCTTTGGCGGCGGCGAGCACATGGCGGCGCGGGCCGACATGCTGCCCGACCACGGCTTCATCGGCGCCGAACCGTTCCTCAATGGGGTCGCCCAGGCGCTGACCCATGTCGATGGAGACAATGGCACGCGCACCCCGCTGGGCAATGTCCGGATCCATCACGGCGATGCGCTTGAGGTGCTGCGCCGGATTCCGGATGGCTCGCTCTCGTTTCTGTATCTGCTCCACCCTGATCCCTGGCCCAAGGCGCGCCATGCCAAACGCCGGATGATGAACGACGGCCCGGTCGACCTGTTCGCGGCCAAGCTGAAGGTGGGCGGCGAATTCCGGTTCGGTACCGACCACCCGGTCTATGTCCGCCATGCGCTTGCGGTGATGCGCCGCCACCGCGAGCAGTTCGAATGGCTGATCGAAGCGCCGCAGGACTTCCAGCAGCGCCCCGGCGGCTGGCCCGAAACCCGCTATGAGCACAAGGCCCGCACAGTTTACGGGCACGAGGTCTGGTATTTTCGCTGGAGGCGTATTTAGGGATACCTCTGGCGTAGAATTACCGAGTTAGTTCAACCGTTTATCTACGCTACAGTTTTCGTCCCTTGGCGGCAATTTCCGCCCCGGTGATTACCCGGTGATTGCTGGGTGATTGCTGGACGCCGCATTTGGAGGCGAGAAAATGGCGAGTGGAAAGATCACAAAACGAACAATTGATGCGTTGATTGCTTCGCAGTCAGAAGGGTTCCTTTGGGACGACGGGATCAAGGGATTCGGTGCCAAGATCACCAAGTCTGGAGCCGTCTCCTACATCCTGCAATTCCGCATGGGCGGGCGGGAGGCCAGAACTCGAAGATCTACGATCGGAAGCCATGGCTCGCCATGGACGCCGACCACGGCCAGGGAAGAGGCGCTGCGCCTTTCCCTGCTCATCGCCCAAGGTGTGGATCCGGTCGAAGTAGAAAAGCAGCGCCGCCGGGAGGCTGTTGATCTCGCCTTCGACAATTACGCTGACCGATTCGAAAGGTCGTGCGTTGGCCGTGGTTGGAAGTTGCTCGTCACACGTTCTCTGCGCATCCACGCAATGCCCGTGCTCAAATCAAAACCTCTTACCAAGATTACGAGGACGGATATTGTTGCAGTGTTTGATCGGATGCCGGACACTCAGGTCGCCAATCGACGCAATGTGTTTGCCGTCCTCCGCCGTCTGTTTCGATGGGCGGTCAGCCGCGGCGACATCGATCGCAGCCCGATGGAAGGCATGGAGACGCCACCCGCGGTCAAGGCACGGGACCGATGGCTGTCGGACTCTGAACTCGGGCGTGTTTGGAACCAGGCTTACAAGACGCATCATTGTTTCGGCCCGATAGTCCGCCTGCTGATCGTGACTGGTCAGCGGCGCGAAGAAGTAGCTTCGCTGACCTGGGAGGAGCTCGACCGGACCGAACTGATGTGGACGCTTCCCGGCCATCGTGCAAAAAATGGCGAGCCCAATCGCATACCATTGAACGCATTAGCCGTCGGCGTGCTGGATGGAATTGTCGGCGGCGAGAAGTGGCCGACTCGAGGGAAGATATTTCCGACGTCCACTCGTGGAGGTTTTACGGCCTACCACAAAGGAAAAGAGAAGATTGACCGATTAGTCGGCGAAGATGGGGGTGATCCCGTTCCATCTTGGCGACTGCACGACCTCCGCCGCACACTTGCGACGGGATTTCAACGGCTGGGCGTTCGTTTCGAAGTCACCGAGGCGGTGCTGAATCATGTCGGCGGGTCTCGTGCTGGAGTTGCCGGCATCTACCAGCGGCATGACTGGAAGAAAGAGAAGCGCGATGCTTTGAATTTGTGGAACGATCACGTTGCTGCGATTCTGAATCGATGTCCCGAAGGTTAGGACTGTTGCGGATTTCCAATTTGCTCCAGTAGCCAATCTCGAAACGCTGTCATCGCTTCGCTGCGAGGCCGGGTTTGCAGGCTCGTCAACCAATAGGCTCCCAAATCCACTTCTTGCCCAAAAGGTTGCACTAACCGTCCTGCCACGATGTCATCAATAAACAAAGCTGGCGGTGCAAGGGCGATGCTTTCGGTCTTCATTGCTACCTGCACCATCATCCATGCCGAGTCGAACAGTGGGCCTCGAGCGGCAAGGCGTTCGACCTCGACAGTGCGAAACCATGCGGGCCAATCGTCCAAATTATATGATCGGAGCAATTCGAAGCCCGAGAGATCCAGCGGTTGCTTCAACCTTTGGGCGACACCGGGCGCGCAAAGTGGTGTGAACGTCGGCGCAAATAGGTGCTCAGCCTCGAGTCCGTTCCAAGAACCGCTGCCAAATCTGATCGCATAGTCCAGACTCTCACCTGCCAGATCGACCTTGTTATTGTTGGTGAAGAGGCGGAGGTCAACGAAGGGATGTGCGGCATGAAAGCTAGGCAGCTTTGGAAGCAACCAACCAACAGCAAATGTGCCGACGACGCTTATGGTCAAAACCTCTTCCCACCGGCCTCGCTCGAACTGCGCAAGCACGCGACCGAGGCCATCAAAGAAGGATGTTAGAGGCTTTTGGAGGGCCGAACCTTCGTCACTTAATATGAGCCCGCGAGAGGTTCGCCGAAACAACGGCACGTTGAGGCGATTCTCAAGAGCTTTGACCTGGTGACTAACGGCGGCCTGCGTAACGCAGAGTTCGACTGCTGCTTTGGTGAACGACAAATGACGAGCTGACGCCTCAAACGCCTTCAGCCCATTCAAAGATACGTCACTAACCTCGAAGCCACCGATCGCGGCACGTTGGGCGGCCATGCGGCGCTCTCCCCATAATTGAATTCGTCATCGTGTTCTGCCCTACAACCCGGCGAAATGTCCACTGCGATCTGGAGCGTAACTCGCTCTTCCACCCTAAATTATCTAGGGTCTGTCCTGAGCCATTGTCATTTGATCTGCACATATGCGCTATTTACATGGCTTTTTCCCTAGGCATTCTCGGGATCACCCTTCGATGACATTAGAATATATATGTCTCAATAGCCGGATTCGTTGGAGACGGGCAAGGCTCATCCGGGGCGAAAATTTCCATTCTGCACGGAGTTAAGCAAACAAATGCGGTTTCTGGGCCTGATGAGCGGAACTTCGCTTGATGCGGTGGATCTCGCCGTTGTCGATACAGATGGCAAAAAGATCATTGAGCTAGGTCCGACATATGTCCGCAAGCTGCCTGACGACCTGCGACGACTTTGCTTTGATGCAACGCATGCAGCTCTGAATTGGTCGCCTGGCAGTTCACCGCCTGCCATATTCCAAAGCGCCACAAACGCGGTGACGAGGTTCCAAGCCGACGTCGTAAATAAATTCTTGTCAGATCATTGCTTTGAGCGGCGATCCTTCACGGCCATTGGCTTCCATGGCCAGACGGTGCTTCATGCGCCGCCTGCGGAAGGGCGATGTGGAAACAGCATACAGTTGGGGGATGCTCGCACGCTCGCCCGGGAAATTGGCATTGATGTAGTGCACAACCTCCGTGCAGCAGATTTGGCAGCAGGTGGCCAGGGGGCGCCGATGGTGCCTGTTTTCCACGCGGCATTGGCTGAAATGTCTCGCCTCCCCCTCCCAGTTGCCTTGCTGAATATCGGTGGGGTCGCCAATATAACTCTGATCACGAATTTAGACCAATTCCAAGCATTTGATGTCGGCCCCGGCAATGGTCCGATTGATCAATGGGCAGAGGCACACGGCCACGGGACTTTTGACTGTGACGGTCGCTTAGCCAGCAGCGGGATTGCGGATGAGGTACGCATACAAGGTTGGTTGGAGCACTCCTACTTCCAGCGAACTGGGCCAAAATCACTAGATAGATATGCGTTTACAGCGGAATTGGTTATCGACATGTCTCCCGAAGACGGCGCGGCAACAGGATGGCTGCGAGATGGGCGGACGACGTGGCTGCGGCCATGGGCATTGTGGGCAGGAATTCGCGCAAGGACAGTATGGTCTCGATGCCTTCGCCGGCGATCAGGACGTCATCCGCATGTCCGAAGCGGACCGCGTGGCCGAGAATGTTGCCCATTGCCCGTCGCGGCGATGCGACCTTGGCTTTTTCCAAACCTGTCGGATTGAGCCAGGTGCGGTGCGTGCCGGTCTGCGAACCTTCATTATCCGTCACCGCTGCGATCAGTGCCGGGAATGCTCCGGGCGTGTCCGGCACATCGTCATCGTTTGCCCGGTAATAGCAGCGTGGGTGGAACCGCAAGGCGTCCAGGTTGTTCAGTCGCGTGATACCGCGGGTTCGCAGGTAGGTTGCGGCCAGCGATCCGGAGAGTGGTTTTGAAGCGGCGAACAGACGCTTGGCAGCGATCGACGATCCCGCACGGGCCGGTTTGGTGAAGGCGGCGGGAATGCTGTCATCGTCGTGTGCCGATGGTGGAATGCTGAGGAAGCGCTCGGCCTCGTCGATGGTATCGGCCAATCGCCCGTGCCGCTGGTTGAGCCGGATGAGATCGAACAGATCGCCATGTTCGCCGGTCGCGGCATCGACCCAGTTGTGATAGCGCCACGCTCGGTTTCGAACAGACGGACATAGAGGCTGCGTCCGGGCGTTCCGGCAACATCCCCCACCATCCAGTAGCGCCCTTCGCGCCTGCCTGCGGGCAGATAGTGGCGGCAGACGGCCTGGGCATTCGCCGCAAGCCGTTCGGAGAGTTCCGTGGCGCGGGTGGAAAGCCGCCCCATGTCAGGCTGCCTTCCGGTCGGCGATGCGCACGAGTGGGTGCCGTTCGAACAGCCGCTCGATCACTGCGCTGCCTGTCACCACATCGTCGGGCACGAACAGCCGCAGCTTCCAGCTGATGATCTCGGAGAACAGCCCCATCGCCTTCAGTCGGTCCACCGCCGTCGATCCGAATCCAGTGAGTTCGATCCGGTTCACTTGCATCAATCGCGATCGGCGCAGTTGCAGCCCATCGGCAAGGTCGAGTATGGTTTGGCCATCGCGGAGCAGCGCAAGTGCTTGCGGTGGCGACAGTACTGGCGCGTCCGCGCTGGCTGTCGCGCTCGCTGCCCATGCCGGGGAGACCCTGCGCCCAACAATGCGGGTGCCATCGTCGGTCTGGAGCCGGTAAACGCGGGTCGATTCCTCGGGGAGCTGCTTCCAGATCGGCAGCAGCAGCCCGGATACGATGTGCAGTTCGCTCTGCGTGAACGCGTCCACCTGCGCCAGTTCGGCCTTCCAGATTGTCGCGAAGGTCCGCTCGTCCACTTCCTCCCAACTGGTTTCGGCGAGATGATTGAGCGCGAAGTTCAACTTCTCCATCGGCCGGATCAGCCGGATGCGCCGCTCCACCTCGCCATCGTCGAGCATGACGCTGCGGGCAGGAAGCTGGACCGCAGCGCGCTTCGAGCGGGCGTTGACCAGCAACCGCGCGCCGGGTTCCCCAAGCAGGTCGCGCGCCTTGTCCAGTGACACCGGCTGGTTGCGCTCGCGCATAGCGACGGTGAGCAATCGGGTCTCGGCTCCCGTCGCCGGGTGGACGTAGATCGGCTCGCTGCTGGTGACGGTGAAGCTGTCCGCAAGCAGAGTCTCCAGCCCGAGATCGTAGGTTCCCGCCGCAATTGCACTTTCAACCTTGGCGCCGAGCAACTGCTCGAACACCGTGAACAGCACGTTCTGCATGGCAATGGTCAGCGCCAGCAGCCGGTTGAGGAAGGTCGTGATCGGCGGCAATTCGTCTTTGAGGCAGCCGCTGCCATCGGTCAGCGACAGCCCAGTCATGCTCTCGAAGGTCATAAGCGAGCATTGCTCGACCTTGCCCGCGTAGATCAGCACGTAGAGCTGGCGCAGCGCGTCGCGGGCATAGGGGCTTTCGAGATTGTCTTCGGGCCGGAACAGGCCCTGGCCGCCGGTCTGGCGCTGGCCGCGCGTGATCGCGCCCAGCGTGTCGAGCCGCCGGGCGATGGTCGAGAGGAAGCGCTTTTCGGCCTGCACATTGGTGGCAACGGGCCGGAACAGCGGCGGCTGCGCCTGATTGGTGCGGTTGGTCCGCCCAAGCCCCTGGATCGCTGTATCGGCTTTCCAACCCGCTTCGAGCAGGTAATGGTGCCGCAGCCGCTGGTTCCGCGCGCCGAGATCGGCATGATAGCTGCGCCCCGTGCCGCCTGCGTCCGAGAAGACCAGGATCTGCTTTCGGTCCTCCATAAACGCTTGTGCCTCGGAGAGGTTGGCACGGGCGGGTCGGTTCTCGACGATAAGCCGGTCGCCAGTCGCATCGATCCGCCGAACGATCCGGCGCGAACGACCAGTGACCTCGGCCACCATGTCGGTGCCGAAATGCTGGACGATCTGGTCGAGCGCGCCTTGCACGGGTTCCATTGAGGCGAGTTGCTCGATCAGCCAGTCGCGGCGGCGGGTGGCCTCGCGGCACTGCACCACATTGCCGTGCTCGTCACAGGCAGGCCGTGAAGCAAGATTGCCATCGCCGTCGGTGAAGCTCTCATGGAGCTGGGTCGGGAAGCTGTGGTGGAGGTAATCCAGGACATATTCACGCGGCGTGATGTCCACCTGGATGTCATTCCAGTCGCCCGGATCGATGTCGGCGAGACGGCGTGAGAGCAGCGCTTCGCCAGTCGAGACGATCTGCACGACGGCGGCATGGCCATCGGCAAGTCCCTGATCGATCGCTGCGATCAGCGTCGGCGTCTTCATCGCGGTGATCAGATGGTTGAAGAAGCGCTGCTTGGCGGATTCGAAAGCCGAGCGGGCAACGGACTTGGCCTGCGCATTGAGTGTGCCATCAGCAGCGCTGGTGACATTAGAGGCTTCGAGTGCGGCGTCGAGATTGTTGTGAATGACCTGGAAACCGCCAGCATAGGCATCGTAGATGCGGACCTGATCCGCCGTCAGCTGATGCTCGAGCAGCTCATATTCGACGCCTTCGTAGGACAGCGAGCGTGAAGCGTAGAGGCCGAGCGCTTTCAGATCGCGGGCCAGCACTTCCATCGCCGCGACCCCGCCTGCCTCGATCGCCGCAACGAAGTCGGTGCGCTTGTCGAAGGGGAAGTCAGTTCCGCCCCACAGGCCGAGCCGCTGGGCATAGGCGAGGTTTTCGACCGTGGTTGCCCCCGTCGCCGAGACGTAGAGGATCCGGGCATCGGGCAGTGCATGTTGCAGGCGCAATCCGGCGCGGCCCTGCTGGGACGGGGCACCATCGCCGCGTTCGGATTTGCCGCCACCGGCATTCTGCATCGCATGGCTTTCGTCGAAGACAATGACCCCGTCGAAGTCGGTGCCCAACCAATCGACGATCTGCTGCACTCGCGAAACCCGGTTCTCACGGGCGTCGGAGCGTAGCGTGGCATAGGTGGTGAAAAGGATGCCCTGCTCGAGCCGGATGGGGGTTCCTTGCCGGAACCGGGCGAGCGGGGTGACGAGCAAGGGCTCTTGCCCCAGTGCCCGCCAGTCGCGCTGGGCGTCCTCCAGCAGTTTGTCGGACTTCGAAATCCAGACCGCGCGCCTGCGGCCCTTGAGCCAGTTGTCGAGCACAATGCCCGCGACCTGGCGACCCTTGCCCGCGCCGGTGCCGTCGCCGAGGAACCAGCCTTTGCGGAACCGGACGGCGGTGTTGCAATCATCGGGCGCAGCTTCGACCTTGTCCCACGTCGCATCGACGGCCCAGCTGCCGGTGAGCTGGTCGGCATGGGCTTCGCCAGCGTAGATCACCGATTCCAGCTGGGCATCGGACAGCAGGCCTTGCTCGACCAGTTTTGCGGGCAGATGCGGGCGGTAGCTGGGCTTGGGAGGGGCGACCGAGGACATCGCCGCCGATTGCACAAGACGCGTCGGATGCGGCTTGGCACCGGAGATGCGGATCGATTGGAGCGTGTAGGGCTCATAGAGCGTGTCGGAAAGTTGGCCGTCGCTGGGCGATTGCCAGTCGATCAGGTCATATTCTAGCGGAATGCCGGATGGCTCCAATGTCGGAGCTGCCGTCAGCTGAGGATTTGCAATCTGTCCGCGACGCGCCGGGCTGCTGGCGGCGGGCAACAGTTTGAGGCCTGAGACCGCACATGGCGGACGCGGCGGGAGGTGTTCGATCAGCCAACGCAGTAGGGTGGCAAGATCGGGTGCCATGCCAGGCGATGCGGGGAATTGTGCCGGATCGGTTGCAGGGATCTTGTCGATCACGGTCAACCGTGTCTCAACCGATGTGCCGTGCGGTGCGAAGACGCTGCCCGCGATGGTCGCGGTGAAGACCACGCGGGCCTTGTCCTGCAGCCGGACGAAGCCGTCGCGCCATGCCTTGTGATCGGGTGCGCAGTTGGCCCCGGTGATTGCAACCAGTCGACCGCCACCTGCAAGCCGCGCGACCGCCGAGGACAGATGCCGGAAGGCAGCGTCGGAAACGCGGCTCTCGACATGGAGCGCGGTCGAAAACGGCGGGTTCATGACGATGCAACTGGGAAACACGCCCGAATCGAGCCGGTCATGGATCTGAGCGGCGTCGTGCATCGACACGGACGAGCCTTCAAACAGGCTGCCCAACAATGCCGCGCGCGTGTTGGCGACCTCGTTCAGGACAGGCCTGCACCCAGCCAATTCGGCCTGGATGGCAAGCAGCCCGGTGCCCGCCGAAGGTTCGAGCACCAGTTCGCCGGGGCAGAAGGCCGCCGCGAACCCGGCGACCCAGGCCAGCCCCAGCGGCGTCGAGAATTGCTGGTAGGTCTGCATTTCCTCACTGCGCCGGGTCTGGGTTGGTGCAAGCCGGGCAATGCGTTCGACGAGTTTGAGCCGTTCGAGCGGATCGACGGTCTTGGCTTGGATCGCCAAGCCATAGCGGCGCATGAACAGCAACTGGGCGACCTCGACGGCCTCATAGGCGGCCTTCCAGTCCCAGGCGCCGCTCGCATCGCTCGCGCTAAAGGCGGAGTGCATCGCGGTGCGGATGGCGGTTGCGTCGATGCGGCGACCGGCGGCGAGATGGCCGAGGAGGGCATTAGCCGCAGCAATGATGCAGGCGGCGGTTTGAGCAGGACAAGCGGAGACAAGCGGGCGCGCGGAGGCACCCGCCAATGGCGAGTTGGTCATGGTATCGATCCTTTGGGTTGGGGAAGTTGTGTGGTCCGGACCAGCGCTCAGGCTGGCGGAATGTAGGCTTCGTAGGGGTTGCCGGGCGCAAGATGGCCAAAGGGCGTCATCACATGATCACCGTCATCGCGGCCGACTGCGCACAGGACGTAGCGGGTCTCACCGCTTGCGACTTCGGTGCATTCCATCAGCGCGAGATCGCCCGCATTCGCCGCGCTCATCAGCGTCTCGAAATTGGCGCGGGCATAGTCAGGAATTGCCATGGTTGATCTCCCCGTTTGCCGCGGCTTCTTTGTAGAAGCGGTCGAACAGCGTGTGGGTCGATTCCGACCGGATGGTGCTGGCGGTGATCAGCATAGCAAGCCCGCCAAAGCCATCGGGCCGCATTTTCGAGCAGGTGAACGCCATGGTGACGGTCAAGTGGTCGAGATCGGGCGAGCGGCGCACAATGTCCTGCAGCACGTCGGCCCATTGGTCACCGCACATGTCGAGTTCGATCTCTTCGTCGCCCAGGATGGCTTCGCCGTGCTCGTCGAGCAGCTTCTTTGCCAGACTGCTGGTCTCGGCATTTGTGGTTTCGAGCGCGGTTCGGACTGCTTCGGCGTCGAGGGTGATGAGGTCGGATGCACCATCGTCACTGCAATAATAGGCAGTCTCGCCTTCGATCTCTTCGCTGAAGACTTTGGCGAGGAAAAGGCGTTCGATCGGCAAGATGGCGGTGAGCGGGATCATCGGTTCAACCACCGTCGGGGTGTAATAGTCGGCCATCGCGTGGCTCCTTAAAATGTCAGGGTATTGGCGCGGGACGACATTGTGCCGTCCCGCGCGCACGTTCATTCGGCAGCGATCGCGTAGGCGTCGTCGCCCTCAGCCTCCTCAGCATCGCCATCGTCAGCGAGGAAATCGGGCAAAGCCACGACTTCCTCGTCGTCCAATTCGGTGACCGGCAGCCGCAGCGGCTCGGGGAGCCAGCCGGCGCCTTCGAGCAGGCGTTCCGCTTCGCGCGCCATGTCGGCCTTCTTCAGATGCTCGATCAGCACGGCGGTGGCATCGCCCTTGGCTTCGCGGACGGCCTCGATGATCCGGGGTTTGGTGACGCGGCCGAGGTAGTTGTCGACCGTGGGCGTCCAGCCCGCTTCGGCCATGTCGAGCCCGACCACCGTCGCCAGGGCATCGGCGGCCCTGATCCGCTGGGCGACCCCGTGCGCCGAGATGCGGCCGTCATAGCCCTTGACCGCCTCGAACAGCGCACTGACCCCAAGCGACACGCAATGGGCGAGCAGTGTCATCTGCTCCTCGTAAGCCAGTGCCGCCAGTGCCGCCCAAAGTGCTTCCGGTTCGTCGGGCAGGCGTGCCGCCCACTGCTCATGCCGTGCCTGGATGTTGGTGCTCCAGACAGAATCGCGCAGGTTCGGGGCCGCGTTTCCGAGCCATGACTGAGTGACGCCGATCTGCACGCAGCCCGACTGCCCATGCGAGCGGAACACCGACAGGCACAAGGCGTGCAGCAGTGCGATGAATGCGGCTTCCGGTGCATTGGCGAGGGCATCGCGCAGCGCAAGCGTGCGCTCGGCGGTCAGTTCGGAGACGAGCCGGTCGGGGAGTGGGCGGATGGTGTCATCCTCCTCTTCTCCGCCATGCGCATCCTGCACCTGGCCGGCAACAGTCACGGTTGGTCCATTCGCGACATCGGCAGTGGCAGTATCGCCCGATGCTTCGCCACCTTCAGCAACGGGTTCATCCTCCGCCCGAACATAGCCGCGGTCGATGCGCAGTCGCCCGTCGTGCATCAACGACACGAACACACCTGCGCGCGTCTGCTCGACTGAGTCGTAGGTGACGGGACGATTGACCAGCGGGGTCATTTCGGCGTCGATC
>JANPMA010000329.1:0-17175 GCA_031422595.1 Novosphingobium sp. | reverse complement strand
GATCGTCGCCTTGGTAGGCCTTTACCCCACCAACAAGCTAATCCTACGCGGGTTCATCTCTTGCCGATAAATCTTTGGTCTTGCGACATTATCCGGTATTAGCAGTCATTTCTAACTGTTATTCCGAAGCAAAAGGCAGATCCCCACGCGTTACGCACCCGTGCGCCACTAACCGTCCAACCGAAGTTGGGGGTTCGTTCGACTTGCATGTGTTAGGCATGCCGCCAGCGTTCGTTCTGAGCCAGGATCAAACTCTCAAGTTTGTGTCCAATCTCACAACAGCACAGGCCGAAGCCTGCCATCTGACGTAAAATTAATTCAGGGGTCAATTACCCTGCACATATCTAAACGTATGGTTACGTTAGGACATATGTAATGGTAACGACTATTTTAAACTGCCACCCCGAGCCCTGAAGCCCCGGGAGCAGGCGCCGTCGCCCACATGTCCCTTCATCTAAAACCGACAATGTCAAAGAGCCACCAACCACGCCGCCCCCCAATTGCTTGGAAAAGCGACAAAACGAGGCGGACAACCAGCGATCCCCGATTTTAAGACCGGAGGACTGTTGCCCGACTGTGTTGGCGACCGTTGCGTTTCAGCCGTTTTTTGTTGGCATCACCGCGTTGGTGAGCGGGCCTCTAAGGCGACCCCTTGATTCGGTCAACGGCTTTTTGCATTTTTGTTTCAAAATTTTTGAGAAACGCAGAAATCTGCCGCTTTCGCGCAATGATCCTGCGGGGGCAGGTTGCCAAATTCCTAAGCGCAGCAATCCGGCCCGATCATGGCGGAATTGTGGACGGATACGGATTGTTTACCCTGTTCGGTTAGGGAGAATGCCGCATGCCGGGCCGTTTTGCCCCAGAAAATCAAGGAATTTGCGCGACCATGTCCGATCCCGCCATCTCCGTTGCGATGAGCGTTTACAATGGCGAGCGTTTCCTGCCCGAAGCGATCGAGAGCGTGCTGGCGCAGACCTGGCACGATTTCGAGTTCCTGATCCTCGATGATGGTTCGCGCGATTCAAGCCTTGAGATCATCCGGCGCCATGCCCGGGCCGATCCCCGGATCCGGGTAATCGCGCGCGAGAACCGCGGGCTTGTCGCCAGTCTCAATCAGCTCCTGTCCGAAGCCCGCGCGCCGCTGGTGGCGCGGATGGACGCCGACGACATCTGCGCTCCGCAGCGGTTCGAACGCCAGATCGGCTTCCTCGCCGCGCGCCCCGACCATGGGGTGATCGGCAGTCTCTCGTTCGACATCGACGAAAATAGCGAGGCCTTTTTGCTCGACACTGCCGAGCACCCGCTCAGCCACGAGCAGTTCCTCCACCACATCCAAATCAACGGACCGCTGCTGGCGCATCCGACCGTCATGTACCGGCGCGACGTGGTGCTGGCAGCCGGCGGCTACCACGCCGCGTTCCGGCACTGTGAGGATTATGACCTGTGGCTGCGCCTGGCGCACCGCACCAAGATCGCCAACCTGCCCGAACGGCTGCTGCGCTATCGCCATTATGCCGGCCAGGTTTCCAATCGGCATGCGCTGGAACAGCAGATCGGCGTTGCGGTGTCGCGTCAGGCCTATCTGGAGCGCCAGGCCGGTCGCAGCGATCCGACCAAGCATCTCGATGCCCTGCCGCCGATTGAACAACTTGACGAGCTGTTCGGCCGCCAGGACGTGGCCAGTCAGGTCCGCGCCCATGTCGCGCGCGCGCTGCTCTACTCGCGCAACGAAATGGCCGGCCAAGGTTTCGAGCTGCTGCTTGAACACGTCGGCGAAGGCGGGCGCGGGGGCGAGCTATGGCGCACCGCGGCGCGGCTGGTGCGCTTCGGCGAGCCGCGCAGGGCGCTCAAGCTTATCGCCGCACTCGCGCGATGAGCATACGCCGCGCCGCCTTGTGGTCGCTGGTCTCGCAGTACGCGAGCTTCGTTATCCAGTTCGCCACCAGCGTTATCATTTCGCGGCTGTACCTGCTGCCCGCTGATGTCGGGCTGTTCTCGATCGCACTGGCCGCGGCGATGATGGTTTCGATCTTTCAGGACATGGGGATCAGCCGGTTTGTGACCGGCCAGCCTGAAATGCGCGAAGAATATGTTCGCGACTATGCCGCAGTGGCGGTCGGGATCGGCTGGCTGGTGGCAATCGGTGTGGCGCTGGCGGCCTGGCCGCTGGCCAGCTTCTACGACCAGCCGGGGCTGATGCAGCTGGTGCTGATCATCGCGGCCTCCTATTTCGTGATGCCGCTGGCGATCGTCCCGGCGGCATTGCTGCTGCGCGCGCTTGACCTCAAATCGCTGTTCCTTGCCAATGCCGGTTCGGCCTTGGCCGGCGCGATTGTCTCGATCAGCACTGCGGCCAGCGGTGCCGGCCCGGCCTCGCTTGCCTGGGGCATGCTGGCTACGGCAGTGGTGCGGCTTGCGGCGGTGCAATGGACTCGCCCGGTCTGGCCGCGCCGCCCGCGCGACAAGGAGGTTGTGCGCCCGATTCTGGGTTTTGGCGGCTCATCGTTCGTGCTCAGCCTGTCGGGTGCGCTGGGGATGCGCAGCCAGGACCTGATCGTGGGACGCCTGCTGGGGCTGACCGCAACCGGGCTGTTCACCCGCGCCACCGCGCTGGCCGGACAGATGTCGATGCTGGTGGTCGGCACGCTCAACGGCGTGTTCTATCCCGCTTTCGCCAAGAAGCGCGACGCGGGCGAGAACATGGTCGAGCCTTACCTGCACCTGGTGGCCTGCAACACCGGGATGCAATGGGCGGCGGCCGTCGGCTTGGCCCTGGCAGCTGAACCGGTGGTCCATCTGCTCTATGGCCCCAACTGGGCCGAGGTTGCGCCCCTACTGCGCTGGACCGCGCTGGCCGAGATCCTCTTCTTCGCGGTGCCGCTGCAAATGGACATCCCGATCCTGCTGGGCCGGATCAAGACGCTGGTCTGGGTTAATCTGCTCGATACTTTCGCCACCGTAGGCATCCTTGCGATGTTTTGCCTGTGGGGCCTGGAAGCGGCCGCGATCAGCCGGATCTTCGCGGCGGCGCTGTGGTTTGCGATCTATATCGGATTCATCGTCCGGCTGATCGGGCTTCCGCTTGGTCGGCTTGTGAACAGCTATTTGAAAAGCGCGGTCTGCGCGCTGGCGGCCGGTGCGCCGCTGGCCGCCGCACGCTGGCTGGGCTGGTTCAGCGATGACATGGGCTTCCTTGCGTTGCTAGGGCTGAGCCTGGCTGGTGTCGTCTGCTGGCTGGTTATGCTGCCCCTGGTGCGCCATCCGTTCTGGCGCGAGGTCCAGCTGGGTCTTGGCCAGCTGCGCCGCCTCGTCCCTGGCCGCCTCGAGGCCTGAATCCCATGCGGATGGCCTACCTGGTGATGGCGCACGACAATCGCCCCGAGCTGGAAGCACTGTTGCGCGCCCTGCTGCCGCCGGGGGCGCCCGACATCGCGATCGTCCACGTCGACGCCGGGTCGGCGCTGTGGCGGGAATTGCGCTCGACCGGTCTATCGGAAGATCCCCGGGTCCAGTTGCTGCCCGATCCGGTACGAGTGATCTGGGGGCACTGGAGCCAGGTCGAGGCCGCGCGGCGACTGATCGAGGCGGCGCTTGCGACGGGCTGCGACTATGCTCATACGCTGAGCGGGGCTGACTGGCTGGTTGTCCCGCGCGAACAGCTGGTTGCAGAAATCGCCGCCGCTCCCCAAGACACCTGTTTCGCCGAGGCCCAACCGGGCCTGCAAGAGGAGCGCATGCAGGACTACCGTTTCGATGCCCGCTGGCTGCGGCTCGACCCTGCGCGCGACAAGATCGCCTATGCGGCCACCTGGGAACTGCGCCGCGCGGCTCGCTGGGCGGGGCATCTGCGCAGGCGCCTGGGCCACGAGCGCAGCCGCCCGCTGGGGCCCTGGCACAAAGGCTGGTGCTGGTGGAGCCTGCCCGAGGCCGCACTGCGCACCACGGCGCAGGATTTGGCAATGCTGCTGGGTTCGGGCCGCCTGGCCGGAACTGTCTGCCCTGACGAGCATGCCGTCGCCACATCGCTGGCCCATCGCCATCCGGGCAAGCTGCAGGGCTATCGCCGCTATATCGACTTCCCAGCGGGCTCGTCGAGCCCGCGCATCCTGACCGACGCCGACCTGCCCGCGATCCGTGCCAGCAGGGCCTGGTTCATCCGCAAAGTCGATGCCCGGATCGACCCGTTCTTTCGCGATCTACCCTAAGGCTGCAATCGCCTGCCGGGCGCAGCGTCGGTACATGCCGCGTTCGAACCGGCAGGTGCCCAGGAAATGCACCACTGCCCCCTGGCCTACTCCTGGCTCGCCCCAGTAGTTGAGATAACGGTCATAAGGCAGCAGCAGCGGCTCTCCCTCGTTCGATACGATCACATTGGACATGACCTGCTCGCTGCCCCACTGCGCCCACTTGGCATCACCCAGGAGCGCCCTTGCCTCGCGGCTGAAGCCATCGGCGGCCTTGCGATCGAGCCCCCCGGCGGCAAAGCCGGCAAAGCCCGCGCAGCCGCGAACATAGTGGAGCGGCTTGGGCAGACCGGCATCGATCCGGCCCATCACCGCCTCGATCCTGGCCTGGACGTGCGCATCTGCAGGCACTTCGGCGAGGTCGCGGGCGAAGGCACCGGCACTTTGCCAGCGCGAAGTTTCATCGCCTTTCAGCGTGAAATTGCGCCCCTCGGCAATCGCGGCGGCCACTTCGGGCACAGGGCCGAGCGTGACCGTGTCCGAATCGAGCTGGATCACATAGTCCTGGCGGCGCAGTTCGAGCAGGCAGAGCAGCCGTTCCCAGCATCCGCCCTTGGGGCAATCGCCTAGGGCCACCCGGTCGATCGAGAGCACCAGCGGCTGATCGAGGTGATGCGCCAGCACTGCCTTGTCGGCGGCGGTCAGCGTGCCATCGTCAAGCACCGCGAAGCGCCCGCGCCCAAGCTGGGCATGGAACGATTTCGCCGCGACCAGATAAGGCAGCAGCACGCGGGTGCCGATCATCGAGAAGATCACCAGACCATCGTCCGCAGCGCGCAGCGGCGGCGTGGCCAGAACGGCCCGTGCGGCGCGGTTGAATTGCCATTCGCGCAGCTTGCGCAAGGCCCTTTGCGGCAGAGATTCCATCACTAGCGCATATCAAACGCGCGTTAAGCAAAGGCAAATGAGCCATTCGACGGATAGCATGGCGCGGTCCCACCAGACATGGTAGTTTCTGGGCCGAGAGGAATTCGCAATGCCGCTGCACCCGCTCCTCGCGCCGCTGCTGCCGATCGCTGCCACTCTGCCGGTCTTGGCCAGCCAGCAGGCCGCAACACCGGCCAGCGAGGTTGATGTCGTGGTGGTTAGTACCGACCGGCACGATCGGATGACGGTACCAGTGCGGATCGGTGCCAACGGTCCCTACGATTTCCTGATCGATACCGGCGCGCAAAACACCGTGCTGAGCACTGCGCTGGCCAGCAAGCTGGCGCTCAAGACCGAACGCAAGGTCAAGCTGATCGGGGTTGCCGGGGTCAGCGAGGTCGATAGCGTCATGCTCGACGAAATCATGCTGGGCCGGCGCAGCTTTTTCAGCCTGCTGGCCCCGCTGCTGCCAGAAACCCACATTGGCGCCGAAGGAATCCTCGGGCTTGACAGCCTGCAGGGCCAGCGGGTCCAGATCGATTTCCGCAAGGGCACCATGGCGATCGACGATGCCAAGGCGCTGGGCGGCAACAGGGGTTATGACATCGTCGTTACCGCGCGGCGGCGCTCGGGCCAGCTGATCCTGGCCGATGCGATGATCGACGGGATCAAGGTCAATGTGGTGATCGATACCGGGGCCGAATACTCGATCGGCAACCGGGTGCTGCAAAAGGCCCTGGCGCGGCGCACCCGCAACGGCCAGATGGTGCTCACCAGCGTAACCGGCCAGACCATCGTCGCCGACCTGGGGGTGGCGAGCGAGCTCAAGATCGAGCAGATGAACTTCGGCAACGTGGTGATCGCCTATGCCGATGCCCCGCCGTTCAAGGCGCTGGGGCTGGACGCAAAGCCGGCGCTGTTCCTGGGCATGCGCGATATGCGCGCGCTCGACCGGATCGCGATCGATTTTTCGACCCGCCGGATCTACTTCGACCTGCCCAAGGACGCCTACCGGTACTAGCTTTCGCGCCAGCCCCTGCAGGGGCCAACCTACATGCCCAAAAGCGAGTCGTGCGGGATGAAGCCTGGTGATTCCCAACCGATGTGCCCCCGATCGTGCGGATCAAGCCGCTGCCAGCCAAGCCCATCGTCCTGCCACAGGCCGTGGAGCGGCCCGCGACCATGGCCGTCGCTGCGCCCAGGCCCGTCGCTGCCCGAAAAATAGGTCAGCGCAGCGTCGGCATATTCCATCACGGTGCCGTCGGTGCGGACATAGCTTCCGCGGTGGACCACCGCGACATCGCCCAGCGCGGTGGTGGCGTTGACCGCCGAGGCCGCCAGGTTGATCGCGGCAACCCCGGCCTGGCCCAGCCCCATCACTTCGCCGTCATCGACTACCCCGTCGCCGTTGGCATCGCACCACACCTTGAAGTCGGCGAAGCGATCATCATTGGCGTCCAGCACTCCATCGCCGTTGCTGTCAAAGCTGCGCAGCCCGACCAGATCCGAAGCGGCATCGGGGACATCGGAGGTGAAGGTCATCTCGCCGGCGTTTGACAGCGTGCCGTTGCCATCGCGGTCGAGGAACAGAAAGCCTTCGGTGCTGCCGATCCAGCTGACATTGTCGCGGACCCCGTCGCCGTCGAGGTCAAAGCGGGCATGGCTTTGCGCCGCGGTCATGGTCGAAACACCGCGTCCGTCGAGGTCGAGGATAATCGGCGAAGTCACGCCGACCTGGACGCCGCCCTTGAATTCGACCCGTTCGATCCCGTTGATCGTATCGATGCCATCGTTGCCGTCGGTGGTTGGCGCATTGTCGGTCACGGTGACCACGCCGCCGCTGGTGACGATCGAATAAGACGCCTGCAGCCCGGCAAAGACCGCCACGTCAAGCGTTCCCGCCCCGCCAATGACCGTATCGTTGCCCGCCCTGCCGGTGATCCGGTCATTGCCGGCCCCGCCGTTGAGTACATTGGCCACGCTCGAGCCAGTGATCGTATCGACCGCCGAACCGCCGATAACGTTTTCGACATTGCTGATCGTGTCCGAATTGCCGGTCGAGATCGTCTGCGCGGTGGTGAGGGCCAGGTTGATGACCTGGTTCACTGTTCCGGCCGAATAGTCGACCGTGTCGATATCGGCACCGCCGTTGAGCGTGTCGTTGCCGGCCCCGCCGATCAGAGTGTCGTTCCCGGCATCGCCCAACAGGCTGTCGTTGCCGGCACCGCCATTGATCGTATCGTTGCCGATGCCGCCCCAGATCGTGTTGGCAGCAGCGTTGCCGGTCAGCACGTCGTTGCCCGCCCCGCCTTCGACGCGGGAGATATTGGTCAGCGTCACGGCCGAGAAGTCCAGCGTATCGGCATTGCCCGATCCCTGGATGATCACCCCGGTGAAGGTCCCGGCACTGATCGTTTCGACCCCGCTCAGCGCGCTGAGTCCGATCACGGTCGAATTGGCCAGGGCCGAGATCGTGTCGGTTCCCGCCCCGCCATTGATCGCGTCATAGCCACTGGCGGTGCCGGTGTACTGGAAGGTGTCGTTGCCAGCCCCGCCGGTGATGTTGTCATTCCCGGCACCGCCGAGGTAGGTCATCGCCGCTGCAATGCCGGTGATCGTGTCATCGCCTGCCCCGGCATCGAAGCGGGTGATCCCGGAGAAAGTCGTGCCAGTGAAGTTGTAGCTGTCGCTCCCGCCCGACAGCACCACCGACACGCCCGCGAACCCGCCCGAACTGATCGTTTCGATATTGCTCAGCCCCAGCAGCCCGATCGTGGTGTTGGCTGCCGCCGCGATCAATGTATCACTGCCTGCCCCGCCATTGATGATATCGAGCCCGCTGCCGGTACCGTTGACTTCGAAGGTATCGTTGCCCGCACCGCCAGTCAGGTTGTCATCGCCCACGCCGCCAACGATAGTTGCGCCGGTTGCCGGGCCGGTGATCGTATCGTTGCCCGCTCCGCCATCGATCCGGGTGATCCCGGTCAGGGTCACGCCCGAGAAGTTGAGCGTATTGGCGGCCGAGGAGCCAAGGATCGAAACCCCGGCAAAGCCGCTTGCGGTAATCGTTTCGACCCCGGCCAGCGCGCTCAGTCCGATCACCGCGTTGTTGGCGGTGGCGGTGATGGTGTCGTTGCCCGCACCGCCGTCGACATTGTCGAAGCCATCGGCCGCGCCGGTCACCCGGAAGATGTCGTCGCCGCCGTTGCCGATCAGGGTATCATCCTCGCCCAGCCCGGTGATCGTATCGCCAGCCGCGCCGCCGGTCAGCGTCTCGGCTGCCGCCGTGCCGGTCAGTGTCTGTGACTGGGAGGAGCCGGGATAGGCCGGAACCGGAGTGGCCAACAGGTTGGCCAGGCTGACCCGCACCTGCCCCGCAGTGAAAGTCCGCGTCGTGACATTGTAGACCCCGTCGCTGAACTGGATGTATTCAAAGCCGTCGGGGCGTTCATAGTATCCGCCCAGTTCGTTTGCACCGGCCTGGGTATTGCTCCTGACCGCAAGGATCACGTTGTAATCCCACGAGACAGTGAAGTCGGTCGCATAGGACCCGGCATAGACCAGGGTATCGACGCCGTTGCCGCCGGACATGTAGTTGGCATAGCCCAGCCCGCCATAGACCACATCATCACCATCGCCGCCATTGAAGGCGTCCCAGGCTCCATCGATGCTGCTCTGCGAGCCCAGGATGGTATCGTTGCCCGCCCCGCCGAACATCAGCGTGCCGGTTGCGGTCCGCCCGTCGAGGATGTCATCGCCGGTCCCGCCGTCCATCGAGACGAAGGCAATCTGGCCCGCCTGCAAGGGGCCAACCCCCAGGAAATCTGCCCCGGCCCCACCATAAAGCCGGTCACCGAAGAAGGTCCCGGCATAGGCCGCGCCGGCCCACAGTGTGTCGTTGCCATCCTCTCCATACAGGATATCGTCGCCCATCCCGCCGGCCAGGACATCGTTGCCTATCCCGCCATAGAAGATGTCGCGCCCGTCATAGTTCGGGCTGGCGACCAGCGTATCGTCCCCGGCCCCGGCATTGGTGGCCTGATCGACATATGTGCTGCCAACAAAGTTGCCGGTGGTGCCGGTCAGGAACACGGTATCGGCCAGGCTGGTCAGCTGATCGGCGCTGGCCCGCCAGGACACATCGGGGGAAAGCACGCCGTTGATGGTGTTGCCGGTGAACTGGGTGTCGCCGTTCAGCCAGTTTTCGGTGTAATTGCCGTTGATCTGGTTGTTGGAGATGACCGCAATTGAATCGGTAGCGTTGCGGATCAAGGTGGCATAGCTGCCGTCGATCGGATCCTGGAACTGCGAGTTGATGGTGTTGTTGTTGATCAGCACCGTCCCCGGCATCCCGCCCGCGCGCATCGTTTCGTATTCGAAGATGTTGCCGCTGCGCGCGGTGGTCAGCTTGGTGATGAAATTGTCTAGCACGCTGAGGTTGCCACCGCCGGTGACATTGATCAGCGAGGCCCCATCGATGCCGTCGATCAGCGTTGAACGCCACACTTCGGTGTATTGGCTGACCACGGTCTTGATCGTGTGGCCAAAGCCGCTGTCCTCGAAATAGCTGTCCTCGACGTGGACATAGGTGCCTTCCCAATAGATCTGATGCTCTTGCCCCGATCCATTGAGATTGCCGTTGTGCATGAAGGTGCTGTTATCGACGAACAGCCCGCCGCTGTTCGAACCCGATTTGAGCGCGTTGAAGTTGTTCTCGAAATAGCTGTTGAGCACGGTCAGGGTCGAAGTGCTGTCTCCCTGGAAGCGGACCCCGGCATAGTTGGCCGATCCGGCCTGGCCGCCGAAATTGATCCGGGTATCGAAAAAGCCGATGCCGTCGAAAGTGACCGAGGCATTGCCGCCTTCCTGGGTCACGAAAATGCCCTTGCCGATATCGAACCCGGCATGGAAATCGGCGCGGCCCGGGCCAGCCGACTTGATCGTGACATTGCGGTCGATAAAGAACCCGGCCTCGCCCCAGGTGGTAGCACCATCGTGGCTGTCGACCAGATAACTGCCCGGCGCGACCAGGATCGTGGTGTAGGCCGAATTATGGATCGCCGCACGCAGTTCCGCGACCGTGCTGACCAGGATCGTGCCCGGCGACTGCGCCACCAGCGAGGCAGTGGAATGGGTCCCGTCGCTGAACTGGACACTTTCAACTGAATCGAGCGTGTCGGTCGATCCGTTACCCAACAGCGCATAAGTCCCGTTGGCGTTCTGGGTGACCGTGTAGAGACTGCGAGCGCCGCTGTACTGGGCGGTGTCGGTCCCCGCCCCGCCAATCAGACTGTTGGTGCCGGCCTCGCCATTGAGCAGATCGTCGCCAGCCCCGCCGTTCAGGGTATCATTGCCAAGCCCACCGATCAGCGCATCACCGGCAGCGCTGCCGGTGATGTTGTCATCCCCCGCTCCGCCATTGATCGATCCGATCCCGCTCAGCGTCACGCCGGAGAAATTGAAGGTATCGGCATTGCCGGTGCCCGAGATCGTCACACCGGCAAAGCCGCCCGAGGATACCGTTTCGACATTGGTGATACTGGTGAGCCCGATCGTAGTGTTGGCTGCCGTGGCGACAATCGTATCGCTGCCCGCACCGCCATCGATGCTGTCAAAGCCATCGCCGGTTCCGGAAACGTTGAAAGTATCGTTGCCGTCGCCGCCGTTCATCGTATCATTGCCGCCCATACCGATGATCGTATCGGCATTGGCAGTCCCGGTCAGTGTTTCGGACGCAGCGGTGCCGGTAATGGTCGATCCGGCCCCACCGCCCCCGCCCGTGCCATCGCCGAAGATGAAGTCGCTGGCATCGAGCGAGGCTAGCACGGTGTTCTGCAGCACGATCCGAGGGGCAGTTTGCGGGAACGTAATGATCACGTCCGCGCCCGATTGGGTGAGGATCAGGTTTGAGAAACTCAGCGCCCCGCCGGTGCCGTTCAGGATCGCGATCCGGTCCACCCCGTTGGAGAAATCGGTAATCGTCCCCAGGGTCGTGGTTGAAACCCAATCCCAGCCGGGCCCGACATAGCGCGTCTGATCGAACACGAAATAATCGCTGCCGGCCCCGCCGGTCACGACATTGCTGGTGTTGAGCACTTCGACGACGTCGTTGCCCGCGCCCATGTCGATGTTGAGGTTCCAGCTGGTGCTGGTCAGGTAATCGTCACCGTCGCCGGCGCTGATCCAGGTATTGGCAATGCCATTGGTGAAGATCCGGTCATTGCCAGCCGTGCCGTCCGGATCGACCGCAGCTTCAAAGGTGCTGGTGGTCGTCGGATAGGGAATTCCCGTGCCGCCGCTACCGCCACCGGTTCCATCGCCGAAGATGAAGTCGCTGGCATCAAGCACACCGACCGTGGTGTTGCGCAAGATGATGTTCGGTGCGCTTTGCGGGAACGAGATTATCACGTCGGCGCCCGACTGGGTGAAGGTCAGGTTAGCAAAGCTCAGAACTCCGGCGGTGCCATTGAGGATCGCGATCTTGTCGACCCCGTTGGTGAAGTCCTCGATCCAGGCCCAGGTATAGGCTGGATCCCAAGTATAAGCGGCATTATAGTACTTTGCGGCATCGAAAACGAAGAAATCGCCCCCGGCCCCGCCGGTGACCGTTGCCTGGTTGCCAATCTCGATCACGTCGTTGCCAGCTCCGGCGTTGCAATTGAGATTCCACCCGACGATGGTGATATAGTCATCGCCATCCCCGGTTGCGAAGAAGGTGTTGGTAATGGTGTTGGTCAGGACCCGTTCGTTTGCCGCAGTTCCGTTAGAGTAGCTTGTTGCTTCATAGGTTACTGTAGTGGTCGGATAGATGATCCCAGGCATGACAAACCCTCCTCAGAAGCGTCTCAAAAACGCGACTCAGCGCAGAACTGATGGCGATGTAAACTGCCAAAATGTTATTCGGTTTTCCAAATTTGTGAAGAGAATTTTCTTATATTTTTAGGACTTTGGTTCGATTGCGTTCGAATCAACAAAACCAGAGCGAACGACAAGGGCTAGAATCCGGATTTTGTCTTGAATCCGGCAGATTTCGTCGTGTCATACGACGGAATTCGTCGTCCTGATGTTCAATTCGTGACATCCGCAACCTGAAGCGGCGATCTATGCGCCGCGCGGCGCCGAAAGGCCCTGACCGGCAAACCGCGATTGAACTCGGCCCGGGCTCCCCCTACCGTGGGGCCATGCCGCCAGAAACCACGCTCTCCGATCTAACCCAATCGCGCCCCGAGGGCTGGGCCACGCTCAGGCGGTTCCTGCCCTATCTGTGGCCGCGCGGCCAGGCCGGTCTGCGCCTGCGGATCGTCTTCGCACTGGGGCTGGTGGTCATTTCCAAGCTGGTCCAGCTGTCGATGGCCTGGGTCTATGGCCGCGCGGTCGACCGGATGGTGCCAGGCATGGAAAGCGCGGTCGGGCTCGCTGTGGCGCTGGTGGTGGCCTATGCGGCGGCGCGGTTCGGCGGGGTATTGTTCGACAACCTGCGCAATGTGGTGTTCGAGCGGGTCGGCCAGGAGGCGACCCGGCGCCTGGCCGAGAACGTTTTCGCCCACCTCCACTCGCTGTCGCTGCGCTTCCACCTCAACCGCCGCACCGGCGCGGTCACCAAAGTGATCGAGCGCGGGACCAAGAGCATCGACGTGATGCTCTATTTCATGCTGTTCAATATCGCCCCGACCCTGCTCGAGCTGACCCTGGTCTCGATCTACTTCCAGATCGCGTTCGGCTGGGGAATGGTCGCCGCGACCTGGGTGATGGTTGTCGCCTATATCACCTTCACCACCAAGGTCACCAACTGGCGCAACGCGCTGCGCGAGCGGATGAACGATCTGGATACCCAGACCGTGGCCAAGTCGGTCGACAGCCTGCTCAACTACGAAACGGTCAAGTATTTCAACGCCGAGCGGCGCGAGGCCGAACGCTACAACCGGGTGATCAGCCTCTATGCCGATGCTGCGGTGAAATCGGAGAATTCGCTAGCGCTGCTCAACATCGGCCAGTCGCTGATCACCAATCTGATGATGGGCGGAGCGATGGGCTATGTCGTCTGGGGCTGGTCGCAGGGCCAGTTCTCGACCGGTAACGTGGTGACGATCAACACCCTGCTGGCGCAGCTGTTCCGCCCGCTCGACATGCTCGGCATGGTCTATCGCACGATCCGCCAAGGGATCACCGACATGGCCGCGATGTTCAACCTGCTCGACGAGCATCAGGAGATCGCCGACTTGCCCGGCGCCCCGGCGCTGGTGGTCAGCCGCCCGACGCTGGCCTTCGACAATGTGGTGTTCGGCTACGAGCCCGACCGCACGATCCTCAAGGGCCTGAGCTTCGAGGTTCCGGCCGGCTGGCAGGTCGCGCTGGTCGGGCCCTCGGGCGCGGGCAAGAGCACGATCGCGCGGCTGCTGTTCCGGTTCTATGACCCGTGGGAGGGCAAGATCCTGATCGACGGGCAGGATATTCGCAGCGTTACCCAGTCGTCCTTGCGCGCGCAGATCGGGATCGTTCCGCAAGACACCGTGCTGTTCAACGACACCATCGGCTACAACATCGCCTATGGCCGCGACGGCGCCGACCGGGCGGCGATGGAGCAGGCGGCGCGCGATGCCGCGCTGAGCGATCTGATCGAGCGGATGCCGCAGGGCTTCGATACCGAAGTTGGCGAGCGCGGCTTGAAACTGTCCGGCGGGGAAAAGCAGCGCGTCGCGATCGCCCGCACCCTGGTCAAGAACCCGCCGATCCTGCTGCTGGATGAGGCAACCTCGGCACTCGATACCCGCACCGAACAGGAAATCCTGACCACCCTGCACGCCGTCGCCGAAGGCCGCACCTCGCTCTCCATCGCGCACCGGCTTTCGACCGTGGCCGATGCCGACCGGATCCTGGTGCTGAATGATGGCCTGCTGGCCGAACAGGGTACGCACACCCAGCTGCTGCGCAAGCGCGGGCTCTATGCCGAAATGTGGGCGCGCCAGGCCGAAGCGATCGAGGAAGCCGCGGAGGCAGCGGAGTGAGCTGGCAAGAGCTTGAGCTGCTGGCCCGCGGCGGAACCATCGCCTTGCTGGCGCTGTGGTCATGGCTGCTGTGGCGCGACAGCCGCCAGCAACTTGCCGCGCGCTGCGCTTTGGCGATGAATGCCGCGATCGTCTGCTATCTGATTGTCACCACTGCCTGGGAAACGCGAAGCAGCCCGGTAGGCCTGATCTTCTCGCTGGGGGCTGGCTCTACGCCCGCGCTGTTCTGGCTGTTCGCCAAGACCTGGTTTTCCGACCAGACCCGGCTGCACCGCCGCGATCTGATCCTGATTGCGCTATGGGCGGTCAATGTCCTGGCCATGCAACTGCTGTTCTGGGCCCGTCCCGATCTTAACAATTACCCGGCGATCGTGTTCCGGCTGGGGATGTTTGCCTTTGGCGGGATCGGATTGTGGCACGCCTGGCGCGGGCGCGAGGGCGATCTGATCGAGAGCCGGCGGCGGTTGCGGTTCTGGCTGATCGTGACGGTTGGCCTCTATGTTCTGGCGATCGGGATCGCCGAGCCGATGGTCTATCGCGGCGGCGCCCCGCGTGAAGTGCTGTCGCTGATCGCGGGCAGCATCGTGTTCAGCACTTTAGGGCTGTGCGGCGCGATGTTCGTGGCGCGGCGCAGCGATCTGTTCGGGCCAGAACCGAGCCGCGCCAGCGAGTCTGCCGACCGGCCATCACCAACCGGCGATCCGCTGGCCGCACGGCTGCGCGCCTATATGGATGCCGAGCTGCCCTACCGCGACGAGGGCCTGACCATCGCCGCGCTGGCCGCCCGGCTGGGCGAACAGGAGTACCGCCTGCGCCGCACCATCAACCAGGCGATGGGGCATCGCAATTTTGCCCAGTTCCTGAACGCGCATCGGCTGGCCGAAGTGAAGCAGGCCTTGACCGATCCGGCCCAGCGCGAGGTGCCGATCCTGACCATCGCGCTAGACGCCGGGTTCGGCTCGTTGGGGCCGTTCAATCGCGCCTTCCGCGAAGCCGAAGACATGACGCCCAGCGAATTTCGCACCAGAGCGCTGGCCGATTCCGGAATCGGCTAGCCGGATTTGAAATCGGCGGAGCATCCCAGGCACAATACTGGCATCGATCGGGCAACAGACACGCCAGAGGTGCCAAATGAACCAGCCGATTACCCTGCTTGAAACCGCCCAGGACATGTTCGTGGGCAGCTTTACCTTTGATATGGCCCGCTACCTGATCGCGGCCTCGCTGATCGCCGGTGTGGTCTGGCTGCTGCGGCGGACCGGCTGGGCCAGCCGCAAGATCCAGCGCCGCGAGGCCAGCCGGGCCGATTTCGTGCGTGAGTTTCTGGCTTCGGTTCGCACGGTTGTCATTTTCACTGTGCTGGCGGTGCCAATGGTCTGGGCTTTCAACCACGGCTATCTGAAATCATACCAGGGTGCCGTTACGCCGCTGGGTTTTGCCCTCTACCTCGCCGCGATGCTGCTGGCCCACGATACCTGGTTCTACTGGAGCCACCGGGCAATGCATACCAAGCCGCTCTACCGCGCCTTTCACCGCTTCCACCACCTAACGATCACCCCCACCGCCTGGACCGCCTACAGCTTCGCGGTGCCCGAGGCTGCGGTGAGCTTCCTGTTCATGCCTGCCTGGTTGGTTCTTGTGCCAACCCCCGTGCCAGTAGTGTTCGTCTTCCTTGCCTTGATGATCTTGCGCAACACCATGGGCCACGCCGGCCTGGAACTCCATCCGCGCGGCTGGGCCAGCCATCCGGTGCTCAAATGGATCAGCACGACCACCCACCATGATCTTCATCACGGCAGCAGCTATAACCACAATTACGGCTATTATTTCACCTGGTGGGACAAGCTGATGGGCACCGAGCATCCGGACTATGTGAAGACGTTTGACCGGGTGACCGGGCGAGCCGAACCGGATCAGTCCTTGAGCACATCCGCCTCGTGCCAGACCACGGCCTGAGCAACCTTCATCTCAGAGCGCCACCAGTCATAGGTCATACTGGGCGAACCATACAGCCGCCAGCCCTGCTCCAGAGCCTCGGACACGCGCTCGCAAAAGGCACGGTCGTCCTTGCCGGTGAGCAGGCGGTAGATCGGGCGACCTTCGGGGGTTTGGTGCATGGGAACCGGATAGCAGGACAATGCAGCTATGTAAGCCCCTCCCCGCCGGGAAGGGGTCGGCAGCTAGAGACCAGATTTTGGCAATCTCTGTACAGGCGGTCCCCGCCCTACTCCTCCGGCATTCCCGGATAGCGCTTGAACGCCGGCAGAGCGTGCGCGGTTTCCATCCAGCCGATGCGTTCGGCAGTCTGGATCTGTATTGTCGGCGGCAGCGCATCGGGATCATCGAGCGTCGCAGTCTGGATATCGACGATTCCGGGGAGTTGCTCGGCGTTGCGGAAATAGAGCCCGGTGCCACATTTCGGGCAAAAGCTGCGCATCGATTGGCCGGACGAATTGTGAGTGGTAGCCTCGCCTTGCTCGATCCGGAATTCACTTTCGGCAAAGGCAGCCCAGCCGACCATCGGCGCGCCCGCGCTTTTGCGGCAATCGGCGCAGTGGCATAAAACGTTGTGTTGCGGCTCACCCTCAACCGAATAGCGCACCGCGCCGCACTGGCATCCACCGGTCAGTTTCATCGCCACTCTCCTGCTCGAGTCACTCGGAACATTAAGCGAACAAAGCCGGATCTACAAGATGTACTTGCTGAGATCGGTATCCCTGGCCAGCCCCGCCAGCCGCTCTGAGACATAGGCCTCGTCGATCGTCACCGCTTCACCGGCGCGATCCTCGGCCTCGAAGCTGAGGTCCTCGAGCAGCTTTTCCATGACCGTCTGCAGCCGCCGCGCACCGATGTTTTCGACTGCCTCGTTGACCTGGCAGGCGATCCGGGCGACTTCGCGGACCGCTTCGGGGGTGAAGTCGACCGTCACCTTTTCGGTCCCGAGCAGCGCGCAGTACTGTTCGACCAGGTTGGCGCGGGTTTCGGAGAGGATGCGGACGAAGTCGTCTTCGCTCAGCGCTTTCAGCTCGACCCGGATCGGCAGGCGGCCCTGCAGTTCG
>JANPMA010000328.1:0-10870 GCA_031422595.1 Novosphingobium sp. | reverse complement strand
CGGTCGAAGTGCCTGCCGCGCTGCTGCCCTATATGGGCGGGATCGACCGGCTGGTGCCGGCCTGATGCCAGAATTCACCCAGCATGCCCTGATCCGTCATCCTGAACTTGTTTCAGGACCCATTGCGCGGTTTGACCAGAGCGCGGTGTCGCACAGCCACTTCACCATGACGCGGCGCAGCGCTGCAAGTTCGTGCTCCGGTCTATCGGCACGATGGGCCCTGAAACAAGTTCAGGGTGACGACTATGGGGAAGGCGGGAAGTTGTGAGAATCCTCCTGACCAACGACGACGGCATCCACGCCCCCGGGCTCGACGTGCTCGAGGCGATCGCGCGGCAGTTTTCGGACGATATCTGGATCGTCGCCCCGGCCGAGGAGCAATCGGGCGCGGGCCATTCGCTCACGCTGAACCGCCCGGTGCGGCTGCGCCAGCACGCTGAGCGGCGCTTTGCCGTGTCGGGCACGCCCACCGATGCGGTGATGATGGCGCTGCGCAAGGTCCTGCCGGGCAAGCCCGATGTGGTGCTTTCGGGGGTCAACCGCGGGGCCAATCTGGGCGATGACGTGACCTATTCGGGCACCGTTTCGGCCGCGATCGAAGGCGCGCTGGCGGGGATTCCGTCGATCGCGCTGAGCCAGGTCTATGAGAAGGAAGGCATGGGCGACTCTGAGCCGTTCGGTGCGGCCGAGGCCTGGGGGGCCAAGGTGATCGGACCGTTACTGGACGCGCCTTTCGCGCCGCGAACGGTGATCAATGTCAACTTTCCCGCGATCGAGGCCGCGGCAGTTCAGGGCATTCGCGTAGTTCGCCAAGGATTTCATGACTATGCGCGCGGATCAGTGGTTGAAGGAACCGATCCAAGGGGCTATCAGTACTTCTGGTTCGGGCTGCATGGGATCGAACATACGCCCGGCCATGCAACCGACCTTGAAGCGATCCAGGACGGGTACATCAGCGTGACACCACTGCAACTTGACCTGACCCATGAAGCGTCACTGGCGGCACTGGCACCGCGGTTCGGCGGATGAAACGAACGGGCGGCCTGGTCCTGATCCTCGCGGCCCTGGCCGCCGCACCGCTGCTGGCCAAGGATGCTCCCAAGAACACGGCCCACGACCCGAAGACCGAAAGCACCCATGTCGTCTTGCCCGGCGAGACGCTGGGCGGGATCGCGCAGCGCGCCGAAGTCCCCCGGGTGCTGATCATCGAAGCCAATGCCCTCAAGGAACCCTACACGCTGAAAGCCGGGCAAAAGCTGGTGATCCCGCGCCGCCGCAGCCATACCGTGAAAGAGGGCGAAACCGGCTTCGAAATCGCGATGAATTACGGCGTCCCCTGGGCCGATATCGCTGCCGCCAATGGCCTCAAGACCGACGCCAAGGTCAAGCCCGGGCAGAAGCTGGCAATCCCGACGACCACGGTGGCCAAGGCCGCGCCGCAGGCCGTGCCCTCGCCCTCGATCAGCACCGAACCCACCAAGGACCTGCCCGACACAGTCGCGCCGGCTTTCAAGTGGCCGGTCAAAGGCAAGCTGCGCCGCGCCTTCCTGGCCGCCAAGGACGGCAAGGTCGGCCACGACGGGATCGACGTGCTGGCCGACGAAGGCGCCGCAGTGCGCGCGGCGGCAGCGGGCAAGGTGATCTTCGCCGGGCAAGGGCCCGAGGAGTATGGCCTGACCGTGATCGTCTGGCACTCGGGCCGCTGGACCACGACTTACAGCTACCTATCGAAAATCACCGTCAAGGAAGGCGATCCGGTCAGGGCCGGGGAGCGGATCGGGCTGATCGGTGAGACCGGGCTGGCCGAAGAGCCCCAGCTCCACTTTGAGATCCGCCGCAACAAGCTGGCCCAGGATCCCGCGCGGTATCTGCCGAAACCCTAGGCCGCGAGCCAGAATACCCCGCCCATCGCCAGATAGGCGAGCAGGAACGCCGCGCTGTCACGCCAGGTTTCGCGGGCACTCACCCCGTGCCGCCTGCCCGCCAGCCACAGCGCCGGGATCACTATCGCCAGCGCCAGCCCGGTCGACTGCATGACATAGAGTTGCGGCTTTATGGCCAGCTTTTCCGGCCCGATCCGCGCCAGCGCGTGCCCCAGCATCGCCGCAGGGATCAGTTGCAATGCGTAGTGCCATCGCGGTGGTCCGCGCCAGAACAGCCACAGGATCAGTGCCGCTATCACTGCCGCAAGTACCACGGCTAACCAGTTCACTTGGCCCATCGCGCACTCCATTGCGAGCCAGCAGTAGCACTTTCGCCTCGCCCCGTGTAAGGGGCCGCGCAATGGCAACCACAATCCCAGATCAGAAGCGCGTCGGCATGGTCAGCCTTGGTTGCCCCAAGGCGCTGGTCGATAGCGAGCGCATCCTCACCAGGCTGCGCGCCGATGGCTATGCCATGAGCCCCGATTACCAGGGCGCCGACGTGGTGCTGGTCAACACTTGCGGGTTCCTCGACAGCGCCAAGGAGGAAAGCCTGGCCGCGATCGGTGAGGCGATTGCCGAGAACGGGCGGGTGATCGTCACCGGCTGCATGGGCAATGAAGCCGACCTGATCCGCGCCAAGTTTCCGGCGGTGCTCGCGGTCACCGGCGCGCACCAGTACGAAGCCGTGGTCGAGGCGGTGCACGAAGCCGCCCCGCCCAGCCAGGGCCCCTACGTGGACCTTGTGCCCCAGAATTACGGGGACATGGCCGATATCAAGCTGACCCCGCGCCACTACAGCTACCTCAAAATCTCTGAAGGCTGCAACCACGCCTGCTCGTTCTGCATCATCCCGTCCTTGCGCGGTAAATTGGCCAGCCGGCGGATCGACGCGGTGCTGCGCGAGGCCGAAAAGCTGGTCGCGGCCGGCACCCGCGAGCTGCTGGTGATCAGCCAGGACACCAGCGCCTACGGCGTCGATGTCCGCCATGAGGAGCGCCAGTGGAAGGACCACCCGGTCCGCACCCACATGACCGACCTCGCCCGCGAGCTGGGCCAGCTGCGCACCCCCGAGGGCGACACGCCGTGGGTCCGCCTGCACTACGTCTACCCTTACCCCCACGTCGATGCGGTGATCCCGTTGATGGCCGAAGGGCTGCTGACACCCTACCTCGACATCCCCTTCCAGCACGCCGCGCCCAGCGTATTGAAGGCCATGAAGCGCCCCGCCAACGAGGCCAAAGTGCTCGAACGCCTGAAGTCATGGCGCGAGATTTGCCCAGAGATCGCGGTGCGCTCCAGCTTCGTGGTCGGCTTCCCCGGTGAGACCGAGGCAGACTTTCAGTACCTGCTCGACTGGCTGGGTGAAGCCCAGCTCGACCGGGTCGGCGCCTTCCGCTTCGAACCCGTCGCGGGGGCGGCAGCGAACCAGCTGCCCGGCGCGGTGCCCGAAGAGGTCAAGGAAGAGCGTTACGCCCGGATCATGAAAAAGACCGAAGCCATCAGCGCCGCGAAGCTTGCGGCCAAAGTCGGCAGGACGATCAAAGTGATCATCGACGAGGTTGGCGAGCCCGACGAAGACGGCGACCGCGGCGCAACCGGTCGCTCACAAGCCGATGCGCCTGAGATCGATGGGGCGGTTTACCTGCGCGAGGTGCCCGAAGGACTGAAGGCGGGCGATTTCGTGACCGTTACGGTCGAAGATGCCGATGCGCACGATTTGTTCGGGGTGATCGCCTGAACGGCTGACAACCGCGCCGAAAAGCTGGCATAGCATTCGCGTTTCAGGCGGTGACCGCCCGCGCTCAGCCCTTGTCAGACAAATCCCAAATTCGTGCCCAGCGCAGACCCGGCGAAGTTGCCGATGTTGGGAACGATTTCCGCCATGCGGCTATCGGAAACACCGAACCAGCTCGCCAGCGTGGCGGCATATTGGTCGACGCTCATGGTCGGGATCAGGCGGCCCTGGCCGATGTCGTCGGGGCCATTGTTCATGATCACCGGGTTGATCCCGTAGTAGCGCCCACCCTGCACCGCGCCGCCCATCATGAAATGCATCGAGCCCCAGCCGTGGTCCGAACCGTCATCGTTGCTGGTCAGCGCGCGGCCGAAGTCGCTGCCGGTGAAGGTGGTCACCTGATTGGAAACGCCAAGTTCGACCATGGTATCGTGGAACGCGCGCATCGCATCGGCGACATTCCGCTGAAGCAGCGGGTGCAGCGTCGGGATTTCGTTGTGGTTATCGAACCGCCCGGTCGAAACGAAGAACACCTGCCGCTTGGCCCCGAGCTGGCTCGAAACCGAGATCAGCTTGGCGACCATCGCCAGCTGCGCGCCCAGGCTTGACGAAGGATCGGCGGCAGCGGGAAACACCGTGGTGGTCACCGGGGCCTGCGCCAATGCCCCCGAAACCTGCGCGTAGAGATCGAGCGCGCGGGTGCCGATCTGGCCAATCGCGCTTTCCATCAGATGTGCCGTGCCTGCGCCGCGCAGGAGGTTTTGCAGCATCGTGCTCGCTGCCGCAGATCCCTGCAACGTACTGCGCGCGGTCAGCCCGACTGGCCCGGAAGTGGTGACCGAATATTGCACAGCCGCCCGGCCCGTCAGGAATACCGCGTTCCCGCTGGCGTTGATGCAGGTCGTGGTCGCGGTGCCGTTACCCGCCTGGAACAGATCGCCGATGCGCCCGCCCCAGCCCGAAGTCGCGCCTTCAGGCGAGGAGGCCTGGAAGTAGCTCTGTTGGTCGTTGTGGCTGAGCAGTTTGGGCGGCAGCGGCACAGAGTTGGCCTGATACTGCGCCTTGGTGGTCGGCTGGACGAGCGTGCCGAGGTTGAGCGCGACGGCCAATTTTCCGGCATCGAACAGCGGCAGCAGCGGCGCGAGCGGCGGGGCCAGCGCATATCTTGCGCCGCCCGGCAGCGGGATCGAGGGATTGAGCACTGTTGGCGCCAGTGCGGCTTGCGCCAACGCGATCACGCTGCGGTTTTGCTGATACACCGCATAACGCGCATTGTCGTATGGAACCACGGTATTGGCGTAATCATTGCCGCCGAACATGAACACGCAGACGAGCGCTTTATAGTCGCTCGCCGTGGCCGCCGCCGCTTCGCCGATCGCGGCCAGGCTGGTGACGAACGGGGTCGCAGCGCCAGCCAGCGACAGGGCCGAAGTGCGCTTGAGGAAGGCGCGGCGGGAGACGTCGTTGCTCATATTCCTCACCTCAGCACCAAGTAGTCAGGGCTCGCCATCACCAGCAGCACCGCGGCGTAGATCCGGTTGGTGGTATTGGTGATGGTATCGAGCGCGGTTTTCATCTGCCCGATCACGGCCGGATGGATCTGCCCGGCAGCAAGCAGCAGGTTGAGCTCGTCGAGCAGCGCCTGACTGTCGGCGGCGAGCGGGGTCAGCGCCGAATAGTCCGGTCTCGCCTCTCCCGCACCGTTCTGGATCAGCGTTTGCATGTAATTGGTATAGGCGATCAGCGAGGGTTCGGCGGTGATCTGAAACTCGGGTGCGACCAAGCCGCTCGCCGCCATTGCGGTGCCCGGCGGGACATAACCGGGGCGGAAGAAGTTGAACACGCTTGGCGCGCGGCCGGGGCTTTGGCCGATCCGGTTGGCGGTTGAATTGGTGTTGCCAAACGGCCAGGTATTGGTCGGCGAAGTGACCTTGAACGCACGCGCCCACTGCACCAGCCGCACCACCGGCTCGCGCAGCTTGCCAAAGCTCTGGCTCGCAATCACGCCATCATCGCGCGCCTCGCTATCGAGCAGAATTGCGCGGACCACCTCCCTCATGTCACCGCGCACACCGCTGCCATTGTCGGCGAAAACATTGGCGACCCGCTGGACATAGGCAGGCGAGGGATTGCTGGTGACCAGGTGCTGGATCAGCTGCTTGGAGACGAACGGTGGCACGTTGGGATGCTGGAACAGCCCGTCAAGCGCGACCCTGCGCGCCAGTGCGGAGTCCGGGCCGATCGGCACGTTGATCCCAAGGAAGCTCGCTCCTCCGTTTTCAAACTGGGCGGCATTGACGACCATCGGCGTCAGGTGCCGGTCGGGTGTGGTGTTGACGCTGCTGGCATAGGTGTAGCCGGTCCAGACCCGGGCGGCCTGGGCAACCTCGGCCTGAGTATAGGTGGGCACCGGCTGGCCGGCGGGCTGTTTGGGGGTGCCGTCCATGTTGAGCTGGTTGAGCCCGATCGTGAACAACTGCATCAGCTCGCGCGCGTAGTTTTCGTCGGGGATCGAACCTGTGGCGGGGTTGGCCTTGCGGTTGCCGAGAAAGGTCAAGTAGAGGCCCATCGCGGTGCTGGTTGAGACCGCTTCCATGATGTCGCGAAAGTTGCCGAAAGCGTTGTCCCACAACCGATCGAGATAGGCAGCCATCGCAAACTGGCGGAAAGTGGTATTGATTCCGTCGATCGACACCACCCATTGCGACAGCAGCGCCAAGCCAACCCGTTGACGCAGCACATCCGCGCCGTCCATCAGCTGCGACCACATCATCGGATCGAAACCGGCCTGGTTGTTTTGGTTGGCGGAACTGTTGTAACCGTTCGCGGTCAGGAAATCCCAGAACCGCTGCGGCCGGGCCGTCGCAAACTGGCTGTTCAGCCAGCCCGCGAAGCCCTGGGAGGTAACGTTGGCGATGTCCGAACGCGCATAGCCGATCGCTGCCTGTGCGAGGAACCGCGAGGCCTGCTTGTCGGTTATCGGGGCCATTGTCGGCGTGGGCGTTGGCGTGGGGGTCGGACCGCCTCCGCCACTGCCGGGATCGCCACACGCGGCCAGCGCCAGCAGACTGGCCCCAGCCAGCGCGCGCGCGGCGGCTGGCGTTCCCTCGTCGATAACTTCGGCACATGCTGCACCGTCAGCTGGCGTGGAATCCAATAGCTCACTCAAGCGACCAACCCCTGCTCCGATCCCGAACGGCAAGGTTAGCTTCAGCCAGGCGATTTCCCAAGCAGTCAAATGCTGTTGCGACACTTTTCGTCATGAACACGCCGATAACCACTGCAGCGTACAAAAAAAATCGTCGTTCCTTGACGAACCAAAGCGCCAGTCAAAGACCGAAGCGAGCAGCGCCGCCAAGCTGACCGCCAAAATCGGCAAGACGATCAGGGTGATCGTCGGCGAAGTGGGTGAGCCCGACGAAGACGGCGACCGCGGCGCAACCGGTCGCTCACAAGCCGATGCGCCTGAGATCGACGGCGCGGTGTACTTGCGCCAGGTCCCTGAGGGGCTGAAGGCGGGCGATTTCGTGACGGTGGCGGTCGAAGATGCCGATGCGCATGATTTGTTCGGGCACCCCCAGCCGGCCTAAGCATTGGCGTTTTTGACCAACGCTCATTTCTTGATTGATTTCCCCCTGACAAGTTGATTCTATAGAATGCGCGTTCGATTTACGCGGCATTAGGAATATCGATCTACTCGGCAACATGATTGAATTCCGAATTGCCGCGAACTCGATCTGCGGAAGACCGGCATCAGGATCCGGACGAAAAATCCGAGCGTTCAAGACAGAGGGGAAAGAAGCGAATGTTCGAATATCTCAGCACCGGACCGGTTGTCGATCTCACCACCGTACCCGCTTCGAACTTCTCCCTCTCAAGCCTCAGCAACAATCGACTGCTCACCATGTGGTCGACCTTTGTCGACGGGGTCGGCACCACCTTCTGGGCCCAGATCCTCGATACCAACGGGCAGCCGCTAAGCGCCGCGATTTCGGTCACCGGTCCGTCGCTATATGGCGCACCGACGCCGGTCGTCACCGAACTCAGCGACGGCCGGTTTGTCGTGGCCTGGCAGCAAGGTGACTTCAGCACAACCGCCGTCCATGCTCAGATCTACTCCGCATCCGGCACGCCGCTGGGCGCTGAAATTGTTGTCCCTGGCCCGGCTGGCGGCAGGCAGTATTGGCCAGGCATAACTGCAACGTCCGATGGCGGCTTCGTCGTCGGCTGGAACACGACATCACTTTCCCCAGGCGGCAACATCCTGGTTCAGCGCTTCGACGCATCGGGAGCTGCAACCGGCAGCAATGTCCAGATCAACACGGCTGTTTCGGGCGGTCAGATTCTTGGCGACATGGACGCGCTACCCAACGGCAGTTTCGTCGCGACCTGGTCAGTCAACGGCGACGTCCATGCCCGGGTGGTCGATGCCAGCGGCGCTCTGCTTGGTTCTGAAATCACGGTAAACACTGCGACCGCAGGGGGCCAAGGCTCCGCGCATGTTGAAGTATTGAGTGGCGGACGCTTCGTGATCGTCTGGGTGACTGACGATCCAGCCCGAGATGGCAGCGGAACTGCGGTGCTCGCCCAGGTCTTCGAAGCCAACGGCACGCCAGTCGGGGCGGAAATCCTAGTCAACACCGTCACTGTCGGCAACCAGGGCAATCCGTCGATTGCCGCGCTGGCCGACGGGACTTTCGTGATCTCGTGGGCCAACGAAACCTCAGCCAACAGTGCCTCGTACTATGGCCCCAGCTCGATCCGCGCGCAGGTGTTCGATGCCTCAGGGGTGCGGCAGGGCAGCGAGATCGTGGTCCAGTCCAACACTTCTTCCGTCGAGGTAAGGCCAAATGCAGTTGCCTTGGCCAATGGCGGGTTCTCGGTTGGCTGGATCGAGTACTCCGGGATCGGCACCGCGCTTACGACCCGTTCCGAACTGCGCACCTTCGCTCCGGTGAGCGTCCAGCAAATCGCTGCCGGTGCGTCCACACTCAGCCTCGATGAAAACCGCACGATCGTCGGCACTCTTGCGCTGACTGATGGCAATGGCCAGCCGCTAAGCTACGTGATCACCGGCGGGGTCGATGCCGCGCGCTTCACCATCGACAATGCCACCGGCGCGCTGCTGTTCGTTGCCGCGCCGAATTTCGAAGCGCCCACCGATTCTGGTGCGAACAATGTCTACGATCTGGTCATCACTGTCAGCGGGGCCCAAGGCTCGAGCAACCAGGCGATTGCGGTGACAGTGGCCAACGTCAACGAAGCGCCGGTCATCACTTCCAACGCTGGCGGCAGCACTGCAAGCGTCAGCCGTAGCGAAAACGGCACTGCCGTGACCACCGTCCAGGCCAGCGACCAAGATGGCAACACGGTCACCTATTCGATCGTCGGCGGGGCCGATGCTGCGCGCTTCACGATCAATTCGTCCACTGGTGCGCTCAGCTTTGTTTCTGCGCCCAATTACGAGGCCCCGACCGATGTGG
Source organism: Novosphingobium sp. (assembly GCA_031422595.1). GTDB lineage: Bacteria > Pseudomonadota > Alphaproteobacteria > Sphingomonadales > Sphingomonadaceae > Novosphingobium. The sequence goes on along the minus strand of JANPMA010000328.1, from coordinate 1,727 downwards.
GCGCCAACAATGTCTATGATGTGATCGTCCAGGCCAGCGACGGCACGCTGTCCGACACTCAGGCGATCGCGGTGACGGTCACCAACGTCAACGAACCCCTCGCTCTCACCAACAACGGCGGCGGTGCAACAGCAACGATTGCGCTGACAGAGAATACCCAAGCTGTGACGACGCTGACTGCCAGCGATCCTGAAAACGGAACGATTACCTACTACATCGCTGGCGGTGTCGATTCGGCGCGCTTCACGATCAACGCGCAAACCGGTGCGTTGCAATTCGTCAGCAGCCCGAACTTCGAAGCGCCTGCCGATGCCGATCTCAACAACACCTACCTGGTTACCGTTGGCGCAACAGACGGCCTCAATTGGGACTACCAGGACCTGACCATCACCGTCTCTAACGTCAACGAAGCCCCGGTGATCACCTCGGGTGGCGGCGGTGATACTGCTAGCGGGACCTTCAACGAAACTTCGACCTCGACGGTCTATGTCGTGACCTCGACGGATCCCGAAGGCACCGCGCGGATCTATTCAATCGCAGGCGGGGCCGATGCCGCGCGCTTCACAATCAATTCCTCGACGGGCCAACTGCGCTTCGTGACATCCCCCAACTACGAAGCCCCGACCGACGCAGATGGTAACAACGTCTATGAAGTTGTGGTCCGCGCTTCGGACGGCACGCTAAGCGATACCCAGGCGCTGTCGATCGCGATCAACAACCTCAACGAGGCTCCGGTCTTCACTTCGAATGGTGGCGGCACCTCGGCCAGCATTACTTTGGTCGAAAACGGCTCGACAGTAACCACTGTGGCCGCGACCGATCCCGATGGCCTCGCAGTGACCTATGCGATCACCGGCGGGCTCGACTCGGCGCTGTTCACGATCGATACCCAGACCGGGCTGCTGCGCTTTATCAACGCGCCGAATTTCGAAAGCCCCACCGATAACGGCGCCAACAACGTCTACAACGTCAATGTCCGCGCCAGCGATGCCAGCGGGGTGGGGACCACCCAGACGATCGCCGTCACTGTCACCAACGTCAACGAAGCACCGGTTTTCTCGTCGCCCGGCAGCTTCTCGATTAGCGAAAACGGCACGGCAGCAGGCGCTATCGTCGCCACCGATCCGGAAGGCTCGGCCCGGACCTTCAGCATTGTCGGCGGGGCCGATGCCGCGCTGTTCACCATCGACGCGGCCACTGGCGCGCTGAGCTTTGTTTCAGCGCCGAATTACGAAGCCCCGGCCGACGCCGATGGCGACAATGCCTATCAGGTAACCGTGCAAGCCAGCGATGGCACGCTTGCGGCTGCGCAGGCGGTCACCGTCACCGTCGGCAATGTCAACGAAACCCCCGTCATCACTTCGAACGGGGCGGGAGCCAGCGCGGCAATTGGTGTTGCCGAGAATGGCAGCGCAGTCACCACGGTGACCTCGACCGATCCCGAGGGCACTGCGCGGACTTATGCGATCAGCGGCGGTGCCGACGCCGCGCTGTTCACCATTGATGCCGCGACAGGCGTGCTCTCCTTCGTCGCAGCGCCCAACTATGAAGCGCCGGCCGACAGCGATGGCGATAACGTCTATCAGGTGACTGTCAGCGCCAGCGACGGCAGTCTGGTGGATACCCAGGCGCTTGCGGTTACCGTCAGCAACGTCAATGAAGCGCCGACGATTGTCTCGGCGACAGCGCTCACGGCTGCCGAAAACGGCACCGCAGCTGGCACTGTC
>JANPMA010000327.1:0-27736 GCA_031422595.1 Novosphingobium sp. | reverse complement strand
CCCCCCCCCCCCCCCCGCCCCCCCCCGGCCCCCCCCCCGCGCCCCCCCCCCCCGTCCTGGCCCCCCCCGGGGGGGGCCCCGGGGGGTGGGGGCCGGCCTGGCAGGGAAAGCCGGATGGCTTTCCCGCACCGCCGTCAGGCGGACAAAGATCCGAACTCGAACCAAACCGGCGCGTGATCGCTGGCTTTCTCGCGCCCGCGGTGGTCCTTGTCGACCCCGCAGGCCTTGAGCCGGTCGGCCATTTCGGGCGAGAGCAGCGCGTGGTCGATCCGGAAGCCGTGGTCTTTCTGCCAGGCGCCGGCCTGGTAATCCCAGAAAGTCCAGACCCCGCCCGCCGGGTTGTGGGTGGCCAGGGCATCGGTCCAGCCATCGGCGAGCAGGCGGGCATAGGCGTCGCGCGATTCGGCCTGCATCAGCGCATCGGCTTCCATCGCCCGGGGTGACCAGACATCGTGGTCGAACGGGATCACGTTGAAATCGCCGGTTATCACCGCGGGCACTTCCTCGGCCGCGATCGCCCGCATCCGTGCGTGCAGCCGCTCCATCCAGCGCAATTTGTAATCAAACTTGGGTCCGGGCACCGGATTGCCGTTGGGCAGATAGATGCAGGCCACCCGCACCCCGAACACGTCAGCCTCAAGATAGCGCGAATGCTCGTCCTCGACCTCGCCAGCCAGCCCGCGCTGGACTTCAACCGGCGCGGACCCGTCGGCCAGGATCGCCACGCCGTTGAAGCCCTTCTGGCCGTGCCAGATCGCGTGGTAGCCGATCTTGTCAAAGTCCTCGGCCGGAAAGCCATCGTCCTGGGTCTTGATCTCCTGCAAGCAAGCGACCGCGGGGCGGGTTTCCTCTAGCCATTCGAGCAGCCGCGGCAGCCGCGCCTTGATCCCGTTGATATTGAAAGTCGCGATCTTCATCAGATGGCGAAACTGGAGCCACATCCGCAGCCCGAGGCTGCCATTGGATTCTCGACCTTGAAGGCCGCTCCGCCCAGCGATTCGACGTAATTGACCACCGATCCCGCCACCAGGTCTAGGCTGACGCTGTCCACCAGCAGGGTGACCCCGTCACGCTCGACCAGCAGGTCGTCAGCCTCGGCGCTATCGGCCAATTCGAACTTGTATTGAAAGCCCGAACAGCCCCCGCCCTCGACCGACAGCCGCAGGATCGCAGGCTTGCCCTGCTTGACGGCAATTGCCGCCACCCGCGCGGCGGCGGAGGGGCTGAGGGTCATCGTGGGGGCGTCCATCTGCCCAATGTAGGCCTTCGATGTGCCCGCGGCAAGGCGCTCAGGCTGACTGGATGTAACTGCGCATCGCCTCGGCTTCGCTTTCGATCCGTTCGATCCGGTATTTGACCAGGTCGCCGATCGACACGAAGCCGACAACCGCTTCACCATCGACCACCGGCAAGTGGCGGATCCGCCTGCGGGTCATCAGCCCCAGCGCGTCGAGCGCGCCGGTTTGCGGATCGACCGTGATCGGCGGCGCAGTCATCACCTCGCCCACGGTCTTGTCCAGCATCGCCGGGCCATGCGCGGCGAGCTGGTAGACCACATCGCGTTCGGAGAAGATTCCGGCAATCCGCCCGCCGGAAAAGACCGGCAAAGCGCCGATCCGCTTTTCGGCGAGCAGCTTGACCGCATCGCCCACGCTCATCGCGGCATCGCACGTGATCAAATCGCCGCTGCGCCCCTCGATCAGCCGCGCAATTGTCATGGCAACTCTCTCCCGGGTTTGTTCCTAAGGCGGGGAGAATGCCACGAACCGCGCGGCTTGGCGAGTCAGGGTTGTCCCGCGTTCTCTTCAGCCGGATAGAGCCGGAAGAGCTCAACCGGCACGCCGCCGACCAGGTGCTCCTCGATGATCCGCTCGAGCACCGGCGCGGTGCACGAATGGTACCAGACCCCTTCGGGCCAGACCACCGCGATCGGTCCCGCGGCGCAGATCCTGAGGCAATCGGCCTTGGTCCGCGCGATCCCGCCATCCCGGTCGAGCCCGCGTTCCTTGAGCCGCTTCTTGAGAAACTTCCAGGCCGACGCGCCAAGCTCGGGCGAGCAGCAGGCGGCCTTTTCCGATTGGGCGCACAGAAAGATGTGGCGGCGGATGCCGTGCCCGCCCTCGATCGCCAGAGCAGTGCGCGCGCGCGCCAGCTCGCCGGGATCGAGGCTCATGCCCTGAGACCCCACTCTTCAAGCAAGGCCAGCTTGTAGTCATCGTCCAATGGGACCGGCCGGTCATCGGCGATTGCCACCAGGATCGAGCGGGCAAAAGCCACCGCCCGCCCGCCCTGCTCAAGCAACTGGACAATCGTCCAGCTGGTCCGCCCCGCGCCTTCGATCCCGCAGTGCACCGAGACCGGATCGGGAAAGTGCCCCTGGCTCAAATATTCCATTGCCACGCTGGCTACCATCGCCCGCCGCTCGCCAATCCGGATCCGCCCGCGCATTTCCAGATTGAAGCGGACCCGCGCGTCTTCCATCATCGCCGCCAGCGCGACATTGTTGAGGTGCTGGTTGGGATCGATATCGGCGAACCGCGTCGTCACGGCATGCGAATAGGGATAGCGCGCCGGATCGAGCAGCGCAGGCTCTGGACGCGCCATGCGATCAGTTTCCGCTCTTCAGGTGCTGGCCCAGCCAGGCGAAGACGCTCTGGTGCCATTGCAGCGAATCCTTGGGTTTGAGCACCCAGTGGCTCGCTTCGGGGAAGACCAGCAGTTCGCTCGGCACGCCCTTGCGCTGCAAGGCGGTGAAAGCTGCCAGCGCCTGGGTATAGGGAATGCGGAAGTCCTTTTCGCCGGTGATCACCAGCATCGGTGTCTGCCACTTGGCGACATGGTTCACCGGGTTCCACTTCTCATATTCCTCGGGGGCTTCGTAGTAGGGTTTGCCGCCGTGCTCCCACTCATCGAACCACAGTTCTTCGGTTTCGTAGGCCATTGCCCGGGCATCGAAGACCCCGTCATGCTGGACCAGGCATTTGAACCGGTCGGGCCACTGGCCCTCGATCCAGTTCATCATGTAGCCGCCATAGGAAGCACCCAGCGCGCAGGCATTGGCACCATCAAGGTCAGGATTTGTGGCCAGCGCTGCAGCCAGGCCCAGCTTGAGGTCTTCGAGCGGCTTGCCGCCCCAATCGCGGTTGATGCTATCGGTAAAGGCCTGGCCGTAGCCGGTCGAACCATGGAAGTCGATTGAGACCACCGCGTAGCCCTGGCTGGCCATGATCCGCGGGTTCCAGCGGAACGACCAGCTGTCGCCAAAGCTGCCCTGTGGCCCGCCATGGACCAGCAGCAACACCGGCAGTTTGCCCTTAGCCCCGGCCGGGCGATGGATCTGGCCCCAGACAGTATCGCCATTCGCGCCCTTGAAGTTGAACCGCGCCGAGGTAATCGGATTGAGCGCGGCCAATTGCGCATCGTTGGCATGGCTGAGCTGCCGGGCAGGCTTGCCCACCTTGTCGGTGATCCACACTTCGGCCGGCCCGGCAACCGAATCGCGGGTGAAGAGAAGCCCGCCGTTCTTCAGCGGGACCAAATTGGACAGATGTCCATCGCTCAACCCCTTGGGCATCAGTTTCAGCCGCACGATCCTGCCACTCGCCCGCTCGATCCGGAAGACCGGCGTATCGAGGACGTCTTCCGCGGTCACGAACAGGTATTTCGAATCGGGCGACCAGGCGATCGAACTGACCGAGCGGTCCCAGCCAGAGGCCAGTTCCCGAACCGGGCTGCCAAATTCGATCAGCTTGACCGCAAGGCGATCAGCCTCATAGCCCGGCCGGGCCATCGCTGCCCAGGCGATCGCCTTGCCATCAGGGCTTGGCGCGGGGAGCGTATCGGTGGCCTTGTTCGCGCCGCTGATGTTGTGCGGCGCGGTGCCATCGAGCGGGGCGTGCCACAGGTCGGTGTTGGTCGAGAGCGGCTCATGCCGGTCGGCCTGCCGAGCAATGAACCAGGCGCCCTTTGAATCGGGCACCCAGGCAATCTCCTCGCTGCCGCCCATCGGCTTGGTCGGGGTGTCCCCGGTCAAGGTGCCGGGCGGGCCGTCGAGCACGACCGGATTTCCCGCAACCTTGCCATCAGGGCCCAGATCCAGCGCGAAAGCGCGGCTGTAATTGCCCGGCGTTTCCCAGGCATCCCAGTGCCGCACAAAGCCGCTGCCGTCCTTGTAGTGCCGTCCGGTGCCGGGGCCTGGCTGGCTGGTATCGCCGCTCTTCTCGCAACCCAATGTGGGGCAGTCGCGCGCGACATCGCCCCAGACCAGCACCCGCTGACCATTGGGCGCAATCTGAAAGCCCGCAACATCGGCCTTGAACGCGCTTGCCTGAACCGGTGCTGCGCCCGGATTGGTCAGGTCAAGCACCCACAACTGGTCGCTGCCCGACTTGTCCGAAATGAAATAGAGCCGCTTGCCATCGGGGCTGAAAGCGGGCGAATTTTCACCGGCATCGGGCAGATCGGCGATCCGCTCGGCCGAGCCTCCTTTGGCTGGCACCCGCCATAGCCCGGCCACCCGCTTGTAGCTGGCTGGATCGGTATCGGTCTGCTGATAGACCACCCATTGCCCATCGGGCGAAATTACCGGCGCGGCCACGCGCTTGAGGGTGACCAAATCCTGCGGAGTCATGGTCCGCGCGGCGCTCTGCGCGGCAAGCGGTGTAGCGAAAAGGGCGATGGCAAGCGCGCCCAGCGCGGTGGTGATCCTGGTCATGCCCGCATGGTTAGCGGGAGAGTGGGCTCGGCTCTAGCCTTTCTTGCCCACGATCCGTGCGATTTCGATCGCGACCAGCTTTTCGACCAGCGGCGGCAGGTTTGTGTCGAGCCATTCGGCGAGCGCCGGGCGCAGCAGTTCGCGGACCATGCCTTCAAGCGAGGTTTCGCCCGAACGGACAATCTGCGGCGCGGCCGGGGGCTGGGCCATCATCGCCAGCGCGGCGAGCGATTCGCTGATCGAACTGGCGGCCTGGCTGGCGACCAGCGGCGGCACTTGCGATTCGGCGTCGTCAACGCATTCGCCGATCGTGCCCAGGTCGAGCACATCGTCCTCGACTTCATCGGCCACGGCCTGGCGTGAGCGCTCAGGCGCGGGATGTGCCGCCGCCGCTGCATCGCGGTTGTCGCGCGCGATCACTTTCTTGATCGACGCAAGAATTTCCTCAACCGAGGGTTCGCCTGCCTGGTGCATCGCCCTTGCCTCCAGTATGTCCAGTGCCTCTACCTGTCCCGGCATGGGACACGAATCACTGGCTGCCTACTGAACCGTCCTGGGCCTTGGTGTCAACGGTGCGGGTTGCATCGACCTTGGGCTCGGGATCGTTGCTCCAGTCCCAGATGCTGCCCGAAACCCGGTCGTAGTTGGCGACCGGATCGTAGAGCGCGCCGCCATCGAGCCCCAGATCGCGGGCTTCGGCCCGGCCCATCGCGGCCAGCAGGTTGAAGCCCGCGACATAGGCGTTGCGCTTGGCGGTTTCGAGCTGGACCTGCGCGTTCAAGAGTTCGTTTTCGGCGTTGAGGATGTCGATAATCGTGCGGTTGCCGACGGTGTTTTCGGCGCGGACCCCTTCAAGGCTGAGCGTCGCGGCATCGACCGCGGTCTGCGAGGAAGCGATCAACGACTGCGCGGCCTGCCACTGGGCAAAGGCCGAACGGACCGCCGAAATCACGCTGCGCTCGACCCCGACTTGCTGTTCGAGCGCGACATCCTGGCGGGCCTGTGCGGCGCGGCGCTGCGCGGCGGGCTGGCCGCCCTGGAACAGCGGGATCGTCGCCCTGACCCCGGCCGAGGACGAGGTGCCGCTCTGACTGAACAGGCTCGAGCTTGTGCCGCCCAGGGTGCCGAAATAGTCGGTGTAACCGGCGTTGGCGAAGACGCTGACGCGCGGCATGCGGCTGGCTCCGGCGACTTTCACGTCAATACCGGCTGCCTTGGCCCGGTCGCGCGAGGCGAGCAGGTCGGGGTTGTGGTCGAGCGCGAAATCGACCGCATCGTCGACGTTGCCGGGAAGCCCGGCCAGCGGCGGGGGCGGCGCAAGGTTCTCAGGCGCTTTGCCGACCACCTGGATATAGCGTTCGCGCGCGGCGATCAGGTTGGCCTCGGCGCTACGGACCTGGCCGCGGGCCAGCGCCAGGCGCGATTCGGACTGGGCGACGTCGGTGCGGGTCAGATCGCCGATCTCGAAGCGGTCTCTGGTTGCCTGCAAGTTGACCTCGAGCCGCTGGACGTTGGCCCGGTTCAACTTGACCACTTCCTGCGCCAGGATCACGTCCATGTAGACGGTCACCGTCTGGGTGAAGATCCCGCTTTCAACCGCGCGCAGGTCTGACCGGCCGGCCAGAACCCGGGTTTCAGCGGCGCGCACCGAATTCCTGATTCCGCCACCCGAATAGAGCGGCATCGACAGCTGCGCGCTGCCATCGAAATTGCGGTCGGGCGCGGTGCTGCTGACGTTTGAACCGGTGCGGCTGGTAAATTCGGTAAAGCTCGCGGTCCCGGAAAGCGAGGGCAGCCCCGGCGCGCGGGCGATCTGCACGCCCTCGTCGGTGGCGCGCTGCTGGGCGCGGGCGGCCTGGATCGTGGGATTGGTGTTGTAGGCCAAGACCAGGGCCTCGCGCAGCTCGTCGGCCAGCGAAGGCGATGCCGCCAGGACGATGCCGCCGGCCAGCAGGGTCCAGCGCGTCAGGCGCGAAATCGCAGGCTTGGACATTGCTCAGAAACTCCAGCTTTTGGGTGCGGCGAATTCGGCCAGCACCGGGATCCCAACATCGGCCAGCGGCACAAGCTGTACCTTGCCTCCGGCCTTGATGCCGCTCGCGAGGCTGGTCACTCCGCGTTGCGCCAGCCCGGCCACCACCCGCCCGCCTTCGGCCAGCGCCGCCACCAGCGATGCGGGCAGATGCTCGACCGCGCCGTCGATCAGCAGCAGGGTGAAACCGACCGAGCCGGGCTTGCCTGCGGCAGCTTGGGCTGCGCTGGCGACTTCGGCCGACGCCCCCATGGCTTCGACCAACGCCGGCAGGTAATTGTTGCCGCAGCTGACCACCAGCACTCGCTCACCCGGCTGCGGCGCGGCCTCGGCCAGCATCATGCCGTGAACCAGCGGAGCGGGCAGGGCGTGTCCGCCGCCCAGTGGAATCGCGCGGTCAATATAGGCGTGCCCGCGCGCCGCGGCCGGCACATAGTCCTCGCGCGCAACCGAAGACATTGCCGAAAGCACGGCCTCCTGGTTGACGCCGCTGACGCGCAGCTGGCTGTCGATCATCGCCCGGCGGGCGGCGGAACTATCGATCGCGGTGGCAACAGTCATGAATTCAGGCCCTTTTCGCGCACTGTATTACACACACAAAACACTAAGGCAACCGCCCACCAGCGGGCGATTATCCAGACCGCGCCAATCCAGCGATCGGCGGCTTTGACGACACGGCTGCCTAGCGCCTATGGGGACGCAGCCACTAGTTCAAGAGGAATTCGGGCCATGACCGACAGGGTGACCATCCGCGAAGCCGACCTGATCGACAGCGTTGCCGATGCGCTGCAATACATCAGTTACTTCCACCCGATGGACTACATCCGCGCGCTGGGCGAGGCCTACAAGGCCGAGCAGGGGCCCGCGGCCAAGGATGCGATTGCCCAGATCCTGACCAACAGCCGGATGTGCGCCGAAGGTCACCGGCCGATCTGCCAGGATACCGGGATCGTCAACGTGTTCGTCGAATGGGGTCAGGACTGCTGGCTCGAATCGAAGCTGTCGCTACAGGACGTGGTCGACGAGGGCGTGCGCCGGGCTTATCTCAACCCGGAAAACAAGCTGCGCGCCTCGATGCTGGCCGATCCGGCCTTCACCCGCCGCAACACCCGCGACAACACCCCTTGCGTGCTGCATGTGACGATGGTCCCGGGCAGCAAGGTCTCGGTCGACGTTGCAGCCAAGGGTGGCGGGAGCGAGAACAAGTCGAAGTTCAAGATGATGAACCCGAGCGACAACCTGGTCGACTGGGTGATCGAAATGCTCCCGCAGATGGGTGCTGGCTGGTGCCCGCCAGGGATGCTGGGGATCGGGATCGGCGGCACCGCCGAACACTGCATGTTCCTGGCCAAGAAGAGCCTGATGGAGCCGATCGACATGGCCCAGCTCAAACAGCATGGGGCGAAGACCGATATCGAGGCGATGCGGATCGAGATCTTCGATCGGGTCAACGCGCTGGGGATTGGCGCGCAGGGGCTGGGCGGGCTTTCGACCATCCTCGACGTCAAGATCCTCGACGCACCGACCCATGCTGCCGGCAAGCCGGTGGCGATGATCCCCAATTGCGCGGCGACCCGCCACGCCCATTTCACGCTCGACGGGTCGGGCCCGACGTTCCTCGAAGCGCCCAAGCTTGACGAATGGCCGGACGTTCACTGGACCCCCGACAAGGCGGCCAAGCGGGTCGATTTGGATAACCTTACCGCCGAGCAGGTGCGCGGCTGGAAGCAGGGCGACCGGCTCTTGCTCAATGGCAAGATGCTGACCGGGCGCGATGCCGCGCACAAGCGGATCCAGGACATGCTGGCCAAGGGTGAGGAACTGCCGGTCGATTTCCGGAACCGCGCGATCTACTACGTCGGACCGGTCGATCCGGTGCTGGGCGAAGTGGTCGGTCCGGCCGGCCCGACCACCGCCACCCGGATGGACAAGTTCACCGACATGATGTGCGAGCTGGGCCTGCTCACCATGATCGGCAAGGCCGAACGCGGGCAGGGCGCGACCGAAGTGATCGCGCAGCACAAGGTCGCTTACCTGATGGCGGTCGGCGGCGCGGCCTATCTGGTCAGCCGGGCGATCCGCGAGGCCAAGGTGGTTGCGTTCGAGGACCTGGGGATGGAAGCGATCTACGAATTCACGGTCGAGGACATGCCGGTCACCGTCGCGGTCGATAGCGAGGGGAACAACGTCCATCTGCTCGCCCCGCTGGTCTGGAAAGAGAAGATCGCGCGCGAACATCTGCTGGGATGACGGTTCGACCAACGCCGTTTGCGGCTCGACCAATCCGCTGGCCATTCGGGCAGTGTACCGGCTATCCCTAGGTCTGTGATGAAAGACCTGTCCAGCCAACCCGCACGCGTCCCGGCGCGCACCGTGCTCGCCTCGATTGCGGGACTGTGGCTGTGCTACCTGGTGCTGATTACGCTGCGCTCGGTGCTGGTCGACCAGATGTACTTCTTCGAATTGCTCGGGCTGCGCTCGCTGGTGACCCTGGCCGGGATCGTGGTCACCGCGATGGCCTGGTCGATCCTGCGCTTGTTCGACCATCACCGCGTCGGCGTGCGCATGACGATTGCCGCAGTCGTCATGCTGCCAGCCGCGCTGGCCCTGGCGGTGATCAACACCCAGGTCTTCTCAGGGATCGACAAGCGCAATTTCGAACAGCGCCGCAACCCTGCCCAGGTCGAGATCCGCCGCGACATGGCCGGCAATGTCCTGGTTGACTTGCCCGATCCGCCGCAAATGACCCAGGAACAGCTCGAGCAGTTCCAGAAGCAGTTCGCCAAGGAAGGGATCTGGCGGCAACTGACCGATATCGCGATCGGGCGTTATTTCCTGCTGCTGGCCTGGGCGGCGCTCTATTTCGCGATGGTCAATGCCGAACAGGCCCGCGCCGCCGAGCGCCGCGAAGGCGAATACAAGCGCGCGGCCAAGGCGGCCGAGCTGCGCTCGCTGCGCTACCAGGTCAACCCGCATTTCCTGTTCAACACGCTTAATTCGCTTTCGGCACTGGTGATGACCGGCAAGGCCGACACCGCCGAGCGGATGATCCAGACTCTCTCCTCGTTCTATCGTCGCAGCCTGGCCGAAGATCCGACCGGCAACAGCACGCTTGATCAGGAGGTGGCGCTCCAGCGCGCCTACCTTGAGATCGAGGCGGTGCGCTTCCCCGAACGGCTGCTGACCCACTTCGAGATTCCTGCCACGCTCGAAGATGCCGGTGTGCCAGGGATGATCCTGCAGCCGCTGGTCGAGAATTCGGTCCGCTACGCCGTTGCGCGGACCGCCAAACCGGTGACGGTGACGATCGCCGCACGCGAAGACTATGGCCGACTGGTCCTCGAAGTCAGCGACAACGGCCCCGGCGCGGGCGATAGTGCCAAGGGTTTCGGGATTGGCCTGGCCAATGTCCGCGACCGGCTGGCCGCGCGGTATGGCGAAGCGGCGAGCCTGATCTCGGGTCCGTCCGAAGGCGGCGGCTGGCGTTCGGTGATTCGCCTGCCGCTTGAGCGCCATGGCTGATTCGACCGAAACCGCCACGCTATCGACTCTGGTAGTCGACGATGAACCACTCGCGCTTGAGCGGATGGAGCATATCTGCGCTGGCCTGCCACAGCTGCGAATCGTCGGCACTGCCAGCGATGGTGCGGCAGCACTACGTGCGATCGAAGAGCTCGAGCCCGAACTGATTCTGCTCGACATGACCATGCCCGAACTTGACGGCCTGGCGGTGGCCCGCGCGCTGACCCGGCGCGATCATGCCCCGGCGGTGATTTTCGTCACAGCGCATGACAATTTCGCGGTCGAGGCCTTCGATCTCGAAGCGGTCGACTATGTGCTCAAGCCGGTCACCCCTGAACGGCTCGAACGCGCGGTCAGCCGCGCGATCGCCCGGCGCAGCAGCCGCGCCCGCGGCGAGGCCGATTGGCTCAGCGAATTCTGGGTACCCTACCGCAGCGAACTGCTGCGCATCGCCGCCGCCGACGTCGACCGGATCGATGCCGAGCGCGACTATGTCCGCCTCCACGTCGGCCAGAAGAACGGGGGTGCGCGCAGCTATCTGTTGCTGCAGACCGTTTCCGGGCTCGAAGCGCGGCTCGACCCCGAACGCTTCATCCGGCTCCACCGCTCGACCATCCTGCGCCGAGACCGAATCACGGGCTTGCGCCACGACGGCCTGGGGGTCTGGTCGGCCGAGCTCGAGGACGGCACCCAGGTGCGGATCGGCCGGACTTATCTTTCGCGTGCCAAGGCGATGGCGGGAAGGTGAGTTTGTTAGGTGCGCAATTCGCATCCGCGAATAGCTTGCAACACCAGCCCGCTCCCCCTGGCCGACCACCCCTAGGGTACCATGTCACGGGTGGTCGGGCTGGTGTTGCTTTCGCGAGATGCAATCTCGCGCTAAGACCCCCTGACCATGGGCCCGATCCTTATCCTTACTTTTTTCCTCGGCATGGGTAATTTTGCCATGCACAGGGCTGTGCACGAAAGCCGTCACCCACTGCTCGATCGGATCCCGATGTTTTTCCAGCTGCTGGGGGGGCGGTTCTCGCTGCTGGTCGAGTTCGCGATGCTGCTGGGCGCGATGCTGATGGTGGCGCAGGGCTCGCTCGGCTGGGCGCTGTTCTATGGCGCCTATACAGCGGTCAACGCGCTGTCGGCCTGGCTGATCGTGAGCGGACGGATCTGATGCTTACACTGCTGCATGTCAGTGACCTGCATTTCGGTTATGAAGACCGCGAAGCACTCGATTGGTTCCTCACCGCAGTCGAGAACGAGCGGCCCGCAGCGGTGCTGTGTACCGGTGACCTGACCATGCGCGGCTCGGCGCGCGAGTATGCCTTGGCCCAGGCCTGGCTGGCAAAGCTGCCGGTCCCGGTTGCGCTGGTCCCCGGCAACCACGATGTGCCCTATTACAACCATATGGTCCGCCGCCTGACCACGCCTTACGCCCGCTATCGTGCCTTGGAAGCCAGGTTGACCCCGCCCGACCTGCCGGGGCTGGCGGTGGTGCCGCTGAAGACCATTGCCCGGGCGCAGTGGCGGCTCAACTGGTCGAAAGGCCGGGTCAGCAACAAGGATCTTGATCAGACGGTCGCGGCGCTGGAGCGCCAGCGCGAGTGTGCGCTGCGGATCGTGATCGGCCATCACCCGCTGGTCGATGCCCAGACCCAAAGCACCGGATCGACCAAAGGCGGCCAGCGCGCATTGGCCGCACTGGCGCGGGCGGGCGCGCAGGTCGTGCTTTCGGGCCATGTCCATGATGCTTTCGACATGACGATCGATGCTGACGGTCTGCCGATTCGACTGATCGGGGCGGGCACCTTGTCGCAGCGGCTGCGCTCGAGCGCGCCGAGTTTCAACCGGCTGGTCTGGAATGGCGCGGTGCTCGCGCTGGAGCAGCAGAGCTTCGGTTGAATGCCAACAAAAAGGGCGGCCCCGCGGGACCGCCCTCTTGTTTTCCGTAAGAGCCCGAAGTGCTAGCGCTTCGAGAACTGGAAGCTCTTGCGGGCCTTGGCGCGGCCGTACTTCTTGCGTTCGACCACGCGGCTGTCGCGGGTCAGGAAGCCGGCGGCCTTGACCACGCCGCGTAGAGCGGGTTCGAACTTGGTCAGCGCAGTGGCGATGCCGTGCTTGACCGCGCCGGCCTGGCCCGAAAGCCCGCCGCCCTTGACGGTGGCGACGACGTCGTACTGACCGGCCCGGTCAGCGACCTGGAACGGCTGGTCGATCACCAGGCGCAAGGTCGGGCGGGCGAAGTAGACTTCCTGGTCGCGGCCGTTGACCACGATCTTGCCCGAACCGGGCTTGATCCAGACGCGGGCAACCGCATCCTTGCGGCGGCCGGTGGCATAGGCCCGGCCCTGGGCGTCGATCTGCTTTTCGCGCAGCGGCGCAGGCGGTGCGGCAGGAGTTGCCGGGGTTTCGGCGATGGTGCCGAGTTCGGCGAGATCGGTGACGGTAGTGTCAGACATCATGCACCCACCTTGTTCTTGCGGTTGAGGGCGGCAACATCGAGCGGCTGGGGCTGGGTGCCCGCATGCGGATGCTCGGCACCGGCGTAGAGGTGAAGCGCGCGCATCTGCGCCCGGCCCAGCGGCCCGCGCGGGATCATGCGTTCAACCGCCTTTTCGAGCACGCGCTCGGGGAAGCGGCCATCGAGCACCTTGGCGGCGGTCACTTCCTTGAGCCCGCCGACATAGCCGGTGTGCTTGTAATAGGTCTTTTCGCTGCGCTTGTTGCCAGTGAACTTCACCTTGTCGGCGTTGATCACGACCACATGGTCGCCGCAATCGACGTGCGGGGTGAAGCTCGGCTTGTGCTTGCCGCGCAGATGATTGGCGATGATCACCGCGAGGCGGCCGACCACCAGTCCATCGGCATCGATCAGATGCCAGTTCTTTTCCACCTCGGCCGGTTTGATCGACCGGGTGACCTTGCTGAGCGCCTTCATGGCCAGCTTTCCTTTGTCTTAAGGAGTGGGTTCCCGTGAAACGCGCGATTCGGGGTAGCCCGATCCACACGAAGGCGCGCCCTTTCGGCGAAAGGGGCGCTCAAGTCAAGCTTTTGAGAGGGTTTGCCGAGAGGTAAAATAATACCGTGCGTCGTTCAGGCGTTGTCCAGCTGGAAAGCCCAGATCTCATGCGAGACCCGTTTGCTTCCCGACAAAAGGGTCACGATCGTCCGCTCGATCGTCCGCGGCAGCCCGCATGGCAGCAGCAAATCGACCTTGGTAACGACCTCTACCCTGCCTTCGCCGCCACCGGGCAAAGTCACCACCCGCGCTTGGTGGTGCTCGCCGGGCCTGACCCGGAACAGGTCGATCGGCCAGGGTGATCCAGGCGCGCTTTGACTGACCTGTGAGATAAGGTGTGAGCCGAACTGCAGGTTCTGTTCCGGCATCCCGGAACCGGCCAGCACACCTCTAGCCTCGTCTGCCATCTGGTCGCGGGCAAGCCGATCGCCTTGTTCGGCCCCGCTGTCGACCAGGACGCCCCCGGTCGAATCGATGTAAACCGGGAAAATCGAAGGATCGTTCCGGCGCCGTTCGATTTCCGCCATGTTGTTCAGGATCGGGGGAGCGTCGACGCTCACACCGACCAGTTTGCCATCCAGACGGTACCCGCGATCATCGGCTGCGAATTGCACGGCGTAGCGGCGGGTCACCTTGATCTGCTTGCCATCGGACAACTCGCGGATCACGGTCCGGGTCAGGATCAGGCCCTCGGTCGGGGGTGCAAAGCGAGCCTCGTGCTCGGGCGCGACAGCTCCGGCCAGCGACAGCGGGGCCAGCGCGGGGAGAAAAATAGCCGCCCCGGCCAGCAAGAGCACGCGCGCGGTCATGTCCCAAACTCCGCTATGGCACCCTCGCGCAAAGGCGGTGCAACCGCCTGCGCGCGAGCCGCAATCAACAATGCTACACTGGCTTTGATCAGCACGTCGGCCTCCTCAGCCTTACTCTCCGACCATTCCAACTCGCGGCGATACCCCACGATCTACGATATTGGCGCAGGCAACCGGCGTTTCGTCAAGTACTTGTACGGATAGGCTCTGCCCCAAATGCTTTCGGGCGACCCATGCTAACCCCGCAAATTGACGATAAATCATTGAAAGCATGGCATTACGCCCGACCAAGCCGGTGCGCCCCCCAGATGGTTGCGAGTACCAGCATGGCCCCGGTCAACTGGTGAAGCGCCGCCAACCAAAGCGCGATTCCGCCCATAACAGTGGCGATTCCCAGTATGATCTGGGTGCCGAAGGCGCTGTGAATCGCGATCGAGGCCCTTCGGTCGAGCGGGCGTAGCCTGCGGGCCACTAGTACCAGAATGAGGACCACTGCCCAGGCCCACCAGCGGTGGACGAAGTGAACCAGGTAGGGGTCGCTCAAAAAGGCATGCAGCGCGCCATTCGACCAATCGATCCCGGCCGGAACGAACTTGCCCTGCATCAGCGGCCAGGCCTGCCAGTTGAACCAGCCGCCGCCTGCCACCGGGCCACCGCGCAGGCCAGCCAGCAGCGCCCCATAAACAAGTTGTAAAGCCAGAGCGCCCAACGCCAGCGCACCAATCGGCCCCAGCCGGGCTTTGCCTTGACCCCGGGCATTGGCACGCAGGTCGAGCGCGGTCCAGGCAAGACAAGCGAGCGTCGTCAATGCCAAGGTCAGGTGCGCGGCAAGACGAAAATGACTGACCTTGACGTCTTGGGTCAACCCGGATTGGACCATCCACCAGCCGACCGCGCCCTGCAGTCCGCCCAGCGCGAGCAAGCCAACAAGGCGCAGCTTGAATCCGGCGGGGATCGCCTGCTTTGCCCAGAACCAGGCCAGCGGCAGCGCGAAGGCCAGCCCGATTATGCGCCCGAGCAGGCGGTGGAACCATTCCCAGAAGAAAATTATCTTGTACTCGGCCAAGGTCATCCCGGCCGGGCCATTCACTTCGGTATATTGCGGGATCCGTTGGTAGGTTGCGAACTGGGCCTGCCATTCGGCCTCGTTCAATGGTGGCAACGCGCCTGAAACCGGCTTCCATTCGGTGATCGACAGCCCACTTTCGGTCAACCGGGTGATCCCGCCGACCAGCACCATGATCACCACCAGCACGGTAACTGACCACAGCCACCACGACAGTGCGAGTGGGCGGGGGGCGGGCGGGTGAGTCGATCCGACGGACATGGTGCGCGCTCTGCTTCGCAAAGCCTCAAAGCGCAAGCGGCTAGCGGCAAAAATAAGCACTTGCCCCTTGAAAGACGATACATCGTCACATACATGCAGCGCGTGCGTGACGCTTTGGTCTTGATTCGCAACCGGCTTGACCGGGTTGGCGTGCTGCTTTCCGGGCTCTGCGCGCTGCATTGTCTGGCCGGGATCCTTCTGGTCGCGGGGCTGGGACTGGGCAGCGAAATGCTGCTCGCTCCGGCGATCCACCGCGCCGGGCTGGCGCTGGCGATCGCGGTTGGCTCGGTCACCCTGGTGCTGGGCGTGGTCAAGCACGGCGATCCGATGCCGTTGCAGGTTGGCGCGGCGGGGATTGCCTTCATGGCTGTTGCGCTGTTCGTCGGACACGGCACCGCCGAGGCCGTGCTGACGATCCTGGGCGTGGCAATGCTGGCCTTGGCCCACCTTCGCAACTTGCGCCATTCGTTCTGATCGCTATCTGCGGTCGGCGATGACCGACCAGCTTTCCCTTACTGTCAACGGCGAACCGCGCCGCGCCGCGCCGGGTTCGATTGCCGGCCTGGTTCGCAGCCTCGAACTCGATCCCGCCAAGGTCGCGGTTGAGCGTAACGGCGAGATCGTGCCGCGTTCGACACTCAGCGATGTCGCACTGGTCGATGGCGATGTGCTCGAGATCGTTCACTTCGTGGGCGGCGGGCAAGGGGATGATACTTGGACGGTCGCCGGCCGGACCTTCACCTCGCGGCTGATCGTCGGCACCGGCAAGTACAAGGATTTCGAACAGAACGCCGCCGCGGTCGAAGCCTCGGGGGCGGAGATCGTCACGGTTGCGGTGCGCCGGGTCAACGTCAGCGACCCCAAGGCCCCGATGCTGACCGATTTCATCGATCCCAGGAAGATCACTTACCTCCCCAACACCGCCGGCTGCTTTACCGCCGAAGACGCGATCCGCACGCTGCGGCTGGCGCGCGAGGCGGGCGGCTGGGACCTGGTCAAGCTCGAGGTGCTGGGCGAGGCGCGCACGCTCTATCCCGACATGCGCGAAACGCTGAAGGCCTGCGAAGTGCTCGCGAACGAGGGCTTCCTGCCGATGGTCTACTGCGTCGACGATCCGATCGCGGCCAAGCAGCTGGAAAGCGCGGGCGCAGTCGCGGTGATGCCGCTGGGCGCGCCGATCGGCTCGGGGCTCGGCATCCAGAACCGGGTGACGATTCGCCTGATCGTCGAAGGCGCAGCGGTGCCGGTGCTGGTTGATGCCGGGGTCGGGACCGCCAGCGATGCCGCGGTGGCGATGGAACTGGGCTGCGACGGGGTCTTGATGAACACCGCGATCGCCGAAGCCAAAGACCCGCTCAGGATGGCCCGGGCGATGAAGCTGGCGGTCGAAGCCGGGCGCCACGCCTACCTTTCGGGCCGGATGGCGACGCGCAAGTATGCCGATCCGTCGAGCCCGCTGGCGGGGTTGATCTAGCCAGCCTTGCGCAGGGTGATCATGACGAAGCGCGAGACCCCGCCTTCATAGCCGCGGCCTTCGCCGGTCTCGATCTCAACCACTGACCACTCGCCTGCCCTGGCATAGTAAGCGCGCAGCTCGGCTTCGCTGGGATAGTTGTAGTAACGTTCCAATCGGTCGCGGCCTTCGTCGCCGGCGGTCTTGTAAGTCGCGACATGCCAGCCTCCGGGCTTTAGCGCGCGCCAGATCCGCGCCAGCACGCCGGTCAGGGCGGCGCGCGGGACATGCAGCAGCGAATAGGCCGCGACCACTCCGTCATAGGCTTCCATCGCGTCAAGCTCGTCGAAGCGCATCACACGCACCGGTCGGCCCAGCCGCACCTCGGCCTGGGCGGCCATTTCGGGCACCCCGTCGCTGGGCTCGACCCGGAAGCCCAGCGATATCATATGCGCCGCATCGCGGCCCGAGCCGCAGCCCAGCTCGAGCACCAGCGCGCCGGAGGTCAATCGCTCAAGGAACGGATCGAGGTGGCGGCCGATTCCGCCCCGGCCGCTCGCGGCATAGTCGGGCGCTTCGCTGGCATAGAAAGCCAGAGTCGCCGGATCGAACTCGTCCATTGCAATTCTTTCACCCAAATCGGGCTTCTCCCTTAGCGCCGGCGCAGCGTTGCGCTAGCCATTGTGGTTAACGCGATGATAACCAAGTTCTGGTCAAGTGGCCCTGTTCCAACCGGGGGTTGATCATGGGCAATACGGGTACTGCATCGCTGACCATCGCCGAACTGCGCGAATTCGCCGGTTTTTTGTCCGCCGAGCAGCGCTATATCAAGCGCAGTCTCGATATCGGGCTGGGGCGGCAGGATGCGTTCAAGCTGTGGGCACGCGACGCTGGCGAAAACGCCTCGATCCGCAGCCAGTATGTTGCCTATCAGGAACTCAAGACCCTGCGCGGGAACATCCCGGCAGAAACCGGGTTCGATGCGCTTGAAGCGTTCATGGGCAAGCTGGTGCGGATTGCCGCTTTCGATATCGCGCAAGACCGGCTGACCTGCTTTTCAGCCTTCCGCTTCCTCTACGAGCGGCTGCTCGGCGCCGAAGTGCGCCCGTTCCTGCCCAGCGCGTTCTGCGCGGCTAGCGCCTTGCCGCAGATCCGCCCCGAGCGGCGCAAACACCTGCTGCAATCGATCAGCGAAGCCGCCGCGACCGCGCCCGGCTGGTCGGCGCGCGAGCCCAGTTTCTATCCCGAATGGGTTGAGAAGGAAGCGGCGTAATTGTCGGATGCGAATTGCGCACCAAACAAGAATTCCTCGCTCGTAACTTCAAATAAACCATTGGGGGCGCAGTTTCTCCGGTGCAACGCGCCGGGGAATCGTTAGTGACCAGCATCGCCATTGATGGATTGAGCGAAGAGGAATTTCGCCGTTCGATCGAAAGCGGCCTGCGCCGGGGCCGGGCTGGCGAAGCCGTGGCCAAGCTGCGCGAGCTGATCGAGCCGTTTGCAGGACCGGGCCGGATTCTGCCCGAACGCTTCCTGACCATCGATGTTGCCGACCTGGCGCTGAGGGGCTGGGAAGAACTGGACGACCGGATCCGCTGCCACGATCGCCCCGGCCGTCCGGTCACTGCGCTGTCGATCGCATTCGGCTGGCCGGGTGAGGAAATTCCCACGCCCGACGCCGATGGGCGAGTCAGCCCGCTGGTCGAAGTCGGCTATTTCAACGACGATGCCTTTCCCTTCTCGCGCAGCGGGCGCGAGGATCTGCTCGACGGCTATTCGCTCCACGGCTGCACCTGGGCCGATGATGTCGCGGGCAGCGACACCGCGCTGGTGCTCGAGGGGATCAGCGATCTCCACGGCGCGCTGGCGGCGCTCGAGGCCCGGCTGCTGGCCAGCGAAGAGCCCGATCCCGACGAAATCTGCGCCGGATCGCTGGGCGCCTGCCTGCTTTCGGCGCTGCTCTTTCAGGCGGTAAGCGAGAAAGTGACCGAATCCGGCTTGCCTCGCCCGCTCTGCGTGATGGCCGGCAGCAACGGGGTCTATCCCTATTTCGACGCGCCGGTCGCGGGCATTCCGATCGAAGTGCTCAAGGCTGCCAAGGCTGACGACGAGGACGACAACCCACTCGACACCGGGGTGCCCGGCCTGCGCTACTCCAGCCTGCTGATGACCGGGATCCGGCGTGCGCCCAAGCGGGCGGTGCTGGTGCTCGAGGAAAGCGAAGAGGACATGGGGGTGCGGATCGCCAATCTGCGCGGCCTCGCCCACGGCCATCATGATGCCGTGCCGATCGCACCCATCGAACTGCCCGAGGCTCCCGCCCCGCCGCTCGCCGAAGAGGGCATCATCGATCTGCCGGTCAGCCCCTTGATGACCAGGAAGCCCCACGGGCAAGGTTGGGACTTCCGCGACATGCTGTCCCCGCGTGATCCTGATTCGCCCGGCGAAGGCGGCGACAGACCTGAGGGCGAAGCGGCCGCCCAATCTGCCGATTGGGACGAGCCCGAGCCGGACCCCTGCACGGACGAATGGGGCCCGGATGAATGGGGCGATCTGGATGGCGGCGAAGAACCTGCATTGCCAGACCTGACCGAGCAAGAGCCGGCCCAGCTTTCGGTTGCTCCCGGGTTCGAAGGCCTGGCTGAGCCGGGCTTCTCGCTGGTCGAGGGCAGCCTTCAGGAACGGCTGGAATCACTGCTGGCCAACTCGATTGTGCCCGCGTCTCCCCTGGTGGAAGCCGAGACCGAACCGCAGCCCGAACCCGAACCGCCCCTTGCCACCGAAGGGGACCAGCCCGCTTCGGTGCTGGCCCAGGTTACCGCTCCAGATTGGCCGCTGGGGCTGGGCTGGCTCGAAGTGGATGAACCGGCCGCGGCACTTGCTGTGACAAACGATGAGCCGGCACCTGTCGATTCGCTGACAGCCGCGCCGCGACCTGGGCTGTGGGCGCGACTGCGCGATCTGCTGGGTTCGCTGCGCCGCACTCCGCCGCCGCCGCGCAGCCGCAAGCCGCGGCCCTGAGCTCGGCGAAAAGCACTGCAATCGAATTTTTTGCGCTGCGCACATTTTCCAAATCGACAAAGTCCAAACAAACGTGCATGCAATCGCGCGGCCCGCCATACGCGGGCATCGGGTAACACTAAGGGGATTTCCACATGAAGAAGATCGCACTGTTCGCTGCCATTGCTGCCGGTTCGCTGGCTGTTGCCGCTTGCGGCGAAAAGAAGGCTGATGAAGCTGTTGCTGCTGCCGAAACCGCTACGGAAGCTGCTGCGGTTGCCACCGACGCCGCCAGCGAAGCTGTCGACGCCGCTGCTGCTTCGAGCGAAGCTCCCAAGATGTAATCGGATTTCCGATTGGAGTAAGGCCGGGCCGACGGGGGTGGACCACCGTCGAGCCCGGCCTTTTCTTTTTGGGGCCGAAGTTCTTCAACAAGCCATTCTAGCCTTGATCCTCAAATCGCACATTCAGGCATGCGCGAGAAGCAAACTGTCGGCGCTTAGCGACCTCAGGCGAGCCAGGGTGTCACGCGCGGCAGTTTCCCAATCAGGGCCGAACAGGTTATCGTATTCGAGTTGATCGTTTTCGATCCCTGCGTGCGTATAACAGCACTGACCGCCAACAATCGTGGTTTGTCCCCCTCCCGTCACTATCAACGATTGATGCCCCGGCGTGTGGCCGGGAGTAAACATGATTTTGAGTCCGGGTGCGAGTGGCTCATCGCCTGATATCGCGCGCAGGTCGGGTTCGGGAATCGACGCCCATTTGGCAACTGTGTAGCCTGAGGCCTGAGCCGCCACGATTTCCGATTTTTGGACGTAAGTAGGCCGCCCCGCTACTGCAGGTAGTTGCCCGCAATGGTCAAAGTGCAGATGGCTTAGCACTATCGCCGCGACGTCTTGAGTTGACCGGTTGAATGCGCCCAGTGCTGTTTCAAGCTGTGTCACTTGCGGTTGGTATAGTGAATTTATTAGTTCGCTATCACCGCCACAACCGCAATCAAACAGAACCGGGCCATCGGGATGCTCGATCAAGTAGGCATAGATGGGAGCAGTCTTATCACTGTACCGCGGATGCCAGGCCGGCAAATGCACGCGACCCAGATCCAATCTCCGAATTACCGGATGGAATGAGAGGCCAGACTCAAAAGACACCTACCCACCTCACGCTACCCCTTATACAGCCCGTCCAGCCGATCCCCATACCGCGCCTTCAGCTTGTGGCGGCGGATTGACTGCTTGGGGGTCAGTTCCTCATTGTCGATTGTGAAAGCCTCGTCGGCAAAGGTGAACTGGCGGACCTTTTCGATCACCGAAAGGTCCTGGTTGACCCGGTCGATTGCCGCACGCACCGCGCTGCGGAAGGCGGGCAGGTCTTGCAGCGCCTTCATGTCGAACTTCTCGCCATTGGCCTGGGCCCATTCAATCGCCCATTCGGTATCGGGCACGATCAGTCCGACCACATAGGGCCGCCGGTCCCCCACCACCATCGCCTGGGCGATCTCGCTTTGCAGCGTGAGCAGCCCCTCGACCCGCGCGGGCGACACATTGTCGCCCTTGTCGTTGACGATCATGTCCTTTTTTCGATCGGTGATCATCAGCCGACCGGCTTCGTCGAGATGGCCGATATCGCCGGTGTGGAGCCAGGCGCCCTTTTCCGGCTCAGCCGGGTCTGGCTGCAGCGCCTTGTCGGTCTCACCCTGGTTGCGCCAATAGCCGTGCATCACCAGCTCGCCGCGCACCAGAATCTCGCCGTCCTCGGCGATCCTGACCTCAACCCCGTGGAGCGGCGGGCCGACGGTGTCCATCTTGAGCCCGGCCTTGGGGCGATTGCAGCTGATCACCGGTCCGGATTCGGTCTGGCCATAGCCCTGGAGCATGGTCAGCCCCATCGATTCGAAGAACACGCCGACTTCCGGGCTGAGCGGCGCGCCGCCTGAGACCATCGCCTTCAGCCGCCCGCCAAAGCGCCCGCGGATCTTGGGGCGCAGCGTGCGTTCGAGGATCAGGTCCATCGGCTTGTCGCGCCAGCGGCCCTTGCCCCCGGCCTTGCTCGCCCCGATTCGCATCGCCCGATCCATCAGGAAGTTGGCCACTTTGCCCTGCTTTTCGACCTGTTTCATGATCCGCGCGCGCAGCACTTCGAACAGGCGCGGAACCACCACCATCACGGTCGGGCGGGTCTCCTCGATGTTGGAGGCCAGCTTTTCCAGCCCCTCGGCGTAATAGATCTGGGCCCCGGCACCGATCGGCAGCATCTGCCCGCCGGTGTGTTCGTAAGCGTGGCTGAGCGGCAGGAACGAGAGGAAGGCATCGTCGTCGTCCAGACCGAAGTCTTCGGCCAGCACCCGCGCCGCGCCATCAACATTCATCAGGATCATGCCATGGTGCTGCATCACCCCGCGCGGGCTTCCGCCGGTGCCGCTGGTGTAGATCAGGCAGGCGGTATCATCGCGGCCGATTTTGGCGATCCGTGCTTCGACCGCCTCGCGCTCCTTCACGCCGTCGCCCGCGATCAGCGCCTGCCAATCATGGTAATCATAGCCTTCGGCCTGGGCGATGCGCAGCGGCTCGATCCCGATCACATGCTTGGCGATGCCTGAGCGGATCACTGCGCCAAGCAAAGGCTTGGCCAGCTTGTCGTTGGCGACGATCACCGCGCTCGCGCCCGAATCCTCCTGGATGTGCAGATGGTCGCGCTCGGTATTGGTGACATAGGCCGGAACGGTGATGCAGCCTGCGGCCATGATTCCGAAATCGGCGATGCACCATTCGGGGCGGTTTTCGGAGACCAGCATCACCCGGTCGCCATCCTTGAGGCCCAGCCGCCGCAGCGCTTCGGCCAGGCAGCAGACCTGCCGCGCAACCTCGGCCCAGCTCAGCGCCTGCCACTTGCCTTGATGCTTGGCCCACAGGAACGGCGCGTCGCCTTTGGCATCCGCACGCGCCAGGAAAAGTTCGACCAGGTTCCTGCGTGTCGGCAGGTCAGAAATATCAACCACGTGCAGCGCCCCTTTCGCGTGCATCCTTTATCCCGGATTTCTGACTAAGCTGTGGCAGCGCGCGCCGCAAGCTATTCGGACACGGCTTTCCCCTCGCTGCGCGGATCGGCGGCGCCGCTAAGCTTGCGCCCGTCGATCCCGATCGCCTGGGCCTTGAACGAAATCGACGCGCGGAACTGGAGGTCGGCGTGGCCCAGCTGGGTGAGTGCCGGCGCCATCGCTTCGAGCGCGGTGCCCTTCTCAAGGTAGACGGTGTTGCCGCCGGGTGCGAAGACC
The DNA here is from genome assembly GCA_031422595.1 of Novosphingobium sp. Classification (GTDB taxonomy): domain Bacteria; phylum Pseudomonadota; class Alphaproteobacteria; order Sphingomonadales; family Sphingomonadaceae; genus Novosphingobium. The sequence continues at coordinate 4,589 of JANPMA010000327.1, read as the reverse complement.
ACCGGCAGGGCCAGCGCCTGGTCGGGCGGCAGGCCCCAGTCGAGCACGCCGATCAGCGCGCGGATCACTTGCGCCGGGATCGTGGTCCCGCCGGCCGCGCCGACCACCAGCTTGAGCTTGCCATCGGGCCCGAACACCAGGGTCGGCGACATCGAGCTGCGCGGGCGCTTGCTGCTGTCGGGCCGGTTGGCGACCAGGCGACCGTCCTTTTCGGCAGCCATGTCAAAATCGGTCAGCTCGTTGTTGAGGTAGAAGCCGCCAACCACCAGTCCGGATCCGAAGCCGCTTTCGATCGTCGAGGTATAGCTTACCGCATTGCCCGCCCGGTCGACCGCCGAAATGTGCGAAGTGCCGTATTCCTCGGCATAGGGAGCATCGGCGCGGGCCAGCTTTTCGGCGCCGGGCGGAGTGCCGGCGGATACCGAGGGCATGGTCCTGGCCGGATCAATCAGGGCCGAACGCGCGGCCAGGTATTTGCGGTCGATCATTCCGGCCACCGGCACGGTGACGAAATCGGCATCGGCGGCATAGCGCGCGCGGTCGGCATAGGCGAGCCGCTGGCTCTCGGCGATCAGATGCCAGGCGGTGGGCGAATCCTTGCCCAGCCTGGCCATGTCAAAGCGTTCGAGCTGGCCCAGCGTCGCCAAGACCGTGGTCGCGCCCGAGCTCGGCGGACCCATCCCGCAGATCTTGTACCGACGGTACTGCGCGCAGACCGGCGCGCGGTTCTTGGCCTGGTAGGCGGCGATATCGCTCTCAACCATCGGCGCGGGACCTCGCGGCGCGGTGGTGACCCGCGCGACGATCGCCTTCTGGTTGGCGCCCGCATAGAACGCCTGCTCGCCCTGATCGGCGATCGCCTGCAGCGTATCGGCCAGCGCCGGGTTCCTGATCAAGGTGCCGACCGGCAGCGGCTCGCCATCGGCGCCATAGAACAGCGCACGGCCCTCGGCGGTGAAGGCAGCGGCGTGCTTGCTCGACCTGAGTGCATTGTGCAGCCGCGGGGTCATCACGAAACCCTCGCGCGCCAGCTTGATCGCCGGAGCGAAGAGCGCGGCCCAGGGCAGTCGGCCATGCGCGCGGTGGGCCTTGGCGGCCAGTGCCACGTTGCCCGGAACCCCAACGCTGGTCCCGCCCGGGACCACATCCAGATAACCCTGCTGCTTGCCGTCCTTGACGAACCATTTGGGGCTGGCCGCCGCCGGAGCGGTCTCACGCCCGTCAATCGTCTCGACCTGGCCGCGGGCATTGGCGGCAACGTAAAGTCCGCCCCCGCCGATCCCCGAACTTTGCGGTTCGACCACGGTCAGCGCCAGCATGGTGGCAATCGCCGCATCGGTGGCGCTGCCGCCCTGGCGCAGCATCTGCACCCCGGCATCGGCTGCGCGCGGATCGGCGGCGCTGACCATTCCGGCGTCATAGGCCTGTGCGGCGGGCGGCGGTGTGGTGGCGCAGCCCGCCAAGGCGAGCGGGGCGAGGGCAAGGGCGATCCGGTTCAGTTTCATCATCTCAGGCTATTCGCTTCCAACCGCTTCGGCAATGGAGCCGAAACCGTCGCGCCGCATCAGCCGTTCCAGCCCGCGCACCACGTCACGCGCAATCCCCGGCCCCTCATAGGCCATTGCACTGTAAAGCTGGACCAGGCTGGCCCCGGCGCGGATCCGTTCCCAGGCATGTTCGGCCGTAGCGATCCCGCCGACGCCGACCAGCGGCATTTCCCCGCCGGTCGCCTGGCGAAACTGCCGCAACCGTTCGAGCGCCAGTTGGCGCAAGGGCGCGCCGGATAGTCCGCCCGCTTCGCCGGCATGGCGCGATTTCAGCGCCGGGCGCGCAATGGTGGTGTTGGAAACGATCAGCGCGCCCAGCTGCTTGTCGATCGCGATTCGGGCGATCGCCTCCAGGTCGGCGCTTTCAAGATCGGGTGCGACTTTCAGGAACACCGGTGGGCCCGAAGTTCCGCGTGCTTCCATCACCGCGCCAAGCAGCTCGGTCAGCGCGCCTTCGTCCTGAAGCGCCCGCAGGCCGGGAGTGTTGGGGCTCGAGATATTGACCGCCAGATAGCTCGCCAAAGGGGCCATCAGCCGGGCCATGATGGCATAGTCGGCGATCCGGTCGGGCGAATCCTTGTTCGCGCCGATGTTGATCCCCACCACCCCGGCCCGCCCCAGTCGCCGGGCCAGGCGCGCGGCAGCGGCCTCGGCGCCGTGGTTGTTGAACCCCATCCGGTTGATCACCGCCTGGTCTTCCAGCAACCGGAACATCCGCGGGCGCGGGTTGCCGGCCTGGGCTAGCGGCGTGATCGAGCCGACCTCGGCAAAGCCGAAGCCCAGTGCCAGCAGCGCATCGGGAACCTCGCCGTCCTTGTCGAACCCGGCGGCCATGCCCAGCGGATTGGGAAACCTCAGCCCGGCCACTTCGCTGGCCAGCGGCCCTTCGGCTGGTCCACCGCCGCCCGGCAGCAGCTTCAGCGCCGCAAGTGACAGCGTGTGGGCCAATTCGGGGTCGAGCAGGAACAGCGCGGGGCGCAGCAGCGAATAGATCATGCCCGCGCCTATGGCAGCGCCGGTGCGCGCTGTCGATTCGCTGCGCGAGGCAACAATTTGCGCAAAGTTGGACGAATCCGACACGATTCCGCCAAAAAATCCGCTTCGGAGGCATGTCCGCTGGCCAAGCTGGCGAATCCATACAATTCGGAAATCTGGATCGAGCCTATCCGATCCATGCGACCCGAAGGACTCGTAGCACCTTGCAACGAGATCCTAACTTCAAAAGCGACCCCAGGCGAAAGCCTGCGGGTCGCTTCTTTTATGCCCCGAACACAGGCGTTGCCAATGGCCGCGTCGAGGACTAGGGCTAAATCGGAACGAATCACTCCGATTTGAAGGATCCACCGCCAATGCGCCTCTCAAGCATGGCCGACTATGCCGTTGTCACGATGAGCGCCGCCGCGCGCCATTGCGGCGGCGTGCGCGTTTCGGCGGCGCAGCTGGCCGAGGAAACCGGGCTGCCCGCGCCGACCGTGCAGAAGCTGGTCAGCCGCCTGACCGCAGCGGGCCTGCTGCGCTCTACCCGCGGCGCCCACGGTGGGTTCAAACTGGCGCGCCCGGCTGCGGCGATCACGCTGGCCGATATCATCGAAGCAGTCGAAGGCCCGATCGCGCTGACCGCCTGCGCGCCTGAAGGCAAGCACGATTGCGGGATGGAAGCCTGCTGCTCGGTCCGCCCGCATTGGGCCACGGTCAACCAGGCCATGCGCGGGGCGCTGGCCGCTGTTTCGCTGACCCAGCTTTCGGGGGCCGTGCAATGAACGAGATGGTGAAAGACCAGGCCGCGCGCGAGGCTGCCGCCAAGGTGGCTGATTACGAACACGGTTGGTCGGCCGACATCGAAACCGATTTCGCTCCTAAAGGCCTCAACGAAGACACGGTTAGGTTCATCTCGGCCAAGAAGAATGAGCCTGAATGGATGCTCGAATGGCGGCTGAAAGCGTTCCGCCTGTGGCAGACCATGCCGATGCCCGATTAGGCCAAGCTCAACATCCCGCCGATCGACTATCAGGACGCCTTTTACTACGCCGCGCCGCGCGCCAAGCCCAAGCTGGGCAGCCTGGACGAGGTCGATCCCGAGATCCTGCGGGTCTATGAAAAGCTCGGCATCTCGCTTGAGGAGCAGAAGGTCCTTGCTGGCGTCGAAGGCGCGCGCAAGGTTGCGGTTGATGCGGTGTTTGACTCTGTTTCGGTCGCCACCACTTTCCGCGCCGAGCTGGAAAAGGCCGGGGTGATCTTCCGCTCGATTTCAGAGGCGATCCGCGAATATCCCGATCTGGTCAAGCAGTGGCTCGGCAAGATCGTGCCGATGAATGACAACTTTTTCGGCGCGCTCAACTGCGCGGTGTTTTCCGACGGGACGTTCGTTTACATCCCCGAAGGGGTGCGCTGCCCGATGGAGCTCTCCACCTATTTCCGGATCAATGCCGAAAATACCGGGCAGTTTGAGCGCACGCTGATCATTGCCGAAAAGGGCAGCCATGTCAGCTATCTGGAGGGCTGCACAGCGCCGATGCGCGATGAAAATCAGCTCCACGCCGCCGTGGTCGAACTGGTTGCGATGGACGATGCCGAGATCAAGTACTCGACCGTGCAGAACTGGTACCCCGGCAACGCCGAAGGGCTGGGCGGGATTTACAACTTCGTGACCAAGCGCGCGCTGTGCCAGGGCAAGCGCTCGAAAGTGAGCTGGACCCAGGTTGAAACCGGCAGCGCGGTGACATGGAAATATCCCAGCTGCGTGCTCAACGGCGAAGACAGCGTCGGCGAATTCTATTCGGTCGCGGTGACCAACAATTATCAGCAGGCTGATACCGGCACCAAGATGATCCACAACGGCAAGGGCACCCGCTCGACGATCATCTCAAAGGGGATCTCGGCTGGGAGAAGCCAGAACACCTATCGTGGCCTCGTCCGCGTCGCGCCGGGCGCCGAGGGCGTGCGCAATTTCACCCAATGCGATTCGCTGCTGCTCGGCAAAGACTGCGGCGCGCACACCGTGCCCTATATCGAGGTCCGCAATCCCAGCGCGCAGATCGAGCA
>JANPMA010000326.1:0-8290 GCA_031422595.1 Novosphingobium sp. | reverse complement strand
GCTGCCGCGCAGCTGCCTCCCCCGAACGATAACTAAAGTCGCCGTCGGCGAGCAGGTTATCACACGTGAGCCCCGCCGCCGCCATTTCCGCGCGCCACCCTTCGGTCCGCCATGCGCTCAAGGCGTATTCGCTGGACCCCGAGATAAATCCGAGGCGGCGATGTCCGTGGTCGATCAAAAACCGGGTGGCCCGCCGTGCCGACCCGGCATCGTCCATCGATAGGGGAATGCCCGCGCCGTTCTGGATCGAACCGATCCGCACGAACGGAATCTTCTGGTCGGCGAGGAAGCTCACAATCTGCGGATTATCTGAATGCGGGGGGGTCAGGATGATGCCGTCGGGCTGCAGTGCGGCGATCGCTCCCAGCAGCTCGCGCTCGACATGGTCGCTGTGGGTATCGACCAGTTCGAACACCAGCCGGTAACCGTGTTCGGCGCATTTGAGCATCCCGCCCAGCAGCATCTGGTCAACCCAGTCGGTCCCCAGCCGCGCGCGCCAGTCGGCGATGGTCCGGTCACGGTCGTTGATCGCCAGGATCAGGTACGAACGCGATCCGCTCATCCGCTGGGCGGCGATCGAGGGCACATAGCCCAGCTTGTCGATCGAAGCCTGGACCCGCTGTTGCATTTCCGGGCTGACATTGGCCTCGCTGTTGATGACACGGCTGACTGTCTGCAGCGAGACCCCGGCGTCTGCTGCAACATGCTTGATCGTAACGGCCTGGCGGCGCCTTGCCATTGGTCAGTTGTCCCCCTTGGCAGGCGCGGTAGCGGCCTGTGCAGGTTTTTGCCAGACACGAACCCAATCGATCTCCAGCTTCTTGGGATAGCCATCGTCCTTGACCCCGCCCAGCCCACGCTCTTCAGGCAGCTTGCCGCCGATCGCCAGGTTGAGGATCAGGTAGAATTCGCGGTCGAATGGCGCGCCTGACGTCTTCGAAGCAGCGGTCCACCATTCGCTGGCAACGCGCGTGGCATAGGTCCGGCCATCGACCTGCCAGGTGATCTTGCCGGGCTCCCATTCGATCCCATAAGTGTGGAACCCATTGTCGAGCACCTCGGGAAACGGAACCTCCTCGCCCTTAAACGCATTTTTCGGCCATCTGCCGCCAAAGTGAAGGGTGCCCAGGATCGTGTTCTCGCGCCCGCCTGGGCACTTGATGCAGGGAACGCCAAGGTTCACCGCCTCGAGGATATCGATTTCTCCCGACGCTGCCCAGGTGCCATAGGTCTCGTCACGCGGCAGCATCCAGATCGCCGGCCAGGTTCCTTGCCCTTGCGGCAGGCGTGCCCGCACCTCGATCTTGCCATAGCGCCAGGCCGCCTTGCCGCGGGTGGTAAGCTTGGCCGAGGAGAACTGGCGCACGGCTTGTGCATTGGGCCTGGCCGAAGCGGAGCGCATGTGTTCGGGCAAGGCCGGGCCGCTGGTACGCTCGTGGCGGGCGGTGATGACCAGTTTGCCTTGCTCTATCGCGGCGTTGCGCGCGCTCTTGATGTAGCACTGGCGTTCATCGTTGCCGCCGCCCCAGCAATCGGTTTCGAAGCGCCATTTGGCCTTGTCGACCTTTGGGGCCTCGAATTCATCGGCCCAGACCAGCTGCCAGCCATCAGCCGCAGCCATGCCGCCAGCTTTGGGCTGAGATGCGGGCGAATTGCCCAGGAGTATGCCGACTGCCGCCAGGAGGCCAAAAAATGGGTAGTTGCGATGCGCCATGATCACGTCCTCTCTAACAGACAACGAAAAATGGGCCCCTGCAATCGCAAGAGCCCATTTTCTGCATCCATCCCCCCGAAAATCAGAAGTCGAAGCGCGCCAGGAACGTGTAGCGGCGGTCGTTGCGGAACGCATGGGACAGCACACGCGTCCCCTCGAAATCGACGACGGTGGAGAGCTTCGTCACCTCGTCGAGCAGGTTCACACCCTGAACGCCGAGTTTCACGTGGTCGTTGACTTCGAAGAAAATCGAAGCATCGAGCTGTCCGCCCGCCTCTTGGAACACCGGCGAAAACGGGTACAAGTCGTCGCGCGGAGTGACCACGAACGAACTCCGCCAATTGTAAGAGGCGCGCGCCGAGAGCGGACCCTTTTCGTAGAACACGGTTGCGTTGATCGTGTGCTTCGAGGTCCCCGAATTGGGAACCAGGCCGGTGAACGGCCCGCCATTGATCGGGCCGCCTGACGAATTCACCGAAGGCGAGCCGATCCCCGAGATGTTGGGTGTGACGAAATCCGAGGCATCGACGTAGGTGTACGATAGCTGCGTGCCCAGCCCGCTCAGGGGGCCCGGCAGGAAGTCGTAGGCTTGCTGATAGGCGATTTCGACGCCCTTGAGTGTGCCTGAAAGGTCATTGGCCGGGCCGCTGATAATCACGTCCTGGTCACCCGCGGTGCTCGACGTGTAGGTGACGAGACCGGTACCGTTCTGGATGATTCCCTTGATGTCCTTCACGAAGAAGGCCGCGGTGAGTGATCCGACCTTGGCGAAGTACCATTCGGCGCTGAGATCGTAATTCCACGAAGTCAGGGGCCGGATATTGCGGTTGCCGGTAGCGATCGAGAGCAGCGGACCGTCGGTGACCCGACCGCTGAAGCCGAGAGTGCCGCCGGCGCTGAACAAGTTCAGGTCGGGGCGCGAGAGGCCCTTCGATACCGCGCCGCGGATTACCACACCCGAGCCGCTGTCCAGTCTGACGTTGAGCGAAGGCAGCCAGTGCTCGAAATTGATGTCACGATTATCCGAGATAATTTCGCCGGTGTGGAGCGACGCGAACGTCGCTTGCCGCGCCCCGGTGAGGTTGCAGTACAAGCGCTGCTGGCCGGGTGGCAGCGGCGAAGCGCAGACGGTGTTGATTTCCGAAACCTGGACCCTGCCGTCGCCGTTGCCGCCGTTGGCAAGCGCATCGAATTGACCCGGATCCGGGAAAGCGAGCGCCGACCGGTTTCTGACCTTGGTCCGGACATAGCGAACGCCGAGGTTGCCTCCCAACGACCAGCCGCCGCCGAAATCGGAGCCGAAATCGATGCGAGCATAAGCCGCCGAAGTGATCTCGGTCGCGTCTGAAATTTCGGACGGGCAGTATGGGTCGCACCGGACGGTCGTGCCGTCCACCAAGGTGCGCGTGCGGGTATTCACGCCAAAGGTGGCATTGGGCGTCTGGCTGAAGGCGGCGATCGCCTGCCATTCCTGAAGAGTCCCGCCCGCTAGGTAGTCCTGCAGGAAGCTGTCGCTGCCATAGAAATGGGTTGCCCCGCCGGCGATCGGCGTGGGCGCTGCGCCACGCTGGAAGTTGTCGCCGAAAGTCGAGCGAATCTGCGAGGCGTTCGGGAAATCGCTGACGTAGGCACCACCCGCGATCGCGAATTCCTGACCGGGTAGACCGGTGTAGAAGCGGCCGGGCGTGAAGCCAGCCCAGTTGGGAACGAACGGCCCCGGACCCTGGCCACACCCCGGTCCCGAGCCCCACGGCGCGCAACCCGCGCGGCCGGTCCAGGGCGCCGAGAGGTTGCCCCAAGTGCTGAAGTTGGTGTTGCGGTTGGTGCGGTCGCGCCCCGCCCAGCGGGCGCCGAAGGACGCCTTCTTGAAGAAGCCGTCATCGCTCAGGTCGTATTCCAAATCACCGGCCAGGGACATCATGCTGCCGTCGTTCTTCTCGCGGCTGTCGAGGCCGAACCAATAGTAGGTGTAGAAGCCGCTCGTGAAATAGTCCGCTGGGGAACCGACGGGCGACAGGAACTCGATGCTTGGCGTATCGCCCGAAAGGTCGATCGCGATGTCCGACCAGGTACTCATGGCCCCAAACACCGAGTCCCGCTCCAGGTGCGAGTCGACGTATTGCATCTCGACGCTGCCCCGCAGCCGGTCGCTGAACTGCATCTTCGCATCGAACGAGATGTCCTGCGTCTGCGAATTGGTGTCACGCAGAAAGCGCAGGGTGTCGGTGGAGATGCCGCCGCGACCGAAGGGGTTGGCATAGGCGTTGCCCACGTTCTGGGTCAGGATGCCGCTGACGAAGTGGCCGTTGGCATCGTAGGTGAAGGTCGTGCCCGGGCGCGGGTCGGGCGACGAGACGCCGTCGTCAATACGGCCTAGAATCGCCAGTTCCTCGGTCGAAAACTTGGTGTTCGACCGGAGGTATTCCAACGTCATCACCAGGCTGCCATCGAGGGTTTCGAACTGGCCGACAGCCGAGAAGGCTTCACGATTGCGATCGAGAGTCGTCGAGCGCACATTGGCGAACTGGGGCACCAGCACCGAATTGGGCGGCGGAAAGTTGGCCGGTGTGAAGTTAGGCGTTGCGCCAAAGCCGCCCGAATTGACCGGATTGATGCGATAGCAGGGTGCGCTCAGATTGGCCGGGCGATAGCAAGTGTCGACGATCTGCGAAGCGTCCGTCCGGCTCTTCAGCTTCGAATTCGAATAGCTCAGCTGCAGGCCGAACGTGCCTGACGCAGTCTCCCAGGTGTTCGAACCAAGGATGTTAAAGGTTGGCGACCATTCCTTCCGCAGGTCACCGTAGTTGGCCTCAATCGAGCCCGCGAGGTGGAAGCCGCGCTTGTCGAGCGGCTTGCGCGTGACGAGATTGACCGTTCCGGCGATCTGGCCTTCGATCATGTCTGAAGTCGTGTTCTTGAACACCTCGACGCGGCCGACAAGCTCGGGCGACACATCTTCGAAGCTAAGTGTGCGGCCACCATTGGCGGAGAAGATGTCGCGGCCATTGAGTTCTGAGCGGGTGTAAGAAAGGCCGCGGATAATGACGCCCGTGCCCTCAACCGAGAAGCGGGTCGGATCAGAGGTCTTTTCGAAGCGTCCGATGTTGACACCGGGCACGCGCTGGAGCGCTTCCGCCACCGAGCGGTCGGGAAGCGCGCCGATGTCCTCGGCGGTGATGACGTCGACGATCGTATCGGCCTTCTTTTTTACGTTCTGCGCGTTCTGGAGCGAGGCGCGGTAGCCGCTGACGACGATCTCGGTGCTGTCTTCCGGCTCTTCAGCCGCTGGTTCGGTCGCCTGTGCAAATGCAGGCTGCGCCGCAAACACCGCCAACGCTAGGCTGGAAGCGGTGGTCAGAGCCGTGAGCCGCGAAGCGCGTGACGCACCAGTGATTGCAAATCGAGCCAAGATACCCTCCCCAAAAAATGGACATAGCGCAGATTCGGCGATTGTCCTGAATCCACGAATAATCGACATTGTGAGCGTTCACAAGTGAAAAAAATGAACGTTCACAATTGCACTTCCGATTGCGCGAAAAGCGTGGCAATCAAGACACAGGGAAGGCCGCAATCCGGCCGTGGAGCGAGACCAGATATGACCCGAGGCAAGCCGATCGAACATATCGTCATCGTTGGCGGCGGCACCGCCGGATGGATGACCGCCGCCGTGCTTTCGCGCCTGCGCAAGGGCAACCGGCTCGAGATCACCGTGGTCGAATCCGAAGCCATTGGAACGGTCGGAGTGGGCGAGGCGACGATCCCCCCCTTCGTCGAGTTCAACCGCCTGCTTGAGGTCGATGAGCGCGAGATGCTCGCCGCTTCGCAAGGCAGCTTCAAGCTGGGCATCCAGTTCGTCAACTGGGGCAAACAGGGTGACAGCTATATCCACCCCTTCGGTGCCTATGGCTATCACATGGGCGGAATCTCGTTCCACCAGATCTGGCGGCGGTTCCATGTCGAGGGCGACAAGCGCCCGATCCAGGTTTTCAATGTCGAGACCATGGCCGCCTACTTCGGCCGCTTCTCGCGCACCGAAGACTATGCCCGCGAGGACCTGCCGCCGATCAATTACGCCTATCACCTCGATGCCGGACGCTATGCCGCCTACCTCCGCAAGTATGCCGAGATGCGCGGCGTGGTCCGGCACGAAGGGCGGATTGAGGACGTGAAGCTCGACTCCGAAAGCGGTTTCGTCACCGCCGTGAAGCTGGAAAGCGGGGAGGAACTGACCGGTCAGCTGTTCATCGATTGCTCGGGCTTTCGCGGGCTGCTGATCGAGCAGGCGCTGAAGACCGGCTATGAAGACTGGTCCAACTTCTTGCCCTGCGATCGCGCGGTCGCCCTGCCCTGTGTCCGCGAAGACGGCAGCGGCCCGCTGCCCTACACCCGCGCCACCGCCCATTCCGCCGGCTGGCAATGGCAGGTGCCGCTGCAGCACCGCAACGGCAACGGCCACGTCTATTGCAGCAGCTTCATGAAAGACGATGAGGCGCTCGACATCCTCGTCAACAACATCGCCGGCAAACCCGGCGCCGATCCCAATTTCCTGCGCTTCACCACCGGTCGCCGCAAGAAGTTCTGGAACAAGAATGTTGTGGCCCTGGGCCTTGCCGCCGGGTTTATGGAGCCGCTTGAGTCAACTTCGATCCACCTGATCAACACCGGGATCAACAAGCTGGTCGCGCTGCTTTCGCTTAGCGGGATCACTCAGACCCAGGAAGACGCCTTCAACCGCTTCACCGCCAAGGAATACACGCGGATCCGCGATTTCCTGATCCTGCACTACAATGCGACCAGCCGCGACGACAGCCCGTTTTGGAACCACTGCCGCACCATGGCGGTGCCAGACAGTCTCACCGAGAAGGTCGAGCTGTTCAAGATGAACGGACAGATCTTTCGCGAAGAGGACGAGCTGTTCACCGAAACCAGCTGGGCCGCAGTGATGATGGGCCAGGGTATCACGATGGGCGGCCACAACGCGGTCGCCGACACCTTCGATCCCACCGCGACCCGCAAGGAGTTCGACGAGATGGAAAAATCGATCCGCCACGTGGTCCAGAACATGCCGGTTCACGGAGACTATCTGAAAGGATACTGCCCCGCGCCTTAAGCCGTTAAGTTGTGCCTCCCCCTATGGGAATGCCTCGCGGCTTGCTCGTCCGCGACAAAATGATCAAATAGCCGCTATGGCCGACACCGAGCTTGAACAATTGCTGCGTGACCTGCTCGAACAGGCGCCGCTCAGCCCGCGCTTCCTCGCCAGTCGCGACCGGCTGGAACAGGCCGCGACGCTCGCCTCGGCGCGGTTGGGAGCGGCGGTGAACCGGCTTGCAATCCTGGGTGAGGACCGCGCGGTCCAGGCCGAGGTCGCGGCGCATCTGGCCGAGCTGCAGCGCCTCAGCGATGCCCTGGCCGGAGCTGTGGCGGCAGCGGCGCCCGGCGGTTGGCGCCGCCTGTTTGCCCGGAGCGGACCCGATCCGGCGGCCCAGCGCCTGGCTGCACGCCAGCGCTATGTCGCCACTGTCGCCGAACTGGCCGCCAGCCGTGATGCCATGTTGCACCAGCTGGTCGCGCTCGACCACGGCAAGGCGATGCTGGCCGAGGCCTGCGCGGCAATCGAACGCGCGCGCAGCTGGCTGGGCCAGGCCGCCGCGCGGGTCGAAGCGGCGCTGGCCCTGGCCGATCCGGCGCGCGCCAGGGCGCTGCGCGGCGAAGTCCTGCCGGCACTGGCCGGGCGGCAGGCGGCGCTCTCAATCGAGCTGGCACTGGGCAGCCAGGCGCGGATGGCGCTGATCGCACTGGGTGAGAACAGCCAGGCCCTTGTCGCGGCGATCGACCATGCGATCCGCACCGCGCGTTCGGCTGAAGGTGCCGACCGCGAGATCGATCGCGCCGACCGCAGCATGCGCCAGACCGAGGCCGAGATTGCGCGGCTGGCTGCGGCGATGGAAGGGGTGGCCGAGGCCACCGGCGAGGCCCATCCCAACCTGATCGATCCTTCTATGGTCAGTCAGGATGGCCGCGCGCTGGGCCAGGTCGAGCGCGCGCTTGCCAATATCCGTCAGGCGCTGGGCGCGCTCGATGGCGAGCGCGAGCGACTGGTCGGCGCGGCACATTCGATCGCACAAAGCCAATCGGGTGCCAATAATTAGAAGCCGTGCATCGCTCTTGCGCTAATGCTAGCACTTGAAGGGCTGCAAAGGATTCGCCAAAGCGCGCAAAGATGATCGATTGGTTTCGCAAGATCCTGGGCTCCAGCCCCGAGGCCGCGCCACCCGCGCCCGCTCCTGCGCAGCCGCCCGCGCCGCGGGTCGATTTCGACGACCAGCGCCTGCCCGAAAACGCCCGCAAGTCCGCCAGGACCATTGCCGAGATGATCGAGCGATTGGTAAAACAGGCCGACCATTCGGGCTTTGACCGGATCGTGCTGGGCGAGCTGGTGCAGCTGCGCGACGAACACTTGCCCAAGCTGCTGCGCAGCTACATCGATGTGCCGGTCGAATTCCGCAAGGAAATCTTCAAGAAGACCGGGCGCTCGGCCAGCTTCGTGCTGGAAGAGGCCCTGGGCAAGATGCG
>JANPMA010000325.1:0-11629 GCA_031422595.1 Novosphingobium sp. | reverse complement strand
CTTCGATGACAGCGTAGAGCACGAGGCTTGGAACAATAGCGACGAGGACCGGCTGGTGCTGATCTTTGATGTCTGGCGTCCCGAGGTTTCCAAGGAGGAACAACGCCAGATCCAGGCGCTGTTCGAAGTGGTCGACAGCTATTGATCAAACGTGGTTGGCAATCACCGCCACCAGCTGCGCGGCCGGCAGGAACAGGACCTGAGCCAGAATCGTTCCCGCCAGCCGGCTCAGGCTGATCCACACGATCGTGCCGCGGAACAGCGCCTCGCTGACCCGGCCTTCAACCGCATCGTCGGTCATCACCGAAAGCTGCGGATCGATCAGCGCGAAAAGCAGGATCGTAGCAAAGCCGTTGATCACCGCCGAGAGCTGGCTGGCGGTGACGCGAAATTCGGGGTTGAGGTAACCGGCATAGAGCGAGGCGACGACGCCTACGGTCAGCAACGCCTGGGCCAGGCAATTGGCCAGCAGCACACCCCAGCTCACCCCGCTTGGGCGCCGCAAGTAGCCTAAATGGGTCAGCGAAGGCGGGTGGATCGCATCGCGTACGGCCTTGAGCCCGGTCGGCGATGCTGTCTTCAGCACCAGCCGGGTGGTTGAGCGATGCTCCTGAAAATAGCCGATCGCCTTGGCGAACAGCCGCTGCCCGGTCGGCACCAGCACGATCCCCAGCGCCACCGCTAGCGAGGCGGACAGCAGCACCAGCTGGAAATCGCCATAGAGCGCATCGCCGCCGCCGCCGACTATCCGTGTTTCGATCCGCTTGGCCAGGAACGGCCCCAGGAACGAGTTGGAGGTGCGGCTGACCAGCACCAGGATGTTGAACAGCGCGAAACTCATCGCGATCCGCCGCGTGCGCACCCCGGCGATCCGTGCGGCATAGGCCAGGGTGCCGATAAGGTTGATCGCAAAGGTCAGCAGGCAGATGATCAGCAGCTGGGTGTCCATCGCGCCGGACTATGCCTGCTGGGCAGCAAGGGCCAGTGTCAGGAGACTGCCTTCAACAGTTCCGTGTCGCCGATCAGGTAGCTGGTCATGCTGAGCGCGCCGTCGATGCTGTCGTTGAACACTCCCACCGCATCACCGGGAAGCCGCGCGCCGACGGTGTAGAGCAGCGGCAGGTAGTGCTCGGCGCTGTTGATCGCCAGCGCGGCGGGCTGGTCGTCGGGCGGGAAAGTGGTGAGCGCGCGGGTGTCGCCATCCAGCACAGCGCGGTTGATCCGTTGCTGGAACTCGACCGCCCAGTCGGGCCGGGTTCCCATCGTCGCACGGTACTCGCCAAGGTTGTGGACCACATTGCCACTGCCGAGCAGCAGTACGCCTTCATCGCGCAGATCTGCCAGCTTTGCCGCCGCTTCAAGGTGCTGGGCTGGCGTCAGTGTCCGATCAAGGCTGAGCTGGATCATCGGTACGTCAGCATGCGGAAACATCGGTCGCACCACGCCCCACGAGCCATGGTCGAAACCCCAGCTGTCATCGCGCTTGATCGCGGCCTCACCAAGCAGGCCGGCCACCCGCTCCACCAGCGCCGGAGCGCCAGGGGCCGGATACTGGATCTGGAACAGCTCGTCCGGAAAGCCGCCGAAGTCATGGATGGTTCGCGGGTACTCACCAGTTGTAAGGTGGATCGCCCCCTGGGTCTGCCAATGCGCCGAGATGACCAGGATCGCCACGGGCCGAGGCAGCGCCGGACCCAGCGCCTGCCAGGCGCGGCGTTCCGGACTGTCGGTGATCACATTCATCGGCGATCCGTGGCCGAGGAACAGGGCGGGCATGCGGGTGCTGGTCATGACGCCAATGTGCGCCCGAATGCGGTGCAATCAAGCAAAGGATTTGTTGGGCCGCCTCAATGCTTCTTGCGCGTCAGCTCGCGCATCGCATTGTCTAGGCCCTGCAGGGTTAGCGGGTGCATCGATCCGCCGATCAATTCCTTGATCATCTTGGTCGACTGCGAATAGGACCACTGCTTCTCGGGCACCGGATTGATCCACACCGTCGCCGGATAGACGTGGGCCACGCGGCGCAGCCATTCGGTCCCGGCTTCCTCGTTGAAATGTTCGACCGAGCCGCCGGGGTGGGTGATTTCGTAAGGGCTCATCGCGGCATCGCCGACGAACACCACCTTGTAGTCGTGGCCGTACTTGTGGAGGATGTCCCAGGTCTGGGTCCGATCGCTCCAGCGACGCTTGTTGTCCTTCCACACGCCTTCGTAGAGGCAGTTGTGGAAGTAGAAGAACTCCAGGTTCTTGAACTCGGCGGTGGCGGCGCTGAACAGCTCTTCGACCAGCTTGATGAACGGGTCCATCGATCCGCCGACGTCGAGGAACAGCAGCAGCTTGACCGCATTGTGGCGTTCGGGCCGCATGTGGATATCGAGCCAGCCCTGTTTGGCGGTGCCGTCAATCGTGGCGTCAAGGTCAAGCTCGTCGGCGTTGCCTTCGCGGGCGAAACGGCGCAGGCGGCGCAGCGCGATCTTGATGTTGCGGGTGCCCAGCTCGCGAGTGTTGTCGAGGTTCTGGAACTCGCGCTTTTCCCAGACCTTGAGCGCGCGCTTCTGCCCGCCTTCGCCGCCGATCCGCACCCCTTCGGGGTTGTAACCTGAATTGCCGTAAGGCGAGGTGCCCCCCGTGCCGACCCACTTGTTGCCGGCCTCATGACGCTTCTGCTGTTCCTCGAGCCGCTTCTTGAGCGTCTCCATGATCTCTTCCCAGGACCCCAGCTTCTCGATCGCGGCCATTTCCTCAGGCGTGAGGAACTTCTCGGCGATCGCTTTCAGCCAGTCCTCAGGGATATCAACCGGGTTCTGGCCGTAATTGGTCAGCAGGCCCTTGAAAACCTTGTTGAACACCTGGTCGAACCGGTCGAGCAGGCCCTCATCCTTCACGAACACCGCGCGGGAGAGGTAATAGAACGCCTCGGGCGTCTGCTCGATCACGTCCTTGTCGAGCGCCTCCAGCAGAACCAGGTGCTCCTTGAAGCTGGCCGGGATCCCGGCCGCGCGCAATTCGTCGACAAAGTTGAAAAACACCGGCAGCCGCTCCTTCTCTTAACCGCGTGATTAAGACGAAGCGCGATCCGGAGCAAGCAAAGTTGCGGCCCGGCCTCCCTGACGGGATTGCCGGGCCGCTCCGGGGGTTAACGCTGGGCTGGCTCGGCTGATGCCGCGGATGCCGAAGCCGAGGAAGGTGGTTTGGGGGCCGGAACCCGGTCCGAGATCGACCAAACCGAATCAACCCCGATCAAGCCATTGAAGATCGGCTGGTTCTGGTACTTGAAGGCCGCCAGAGCCGATGGACCGTCAGCTCTCAGATAGGAACCGGCGTTGGGGCCTTGGGGCCATGCGGCCCGGTGGTGGCAGTTCATGCAATTGGTCTGGATCGGGTGATCCGCAGCCAGTTCGATGTAAGGGTTGTAGGCAATCGGCCAATTGACTGGCTGGGCCAGATCTCTCCAGCCATAGGTCGAGGTCATCAGATAGTTTTGCCAGGGGCCCTTGGCCGCGGGAATGCTGGGCCGATCGGCGGCATAGGGACCCGTACCGGCCCGGTCGCTCCACCACACCGACTGGAAGGTCCAGTCCGGCTGTTCCTTGGTCATGATGTGCATTGCGACGAGCGCCAGGTAGTCGCCCTGTTCGAACATCCGGCCATAGGCGTAATGGGCAGAGGCATCGAGCAGCGCGCGATCGCAGGCGCCGAGTGTGGCCAGGTCTGGCTGGAAATTGTAGAACCGCTCGATCCCCACGGTCCGCGCCTGTTTGTAGGTATTGGGGCCAAGCGGTTGATTGTTCATGGTCACCCCGTTCAAATAGGTGACATCGACGGTCGCGATTTGTGATTTCGATTGCGGCGTAACCGCCACGCCGCGCGGCCATTGCGACTGGATCTCGAAACCTGAGTAGCGATCAAAGTCGGACTTCAGATCATCCCAGACCGGCAAAGCGGTGTATCCGGTCTTCTTGACCGGCCAGAGCATTGGCTTGAGGACGATCGAGCCAACGGGCATTTGATCCATCTGCTTGTTCTGGTTAGCCGGCGGCAGCAGACTTTGCAGCGTGCTGGTCTGGAAGAGGTTTTTCGAACGGATCCACTGATAGGCGGCATCGTTGTAGATCACGCCTGCGACCATCACATCGCCGTTGTTCTGAAACTGGGTGCCGCTGGCCAGGGTCGGGATCGGTGAGCTGCCGGAGGGCGGAATGATGCAGGCGGTGCCCGCGTACTTTTTCGCTACCGGTCCTGGGATGGCATAGACCGGGGCAACCTTGAAATTGATCGGCTCGCTGCCCGATGTCGGACCGTTGGCTTGCTTGAACACCCGCATTGGCCGCTGGCCATGATCTGAAGCCCTGGCCAGGTCCGCCGCTCCGCCGGTAGGTGCGGGGCTGGGCGGTGTCTGGCCCGCGAAAGCCTGGGTTGCGGTGCACCAGGATCGCCAGACCCATTTGCCGCTGACGTCGGTTTGCAAGCCGGCGAACAGGTTCCAGCCATGCTGCCGCGCGGCGGTGATATTGCGCTGGCTGACCCACGATTGAACGGTCTGCGCGCTCTGCGGATAATTGTATCCGACCGGGAACGGCGCGGGGTTGCCGCAAAACTGCCCCGCAGCGGCCACCGAAGTGTCCTTCGCGCCCGAAGTGCAAGATGCAAGTAACGCTGCTGATAATCCGAATGTGGCCGCGCCCAACAAAATCGACTTATTCATCGCAAACTCCCCAAGACGCGACCTTGCTTGGGAGAAAGCGGACAATATTCGATGCAAGTAAAGCGAATTTTGGGTTTATGGCGTGACCTTTTGGCAACCATCTAAAATCTAAATAGAATTTTTTTCGAAGTAGCAACAATCAATATGAGATGCCTGAGAAAACCCACTGGATATTGAAGACCGACGTCTAAGCCCATCGCTCTTCGCATAGTGGGATATGCCCCCCGGGTTCGCACACCATTTTGACACAGTAAGCTATGCAATTCCCCCTAATCATAATGATATAGCAGCTTAATTTACACAAATATTTCAACGTGATTTGTATCTTCCATAAGCTATATTTGCTCATGGTTGACATTGTCAGCCTAACCGTCATGATATGAAAGTCTGCTTTTGGCAGATTGTGGTCGCACTGACGAATCGGGCGTCAGATTCACAAGTAGTCGTTTTAGACTGTGAGGGGCCATGTCATGAAGAATCTGCAATATCTGATGCCGCTAGTCTTGCTTGGTGCCTGTTCGGCATCACCCGATGAATCGGCTCAATCCGACAAAAAAGTATCACCGTTTCTGTTGTCAGATCAAAAGGCCAGCGCCGAATTCGCGGTCATGCGCAAAGCGGCGCCCTTCCAGGACAATAACGGGGTTATGCCGCCTCCGGGTAACCCGGTGTTCAAATTGAACCATGCATGGCCCAGCCAGCCATTGCCTCCGCTCACGAACGCGCCGTGGCAGGCAGCGATCGGTAACGGGCCAATCAATGTCAAGAATGCCCCGGCCTATGGCACCGCTTTGAAAGCCGCGGTCGCGGCCAACGGCAGGGCATTGATAAGCCAAGGCGGTGGGAGCTTCGACGCTTCAGGCGGTAAATGGTACAACGAACCTTGGCTCGGCAGCCAACGCGAGTCGATTTCGGGTACTTATGGCGCCGGTGAATTTGGCCCGGCAATCTTCCCCGGAACCGGGCTTCGCGCGACCTTCAACACCCATGTCTTGACCTATTACGACGAACGCGCGGCGGCAACTCTGAACAAAGTCTGGGGCAGCACGGCCATGACGCCGGATCTGTCCGGCAGCAACGCCCAGTTTGACGAAGGCGCAATCGTGGTCAAGGCTGCACTCTTTGCCTCGATCGATCCCAACCAGAAAACCGGTTGGTGGGATGCCATGGACGGCGCCGCATCGTGGAACATGATGCTCGATCAGGACCAGACGCCCGGAAACACGACGCCCGCGGTTGTTTGGCCCGGATATGTCGCGCAATTCGACATCATCGTTAAGGACAGTCAGTCGTCGCCGCAGACCGGGTGGGTCTTTATGACCCTGGTCTATGACAGCCGCATTCAAAGCAATGAGATCTGGGACAAGATGGTGATCCTGGGCGTGCAATGGGGCAATGATCCGCAAGCGACCAAGGACGGCGATCCGCTGGTTGAAAACTGGAACAACCCGAACGCGCCGCTTTACGCGACGCAAACTCTTGGTTGGGGTGGGCGGTTGTCCGGACCGAACGATGGCGGCCGCAACGATATCGCGGTCAATGGCAAGATCATCAAGAATGCCCCGGATTCAAGTTGCATGAGCTGCCACAGCACATCGCAATGGAACGTCGCCGGGCACAACATGCCAACGTTCCTGCTGCCGTCCTATTCACCGGCCGCGGGCAGCAAAGGGCCGCCTTTCCAGACTTGTGGGGACGACGGAAAGCCAAATCCCAACGGCAATTACATCTGCTCGCCGGCACCCGGCTCGCCGCAATGGATGAAATGGTTCCAGAACCGTCGTGGCGACCAACCGATGGACGCCGGATCGGTCGCGACCGACTTTGACGAGGTCTTTGCGTTCAAGTCGCTCAAACTTTGGTGGGCGGCTGTCGGGCCTGCCGATCAGGCGGTCCCGATGCTGACGCGGGTGCCGAATTCAAGCGTTCGCCTGAATCAATATAACGGTGCGCCGATCAGGCCTCAGCCGACGAAGGAAAACTAGAGTCCGCGCGGGGCTCGGCTTTGTTACCCTCCGCAGCAGGGCCGATCAGGCCCGCTGCGGGGGCAGTCCTGCCCGCGCCAACTTGCCCAAATGTACCGCGCTGGGCTTGGGGGTGCGCTTGAAGGTCTGGCGATCGACTTCGACCAGGCCGAAATGCATCCGGTAGCCATATACCCATTCGAAATTGTCGAGCAGCGACCAGTGGACGTAGCCGCGCACATCGATCCCATCGGCAATGCAGCGCTTCACCCCGGCCAGTGCAGTGTCGATGAAGGCGACGCGGTGCTTGTCATCGCTGGTCGAGATGCCGTGCTCGGTGACAATCACTGGCTTGCCGGTCCGCTTGGCAGCGGTGCGGATGGTCGCTTCGAGGGCTTCGGGCCGGTATTCGTAGCCCATGTCGGTTTTCCGCGTGCCCTCGGGATAGCGCATCAGCCCCTGTGGGCCGACAAAGTAACGCGAATAGGTTTGCACGCCGACGAAATCGGCCGTCGCGGCGACATCGAGCCAGGGGCCATAGAGCGCCTTTTCCCACTCGGCGGCCTTGTTGCCTTCGCCAACTCCGGTAACTTCGGCCATCGACACGGTCACCCCCAGCGGGAAGTCGCCGGGACCCGCCTTGATCGCCTTGGCGGCGCGGTGGTGGGCTTCTACCATGTTGGCTTCGATCTTTGCCGGATCGCCAAACAGCACCATCGAAAAGCGATCGGATCCGCTGGCCTTGGCACAGGCGACATGCATCGCTTCGACCAGTTGGATTATCGCCGGGTTGGGCGCCTGCTGCGAGCGGATAACGCGCTGGATATTGGCTTCGTTGAAGGTGGTTGCATAGGACATCAGGTCGCCGAAATGGCGGGTGGCACGTTCGGCAAAGCGCGCGAAGATGTCGGGGCTGTCCGGCTGTTCGAACCCGCCGCGCGCAGCAAACCAGCGGGGCACGGTCCAGTGGCTGAAGGTGACCATCGGCGCCAGGCCGTGCTTGTGGCACTCTTCAAGCACGCGTTTGTAGTGATCAAGCTCCGCCATCGAGAACTGACCCGGCTCGGGCTCAATCCGGGCCCATTCGATCCCGAAGCGGTGGCAATTGAAGCCCAGCCGCGCGGCCAGTGCGATATCCTCGCCATAGCGGTGATAGCTATCACAGGCATCGCCCGACGGTTCCTGAAAGAGCGTCGGCTTGACGTTTTCGGCCAGCCAGAAATCTGAGTTGACGTTGTTGCCTTCGATTTGGTGCGCGGCCGTGGCCGTGCCCCAGAGGAACTGTGGTGCGGCTGGGGTTGCCTTCTTGCGCTTGGCGGAAGCGGCGCCCGCTGCAGGGGCCAGCGCGCCGACAGCCAGCGTGCCCATTGCACCGCGCCGGGTCAGGTTGCCCATGTCAGTTCTGCCGCCGCGCCATGAAGGCCAGCTTTTCGAACAGCATCACATCCTGCTCATTTTTGAGCAGCGCGCCGTGCAGCGGCGGGATCGCTTTGCTGGGGTCCTTTGACTGCAACACATCGAGCGGCATCTCTTCGTTGAGCAGCAGCTTGAGCCAGTCGAGCAGTTCGGAGGTTGAAGGCTTCTTCTTCAGCCCCGGCACGTCGCGCACTTCGTAGAAAATATCCATCGCCTTGGTCACCAGTGTCTTCTGGATGCCGGGGAAGTGGACGTCGATGATCGCCTGCATCGTCTCGCGATCGGGGAACTTGATATAGTGGAAGAAACAGCGGCGCAGGAAGGCGTCGGGCAGTTCCTTCTCGTTGTTCGAGGTGATCACCACGATCGGCCGCTCGACCGCCGCGATTCGCTCCTTGGTTTCGTAGACGTCAAACGACATGCGATCGAGTTCCTGCAGCAGGTCGTTCGGAAACTCGATGTCGGCCTTGTCGATCTCGTCGATCAGCAGAACCGGCAGCTGCGGCGAAGTGAACGCCTCCCACAGCTTGCCCTTCCTGATGTAGTTCGAAATGTCGTGGACCCGCTCATCGCCCAGCTGGCCGTCGCGCAAGCGGGCAACCGCGTCGTATTCATAGAGACCCTGCTGCGCCTTGGTGGTGCTCTTGACGTTCCATTCGATCAACGGCGCGCCGATCGCCTTCGCGATCTCGTGGGCCAGCACGGTCTTGCCGGTGCCGGGCTCACCCTTGACCAGCAACGGGCGGCGCAACAGCACCGCGGCATTGACCGCCACTTTCAGATCTTCGGTGGCGACGTAATCGGCGGTGCCTTCGAACCGGGCCATGCTTGCTCCCTGCGTGTTTCTTAATCGTGCGGTTAAGTCCGATAAGTTCGCATCGGCGGCTTGGCAAGGCCCAAAGCATACGGGCGCCGGATCCCAAGATCCGACGCCCGTATCCCCCCTCCAAAGTCCCCATCGGCCAATTTGCCGACTGGAGCGACCCAAAGGACTTTGTTCAGCTGCGGTCTATCTTGGGGAGAGCGTGAGGAATATAAACATTTTGGGATTTCGTGCTAAAAGCGACAACATGATTGCACTGGCAGGAGAAAATCTGCTCGAACTGCTGGAAGAGCCAGCGCGTGCCTGGCTGGCTGCGATGGGCCAGCGCCGGATCTATGCCAATGGCGAACTGATTCACAGCCGCGGCGACCGCGAACCGGCGATGGGGATCGTCATCAGCGGCCGGGTGCAGCTTTGCCGGATCCATGCCGATGGGGCGAATCGCTTTATCAGCGTGGTCCAGCCCGGTCAGCATTATGGGGACATCGTCATGTTCGGCCGGCGCAAGCGCACCCACGATGCGGTTGCCCTGGGCGACACCACCATCGATCATTACGACCACGCGGCATTTGAAGCGGTGCTTGGCAATGCCGATGTCATGCGGGCGCTCTATCACGTCACTTCGCTGCGCCTGAACGGCTCACTGACGATGAGTGACGATTTGCGCAGCCTTCCTCGCGAGGTGCATCTGGCCAAACTGCTCTTGCATCAATGGCGACAAAGTGGCGGCCAGGCCGTGATCTCGTGCACGCAGGAGGATCTTGCCGGGCTGCTCGGCATATCGGTCATGTCGATGTCGAAGTACCTGAATGCGCTGAAACGCGAAGGACTGATCGAGACCGGCTACCGGCAAGTCGTTCTGCAGGATCCACAGCGGTTGAAGCGCTGGCTCAAAGAGCGGAATTCGACCTAGGCCGGACTCGCGCTCCGCAATCAAATCCCCCGCGCCGGCGGGAGGGGAGGGGGTCCGGCGCGGGGGAAGGGAGCGTCAGTCCTGGGGGACCGGCTCCGCGGGGGCGGGTTTGCGGCGCAGGCGGGTCCAGCCAAACCAGCCCAGTGCGATCAGCGCAGCCCAGGGGCCCAATGTCCCGGTCAGCAGCAGGAGGAACGATCCCAGCGCAGTCATGCTGGTCAGGCTCGCCCCGGCGGCTTTGCCGAAGGTGCCCTTGCCAGCCAGGATCGACTCGCTGGTGTAGGCGAACGTGACCGGGGTGGTGGCAATCGACTGTTCGAGGCCTTTGCGTTGCAAGGCATTGCCGCGAAGCTGTTCGCGCAAGGCGCCCAGTTGCTGCTGCAATTCGGCGCGCTCGCCGCCGGTCAGACCCTTGGCGGCAAGGCGCTCCTCGATCCGTTTGGCTTCGGCCTCGATCCCGGCGCTGTCGCTCTGCGAGAACTTGATTGCCTCTCCGGCGTTTTCTCCTGCGACCTTGGCGCTGTCGAGCTTGCCCTCGGCTTTCTCGACCGCGACGATCCCGTCGCCGGCGAAGGCCTGGGCCACATCGGGAGCCAGCAGGAAGTCGAGCCGGGCGGTGACTTCGCCCTCGCGGGGCTGGTCGTAGGCCATGCCGGTGACCCGGCAGCGATTGGGCCCAAGCCGGGCGCAGGCGGCGGCATGCTCGCGCTGGACCCCGGTGATGGCCTTGGCGGGCAGGGTGAAAGCGTAGTCGAACTTGAAGGCGACCCCGGGGGCGATCGATTGGTTGATACCCGGGCCGGTGGCATCGTTGGCGACTGCTTCGGCGGCGGCCGGGGCAGAGGCTTCTTCTGATTTTTCGGCGCTACAGGCGCTCAGCATGAGAACGGCGGTGAGGGCGGTAAGGGGCATGGAGGGGACACGCATGACGAACTCTCCCAATTATCTACCGAATCGGTAGAGTCATATGCCTATCAAATGAGTAGAGTTTGGCAAGTGGGCCTGCGAAATATGCTGGAAACTATTCCGAAACGGCAGAAAAGCTAAGCTGCGCCGAGCCGTTCGGCGGTACTTCCAGCCGCCAGCGTTGCCGTCCTTGCTCGCTGACCAGTGGTATGCTCGAGGAGCGAACCAGGTTTGGTGCACCATCGGGCGTGGCCCAGAACACCGCAGGGCGGGCGCTGGCATTGCGGACCTCGATCACATAGCTGCGAATGAACCGCTTACCGTCCTGACGAACCTCGACCAGGCGCTGACGCCAGGACAGGTCGCTATTCTCGGGCCCTGCGATCCCGATCACCTCACCCACCGCGCGGTCGCGGCCACCGGTTTCATCGACCACCATGGTCAGCCCAAACTGGTCTTGCTGGATAAGGTAGCTACCACTCGGGATCGGCAGGCCCAGCCCGTGCGCCTTGTCGTTGCGCAAGCTATAGGTCAGCGAAGGGTGCTCCCACTCGACGTCGGACCTGTCGGTATCGATCGCGGCATCAACCCAGAACGCGCGCTCATAGGCCACGTCCTTGAGGTCAATCAGCCGAACCTGCTTCATCTGCCGCGCGGCGGCGGTGCTGGGGTAGGGCAAACGGTAGAGCTTGAGATCGCCTAGCTGCTCGAGAGAGTCTGAACTGATCGTGGTAACGGCTAAGGGGGAATTTTGCGTATATTCCCTGCGAAGCTCTGCCGTGACCACGATTTCGTCGCTGAGGTAGGCATTCCCCGTAAACCGATCGGGCCGAACCAGCTGATAAGGCCGACCAGGCTTCTCGGGGATGTCGCTGGTGTTCTGCATCGGCCAACACTTGGCC
>JANPMA010000324.1:0-10461 GCA_031422595.1 Novosphingobium sp. | reverse complement strand
AGCGCCAGTTCGTTCCGCTCGAGCGCGGGCTTACGGTCAATACTCTCGCGCTCGCAGCCGAGCCATTCGCGGCCCAGGCGTTTGGCCACCGCCCCGGGGGTGCCGGTGCCGAAGAACGGATCGAGCACCACGTCGCCCTTGTTGGTGGTGGCCAGCATCACCCGGTAAAGCAGCGCCTCGGGCTTTTGCGTCGGGTGGACCTTGTGCCCCCCCTGCTTGAGCCGTTCCTGGCCCGAGCAGATCGGCAGCACCCAGTCAGACCGCATCTGCAATTCGTCGTTGAGCGTCTTCATCAGGCGGTAGTTGAAGGTGTACCTGGCCTTCTCGCCCATCGAACACCAGATCAGCGTTTCGTGCGCGTTGGTAAAGCGGGTGCCCTTGAAATTGGGCATCGGGTTGGCCTTGCGCCAAACCACGTCGTTGAGGATCCAGAACCCCATGTCCTGCATCAAGGCGCCGAGGCGGAAGATGTTGTGGTAGGAGCCGATCACCCAGATCGAACCGTTGGGCTTGAGCACCCGGCGCGCCTCGGTCAGCCAGGCGCGGCTGAACTTGTCATAGGCGGCGAAGCTGTCGAACTGGTCCCAGTGATCGGTCACCGCATCGACATGGCTGCCATCGGGCCGCGACAGATCGCCGCCCAGTTGCAGGTTATAGGGCGGATCGGCGAAAATCATGTCGACGCTGTCAGTCGGCAGCGAACGCATCGCTTCCACGCAGTCGCCATCGAGGATCTTGCTGAGCGGCAGATCAGGCCGCGCAACCTCCTTAACAGCGCGCAACCGCGCCTTTTCCCCAACCAGAAGCTGTCCCATAGTGCCTTCAAATCCCCGAAAGTTATCCACAGGGTGAGTCCTCAGGAGTCCCGCGTCAAGCGGAATGTCTCTGGAATCCTAGGGATTCATGGTCACCAAATGGTTAACAATGGGCGGAACGGAACGGGACCGACACAGGATGTGGAGTCTTGCGGTGTGGTGAGGACTCAAGATGTGGTGGTGTGTGCTCAAGGACTCTCTGCGAAAAAATGTTCACGCGAAGGGCGCGAAGGAGCGAAGGCCGCGAAGTTCTCAATTTCGCCGAAGGCGTCCACTTTGCCCTCATCGCCATGCGAAGTGCCGACGACAAAGCGGCTCCGCCGAAGTGCTTATCCGCTTCGCGCCCTTCGCCCCTTCGCGCCCTTCGCGTGAGATCACTCTCTCAATGCCAAACCAAGCTGCGCCACCGGCGCAAAACTCCGCCGATGCAGCTGGCTTGGCCCATGCACGCGCAGCGCCTCCAAATGCTCCGCCGTGCCGTATCCCATGTTGCGCTCCCAGCCGTAGTTCGGGTGCGCTTCAGCCGCCGCTTTCATCAGCCGGTCGCGGTGTTCCTTGGCGAGGATCGAGGCGGCGGAAATGCAGGGCTCCAGCCCATCTCCGCCGATGATCGCGCGGGCCGGCCAGCGCCATTCGGCCACCCGGTCCTGCGGGGTCTTGTTGCCATCAATCAGCACCTGGCCGGGTTCTGCCTTCAGCTCTGCCACCAGCCTGGCCACCGCGCGGGTCATCGCCAGCATGGTTGCGGCAAAAATGTTGATCCGGTCGATCTCGTCGGCATCGACCACGCCCAGCGCCCAGCGGCAGCTGGCCATGATTTGCGGCTCGAGCACCGCACGGCGTTTGGCCGAGAGCTTCTTGGAATCGTCGAGCCCAGCGGGCGCATCAACGCCCAGCACACAGGCCGCCGCCACCACTGGCCCGGCCAGCGGCCCGCGTCCGGCCTCGTCCACGCCGATGACCAGCGATCCGCTCTTGGCAAGCACCAGATAATCGCCCAGATCATTGCCCATGCAAAGCAAACTCCTGATCGCTCTTTCGCCCCTCGTCCTGCTGGCCGCAAGCTGCGGCGGCGCTCCCGCTGGGGATAGTCCCTTGCCGGTCAGCAAGGCCGAAGGCGCTTTCGCGATTACCGAACTTGGCACCTATGCAGAACCATGGGCGATGGCCTTTGCGCCAGGCACTGCGATGCTGTTCATCACCGAAAGAGCCGGAACGGTAAAGATGGAAGACCTGGCGACGGGCAAGATCGGCACCATTACTGGCGTCCCCAAGGTCGATTACGGCGGCCAAGGCGGGCTGGGCGACATTGCCTTCCTGCCTTCAGAAACGGCGCCGACCATCAAGGATCGCACGATCTATCTCAGCTGGGCGGAAGCCGGGCCGAACGACACGCGCGGTGCAGCTGTGGGGCGCGGTACGCTGAAATGCTGGGTAGCCGACGAGTGCGAGATTTCCGGGATGGAAGTCATCTGGCGGCAGACCCCCAAAGTCACTGACCGCGGTCACTATTCGCACCGCCTTGCCTTCTCGCCTGATGGCAAACACCTCTACATCGCCTCGGGCGACCGCCAGAAGATGCAGCCGGCGCAAGACCCGAAGAGCGATCTGGGCAAGATCATCCGCCTGCCGATCGATGCCACGGGCAAGCCTTCTGGCCCGGCCGAACGCTATACGCTCGGCCACCGCAACATCCTGGCCCTGGCCTTCGCGCCCGATGGCCGATTGTGGGATCTGGAGCATGGCCCGGCCGGGGGCGACGAGTTGAATCTGGTTCGGCAGGGTGCCAATTATGGCTGGCCGCTGGTCTCCGAAGGCCGGCACTATGGCGGCGAATTCATCCCGCATCACGATACCCGGCCCGATCTTGCCGCGCCTGCGCTTTACTGGAACCCGGTGATCGCGCCTGGCGGGATGATCTTCTATTCGGGCAAGATGTGGCCGGAGTGGCAGGGCCAGCTGCTGATCGGCGCGATGGACCCGACCGCGCTGGTGCGGGTGCGGATCGATGGTGAAAAGGCCCGCGAGGAAGCGCGCTATCCGATGGACAAACGGATCCGGGCGGTGGCCCAGGCCCCCGACGGCTCGCTCTACGTGCTGGAAGACGGCAAGAGCGCGCGCTTGCTGCGGCTTTCGCGCAAATAGCATCGACATTCGCCCCCCTTGCCCCTAACGCGCGCGGCCTATGTCCGAGGCCACGCTGATCCCGCTCGACAATGTCGACACCGCGCTGATCGAAGCGCTGCTCGATCGCGCGTTCGAGCCGGAACGCCGCCAGCGCACCGCCTACAAGCTGCGCGACGGGGTGGACTGGCTGCCTGGTCTGTCGTTCGCGGCTATCGATGCGCAGGATCATCTGGTCGGCACGATCCAGTGCTGGCCGGTGGCCCTGACAGATCCCGCCGGGCGCCGCCATCCGCTGATCATGATCGGCCCGGTCGCGGTGCTGCCCGAAGCGCAAGGCGCGGGCTATGGCCAGGCGCTGATGACCGCCACGATCGCCGCACTCGATCCGCGCGCGCCCTTGCCGCAAGTGATGATCGGCGACGGCGAATACTATGGCCGGTTCTGGGGCTTTTCGGCCGAGCACACTGGCGGCTGGCAGCTTCCCGGCCCGTGGGAGCCGCGCCGCCTGCTGGCCCGCTGCGACAATCCGGCAGTCCTGCCCAAAGAAGGTTCGCTGGGGCCCTGGCTGGCTTGATTCCTTCCCCAAACGGGGAGGGGGACCATGCGCAGCATGGTGGAGGCGCACGCGCGAGTTTTCCTGATGGTGCGGCGAGGTCAGGGATTCCGGACCGTGCCCCTCCACCAGCTTCGCTGGTCCCCCTCCCCTTGCAGGGGAGGAATGAAGCTGGCATCGCCCCCTCGTGCCCTACGAACCGCCCCCCGAACTTGCCTCACTCTCGCTGGCCGAGATCGCCGCGCTCAGCGCTGCGCGCAAGTTGCCGCCGGTTGAGCAATGGGATCCCAAGGTCAGCAGTGATAGTCTGATGACGATCAAGGCCGATGGGCGCTGGTTCCACGATGCCAAATTTCCTGGGGACGGCGAGATCAAGCGTCCGGCGATGATCCGGGCCTTTGCCGGGCTGCTGCGGCGCGACGCGGGCGGGCAGCACTGGCTGGTGACGCCCCATGAGAAGCAGGCAATCGCGGTTGAGGACGCGGCTTTCCTCGCCACCGATGTGGTGCGCACCGGCGATGCGCTGGCGTTCAGGCTCAATACCGACGAGGTCGTTTTGGCCGGGCCGGACCACTCGCTGGTGGCGCGCGGCGAGGCGGAGCTGCCAGCGCTCTACCTGGCGGTGCGGCACGGCACCGAGGCGCGGATCAACCGCAGCACCTGGCTGCAACTGGTTGAGCTGGCCGATGCCGATCTGGGCGTTGCCAGCCAGGGCATGAACTTCTCATTGGTGCCGCAATGAGCCTCAAGGAACGGCTTACCCGCCTCCACGCCGCAGGCCACGCCGAGGCTATCGATCACCGCGACGAAGTCGAATTCGCCGCGACAAGCCTGCGCCCTGCCGCTGTGCTCGCCGCGGTGACCGAGCGCGAGGACCGGCCCGGGTTCCTGTTGATCCACCGCCCCTCCAACATGCGCTCGCACCCCGGACAGGTCGCCTTTCCGGGCGGCAAGATCGATCCGGGCGAAACCCCGGAAGAAGCCGCGCTGCGCGAGGCCTATGAGGAGCTGGGCATCCACGCGCGCGATATCCACGTGATCGGTACCAGCGACACCTACCGGACCGGCTCCGGCTATGCGATCACCCCGGTGATTGCGGTGGTCCCGCCCGACCTCGAACTGAACCC
This sequence comes from Novosphingobium sp., assembly GCA_031422595.1. Taxonomy (GTDB): domain Bacteria; phylum Pseudomonadota; class Alphaproteobacteria; order Sphingomonadales; family Sphingomonadaceae; genus Novosphingobium. The sequence continues at coordinate 5,839 of JANPMA010000324.1, read as the reverse complement.
CAGCCCGACCGAAGTCGCCGCCTGGTTCGAAGCCCCGGTCGACTTCGTGTTCGATGCAGCCAATCACACCCGCCATTCAGGCATTTGGCAAGGGCGGACAAGAAGCTATATCGAGATCCTATGGCAGGAACACCGGATCTGGGGCGTGACCGCGGGGATCATCAGCAACCTGGCAAGAAGGATCGCGTGGTGATGAAGTTGTTTCACGCGGAGCCGCGGAGAAGCGGAGAATCCTTACTTGCTGCGAAGCTGCTTGAATTTCATTTGGCTTTGGCAGGCCGATATGCCCCCTTGGTAAGGGGCCTGCAGCCTCCTCCAATCCCTCCGCGCCTCCGCGCCTCCGCGTGAATCAATCTATGACCACCCTCCCCCCTGCCCCCTGGCTAGAGCGCGAGGACCTGGCCCGGCTGATCGCCGCGCTGGGGGCGAAGAATGCGCGCTATGTTGGCGGGGCGGTGCGCGATACCCTGCTGGGCGAGCCGGTGAAGGACATTGACCTGGCCACCCCGCTGACCCCGCGCGAGGTGATCCGGCGGCTGAAGGCGCAAGGCATCCAGGCCATCCCGACCGGGATCGAGCACGGCACCGTCACCGCGGTGTTGCCGCAGGGAAATGTCGAGATCACCACGCTGCGCCGCGACGTTGTGACCGACGGCCGCCGCGCCACCGTCGCTTTCGCCACCGACTGGCAGGACGATGCTGCACGGCGCGATTTCACGATCAACGCGCTTTATGCCGATCCGGTGAGCGCCGAGGTGTTCGATTACTTCGGCGGGTTGGCCGATCTGGAAGCACGGCGGGTGCGGTTTATCGGCGATGCCCGTGCGCGGATCCGCGAGGATCACTTACGGATCCTGCGCTACTTCCGTTTCCAGGCAAGGTTCGGCGGCGAGCCTGCTGATCCTGAATCCGAAAGTGCCTGCGCGGAATTGGCCGCCACGCTCAAGGGGCTGTCGCGCGAGCGGGTCGGGATGGAGATGATGAACCTGCTCGCCCTGCCCGATCCCGCGCCTATGGTCTCGCGGATGGCCGAGCTGGGCGTGCTGGAAGTGGTGCTGGCAGAAGCCGATGTCACCGCACTGACGGCACTGGTGGCCGAGGAAACGAAGCAGGGCGTCGCCCCCGATCCGCTGCGCCGCCTGGCCGCGCTGCTGCCCGCCGATGTTCCGTTGGCCGAGGCCGTGGCCAGCCGGTTCCGCCTCTCCGGCGCACAGAAGAAGCGCCTGGCGCTGGCGGCGGGACGCATCCTCCCCGGCACGGGGAGGGGGACCGCCGAAGGCGGTGGAGGGGGCTCGCCACTTGGCGCAACCTCTGCGAAGTCGCGCCGGGCCGATGGCCCCCTCCACCATCCTGCGGATGGTCCCCCTCCCCGTGCCGGGGAGGATCCCCGCGCCCTCGCCTATCGGCTCGGCCGTGATGCCGCGCTCGACCGGTTGCTGCTGGCGGGCGCCAGTGCGGCACCGCTGACCGGCTGGGAGATCCCGACCTTCCCGCTCAAGGGCGGGGAAGTGGTCGCGCGCGGGGTCAAGGCCGGACCCGAAGTGGCGCGGGTTCTCCAGGCGGTCGAAGCGCGCTGGATCGCGGCAGGCTTTCCCGATGCCGAAGCAGTCGCAGCCATGCTCACGGACACAATGGTCGAGCGGGGCTAGAGCGGTGATCGATTCCGCAATATCCACCATGCAACTCCGGTCGTTCGAAGAACTGGGCTATGCTCATTTCCCCGAATTCGTGCCCCCTGCCCTTGTGGCGCGGCTGCGGGCGCTGTTCGACGAATTGCTGGTGCCGGATGACCTCCCGGGCAAGGTTGTCGTCGCGGGTCGCGGCGGGCCGGTGGTCAGCAATGTCGACCTTCTGTGCCAGCGCGGCAATCTCTCCGCGCTCGAACTGCTGGGCTATCCGCCGCTGCTCGAACTGGCCCAGGCGCTGTGCGGTGAGGACTTTTTCCTGATCCAGGAATTCGCGGTGATCAAGCATGGCGGCGATCAGCTGCCAGTGCTGTGGCACAAGGATATGGTCCATCGCCGCAGCGGTACCTGCTTTACCGCAGGGATTTATCTCGATGCCTCGACCGCCGGAGACGGCGCGCTGCAGATCGTTCCTGGCAGCCACTGCGATCCGCGGGGCATCTGTGAGCTCGCCGAGGAACCGCATATCGAAATGCCGATGCAGGCGGGTGACATGCTGATCCACGACATGATGCTGGCCCATGCCTCACCGCCGATGCAAGTAGGCGCGCTGCGCCGGGTGATCTATTTCGAGTTTCTCTCCGCCGCGCACGTCGCTGCCGAGGCGATCTACAGCCCCGATCTTGTCGCCCGCCGTACCCGGCTGGGCCTTGTCGCGGCGCAGCACCATGCCGATTGCAATCCGGGCACGAGGCCATTCCGCTTTATGCAGCCCATGCCCGATCCCGCCGATCCGGACCGACCCGTGCGGGACGTACTCGATGAGATCTACGCCGCACCGATCAGCGCGCGGCCATCGTCCTATTGCATCAATGGCATGACAACCTTCGATTCATTCGATTGAGCATTCGTCGCTTCAGGCTTGAGCAAGCTGGTCGAAGCTAGCAGAATGCCGAGCTGATGACCGACCTGTTCACCTTCCTTCACCAGCAGCCGTTGCTGCTGCTGGCCATCGCCGCGATTTTCGTTTCGGTACTGGGTGGCATGGTGCTGCGCGCGGTGCCCTGGCTGGGGCGGTTGTTGCGCGGGGTGGGTACGCTCGGGCTGGTCGCGGCCCTGCTGCTCACCGTTGCCCAGGCCGCCCGGATGAGCAGCAGCAGCGATGCCGCGCTAATCTGGGCCGGCATGCAGAAGCAGGAGGTATCCGGCGACGCGACCCGCATCCCGCTATCGCCCGATGGGCATTTCTGGGTGACCGCCGAAATCAACGGGCACGAGCGTCGCTTCCTGGTCGATACCGGGGCAACACTGACCGCGATTTCCCCCGCCACGGCCAGCGCTGCAGGGATCGAACCCGGCGCGCTTGACCGCGCGATCGTGCTCAAGACTGCCAACGGCGAGGTCGACGCCCGCACCGCATCGATCGCCGAGCTGCGCTTTGGCAATATCCTGGCCCGCGATCTTGACGCGGTGATTGTCCCCGGCATGGACGGCACCAACGTGATCGGCATGAACTTGCTGAGCCGGCTGGCGAGCTGGAAAGTTGAGGGCCGAACCCTGATTCTCGAGCCCAAGAACCCGCAGGCGGCTGAGCCGCAAGGCTCCTCCTAGAACTTGTTGGTCTGCGGGAACCCGCGTGGCGCGATCCGCCCGGCCGCACCGCGGGCAACCTTGAACAGCAGGACGTCGGGTTCGGTCCGGGTCCGTCCGCTCTCTCCGCCCATCTTCCAGCTCAGCCCTTCGTCGAGCTTGAGCGTGACGGCATCGGATAGGCCTCCGTCGCGGTAGCGCTGCAGGGTCACCCCCTGACCCTTGGCCAGAACCGGCAGCTCTTCCAGATTGAAAATCACCAGCTTGTGGTTGTCACCCACCACGGCAATGTGATCGTGCTCCGCCGGAATCTCGCGCACCACGACCAGCTTGACCCCAGGCTTGGTGGTCATCACCCCCCGGCCCTTGCGGGTTTCGGCGAGCAATTCGTCGGCTTCTGCGGCAAAACCCCGCCCCTGGCTTCCGGCCAGCAGCAATTGCGCCTTGGGTTTGTAAACCAGCAGCGCGACGATCTCAGCCCCGGCATCGATATCGACCATGGTCCGGATCGGTTCACCAAACCCGCGCGCGCCGGGCAGCTTGTCCGCCCCCAGGGTGTAAAAGCGCCCGTTGTCGCAGGCGACCAGCAGCTTGTCGGTGGTCTGCGCGTGGAGCGCGAAGGCCGGGCCATCGCCTTCCTTGAACTTGAAATCCTTGTCGAGCGCTTCGTGGCCCGAAGCGCCGCGGATCCAGCCTTTGGCCGAGAGGATCACGGTGACCGGCGCCTTCTCGATCATCGCATCCATGCTGAATTCGACCGTCGGCGCGGCTTCGGCGATGGTGGTGCGGCGGCGGCCCAGCGCGGTACCTTCGGCGTAATCCTTGCGCAGCGTGGCCAGATCGCGCTTGAGCCTTGTGCGCTGGCGGGCCGGGCTTTCGAGCAGTTTCTGCAGCTCTTCCTGCTCAGCCAAGAGCTCGTCGCGCTCGCGCCGCAGCTCCATTTCCTCAAGCTTGCGCAAAGACCGCAGCCGCATGTTGAGGATCGCTTCGGCCTGGCGGTCGGTCAGCCCGAATTCGGCCATCATGATCGGCTTGGGCTCGTCCTGGGTGCGGATGATCTCGATGATCCGGTCAAGGTTGAGGAAGGCGATGATATAGCCGTCGAGCAGTTCAAGCCGCGCGGCGATCTTCTCAAGCCGGTGGCGGGTGCGGCGCAGCAGGATATCAATCTGGCTCTTGACCCATTCGAGCAGCAGCAACCGCAGCGACAGCACCCCGGGCGTGCGCCGGTCATCGAGCACGTTGAGGTTGAGGTTGAACCGCGTTTCCAGGTCGGTCAGTTTGAACAGGCTCTCCTTGAGCAGTTCGGGATCGACGTTGCGGCTCTTGGGCACGAAAACGATGCGGATCTGCTCGTCGCTCTCGTCGCGGATGTCTTCCAGGATCGGCAGCTTCTTGTCGGCGATCAGCTGCGCGACCTGCTCGATCAGCTTGCCCTTGGCCAGCTGATAGGGAATTTCGGAAATGACCAGCTGCCACTGGCCGCCGCCCAGCCGCTCGATTCCGCTGTCTTCCCAGCTGCCACCGGCCTCGCGCCCGGTCGAGAAGCGCCCGCGCACCCTGAGCGCGCCCTTGCCGGTCTCGTAGGCCCGCGAAATGGTTGCGGCACTCTCTACCACCACCCCGCCGGTGGCGAAGTCCGGCCCCTTGAAGTGCTGCATCAGCGCTTCGTGTTCGGCGGTGGGATTGTCGATCAGCAGCAGCGTGGCGTCGATGATTTCGGCGACGTTGTGGCTGGGGATATTGGTGGCCATGCCCACCGCGATCCCGCTCGACCCGTTGGCCAGCAGGTTGGGGAAGATCCCGGGGAAAATCTCGGGCTCCTCCTCCTCGCCGTTGTAGGTCGGGATGAAATTGACCGTGCCTTCGTCCAGCCCGGCCATCAGCTGCACCGCGGTCTTGGTCAGCCGCGCTTCGGTATAGCGATAGGCGGCGGCGTTATCGCCATCGATGTTGCCGAAGTTGCCTTGCCCCTGAACCAGCGGATAGCGCAGCGAGAAATCCTGCGCGAGCCGGACCATCGCGTCGTAAACCGACTGGTCGCCGTGCGGGTGGTACTTTCCGATCACGTCGCCGACTACCCGCGCGGACTTCTTGTAGGCCTGCCCCGGATCGAGCTTGAGCTGGCGCATCGCCCACAGCAGGCGGCGGTGGACCGGCTTCAGCCCATCGCGCAGATCGGGCAGTGAGCGCGCGGTGATCGTCGAGAGCGCATAGACGAGGTAGCGTTCGGACAGCGCGCTATCGAACGGGGCATCGACGATGGCGTCGAACGGATCGGTTGGAGCGGGGGTGACCATTGTCGCGCTCCCGTAGCAATGCGCGCCTCAAAGCGGAACCTGTGGAACCGCCTCGTCCCCCGGCGATTTGGAACACTCACTTCCCAGCGAAAGAGTTTCCCCATGACCAAGCGCATCCTCATCCTCGCTACCGACGGTTTCGAGCAGTCCGAACTGATGGAGCCGAAAGCGGCGCTCGAGGCGGCGGGGTTCGAGACCGTCGTCGCCAGCCCCAAGGAGGGCGAGATCAAGGGCTGTAAGGATGGTAACTGGGGCGAGAGCGTGCCGGTCGCTGCCGAACTCGTCAGCGTAAACGAGGGCGATTTCGACGCGCTACTGCTGCCG
>JANPMA010000323.1:0-16907 GCA_031422595.1 Novosphingobium sp. | reverse complement strand
TCAAAGTACTTCAGCATGGCCGGCTGGCGGCTAGGCTGGCTGGTCGCCCCGCTCGAGGGGATCGATGCAGCGCGAGCCCGAATGAGCAACCTGTTCCTCACCCCGCCCAGCCTGGCGCAGCATGCCGGGCTGGTGGCGATGGACTGCACCGAGGAACTGGAAAGCCATATCCGCACCTATACCCGCAACCGCGAGCTGTTGCTGGCTGCGCTGCCCGAACTGGGCCTGGCCCGGATCGCCCCGCCCGACGGTGCGTTCTATGTCTATGCCGATGTCTCCGACTACACCGACGACAGCATGGAGTTCTGCAAGCAGCTACTCCAGGACACCGGCGTTGCCACCGCGCCTGGGATCGATTTCGACCCCGAGCATGGCAACCGCTTCGTACGCTTCAGCTTCGCCGTCTCAACCCCGCTGATCGAAGAAGCGATCCGCCGGATGAAGTCGTGGTTTGCAGAGCGCAACCGGGGTCAGCGCCCCTAGATCTCCACCTGGCTGCCCAGTTCGACCACCCTGTTGGTCGGCAGGCGGAAAAATTCCATCGCGCTGGCGGCATTGCGCAACATCCAGGCGAACAGCTTTTCGCGCCAGATCGCCATGCCCGGCTTGTCCGATGCCAGCAGCGTCTGACGGCTGAGGAAGAAGCTGGTCTTCATTACCTCGAACGGTCCGCCGCAGATATCGGTACGCTTGAGCGCGGCGGGGATGTCGGTCTCTTCGAGGAAGCCGTAGTTCAGCACCATCCGGTAAAAGCCCTGACCCAGATCCTTCACCGTGCAACGCTTGGCCTCGTCGACATAGGGCACGTCCTGGATCGCCACGGTCAGGATCACAATGCGTTCGTGCAGCACCTTGTTGTGCTTGATGTTGTGGAGCAGCGCCGATGGCACGCCAGAAGCCGCGCTGGCCATGAAGATCGCGGTGCCAGGGACGCGGGTAGCGCTGGAATGCGCGCTCTTGGCGAAGACCTCCATCGGGATCGAGCCTTCGGTCATTGAACTGCGCATCAGGTTTCGGCCGCGCGACCATGTGGTCAGCAGGGTGAAGATGAACAGCCCGATCACGAGCGGAACCCACCCGCCCTGCGGCACCTTGAGCAGGTTTGCGCCAAGATAGGCCATGTCGACCACGATAAACACCGCGATCAGCGGCGCAGCCTTCCATAGCGGCCAGCGCCACAGCGTGATCAGCACCACCGCCAGCAGGATCGTGTCGATGAACATCGCGCCCGTCACCGCGATGCCATAGGCGGCAGCGAGGTTGCTGGAGGACTGGAAGAACAGCACCAGAATGATCACCATGACCATCAGCGCCCAGTTGAGCGTCGGGATATAGATCTGCCCGGCCGCCGCCGCGCTGGTGTGCTTGATCTGCATCCGCGGCAGGAAGCCCATGTTGATTGCCTGCTGGGTCAGGCTGAAGGCGCCGGAAATCACCGCCTGGCTGGCGATGATCGTCGCGGCCAGCGCCAGGAAAATCACCGGGATACGGACCGCATCGGGGATCATCAGGAAGAACGGGTCTTTGATCAGCAAAGCAGCCTGTTCGGGCGAGGTCGACAGCACCATCGCCCCCTGTCCCATGTAGTTCAGCATCAGCGAAGGCAGCACAAAGGTCATCCAGCTGACCCCGATCGGCTTGCGCCCGAAATGCCCCATATCGGCATAGAGCGCCTCGGCGCCGGTCACCGCCAGCACGACGCTGCCCATCGCGACAAAAGCGCGGAACCCGTCGGTCATGAAGAATTTGATCGCGTTGACCGGGTTGATCGTTTCCAGGACGATCGTCGGCATCGCAGTCAGGTGCATCAATCCCATCGCCGCCAAGGCCAGAAAATAGAGCAACATGATCGGACCGAACAGCCTGCCAACCTTCTCTGTCCCGCGAGCCTGGATCGCAAACAGCGCGAACAGGATCGCCACAGCCAGCGGTACGATCCACGATTTGAACACGGGGTGGACATATACCAGCCCCTCAGTCGCCGAGAGCACCGACATCGCCGGGGTAATCATCGAATCGCCATAGAAAAGTGCGGTCGCAAATACGCCGAGCAGCACGAACGGCGCAGTCCACTTCGCGTTTTCGGACTTGCGGTTGATCAGCGCGAGCAAGGCCAGGCTGCCGCCCTCACCCTTGTTATCGGCCTTCATGATGGTCAGGACGTATTTGAACGTCACCACGATCATCATCGACCAGAACACCAGAGAGAGCACACCGTGAATGTGGACCGGGTCGACCTGGATCCCCGGTGCGCCGTGGTGCGAGGCAAAGGTTTCGCGGAAAGCATAAATCGGGCTGGTCCCGATATCGCCAAAAACAACCCCGACCGCACCAACCGCCAGGGCGATCAGCCCGCCAGGATGCGGTCCGTGGCCGTGCTGGCCTACCGTTGCTTCACTGGCAGCGGGATCGGACTGGGAATCCGGGGTGGAAGCGCTGGATTCATTCATGCGACTCAATGCCCCCCTCAAACCTGCAAGACAGGCGGGAATTCAGGCGCCGCGCCTAGCACCATGTAAACAGTCGGTCCAGCACTGCCTGTGGCTACCGAGCCGGCTGCGCACGGTTCGCGATGTATCGGTCCAGCTCGGCCAGCCGCGCCTCCAGATCCTTGCGCCAGGGCGCTTCGGCAGGCGATTTTGCCAGCAGGTCGGCCCACATCGTCCGGCCTTGTTCAAGCTGACCCGCCTGCAACAATGCAAGCCCAAGGAAAAACGGCGGCCCCGGGTGCTTGGGATCGGCAAGACCGGCGCGGCGGTAGGCATGGAGCGCTGCCGGAGTGAGGCTGCCATCGGCATGGGCAACAAGGTTGTTGGCAACCGCCAGCCAGGCGTCTGCGTTGTTCGGGTTCTTCTCAGCCGCGCCCAGCGCCAGCGAAGCCGCGTCGCCGAATGAACCGTTGCGCGCCATGGCGTCGGCGGTAACCAGCAGTCGGTCGCCTGAAATCGGTCCGCTCTGCGACAACTGGTGCCGGGCCGCAACCAGCGCCTCGCCAGATCTTGCGGTGCTCTGGGGGGCTGACTTTGGCGCGCCAGGCTGGTCAGGGCGGCCTTGAAAGGCAAACCCCGCCAAGCCAAAAATCAGCGCTGCGGCGATCGCTTCCCAGCTCTTGCGCGGCGCCTTGAACAGGGCTGCGAGCGCCAGCAGTGCTGCTCCGGCAAGGGCGACAACGAGGATCCAGGCCATCATGCGCCTCCCGAACCGAACCGACGGCGCAGCAAAAAGAAGGCCAGGCCCAGCAACAGGGCTGGCGCGGCAAACAGCGGCCAGGTCAGGCTGTTGATCCGCGGGGCATAGGACACATAGTCACCATACCGTTCGACCAGCCAGGCGCGAATTGCCTCGGGCTTCTCACCCTGCTTGATCCGCAAGCGGATCTGGTTGCGCAGGTCACCCGCAATCTGGGCGTCGGAATCGGCGATCGACTGGCCCTGGCATTGCAGGCAGCGGATGGTTTGCATCAGTGCCTGGGCTTCGACTTCCTTGGCCGGGTCTTCCAGCTGAACGTAGGCATAGGGCGCGGCCGGCATCGAACCGTCGGCCAGAGCCGGAGCGGCACACAGCGCTAGGGCCAGCAACAGACGCTTCATTGTCCGGCCTCCCTTACCTTTTGAGCAATAATTTCAACCTGTTCGGGCCGAATATCGCCGATGTGCTGGTAGCGTATGGTGCCCTTGCCATCGATCACGAAGCTTTCAGGCACGCCCGACGAGCCGATCGCGAACTGGATCGCGCTGACATTGTCGGCGCCGATGCGGGTGAAGGGATTGCCGTTGCGTTGGAGGAAAACCCTCAGTTCATCGGGCCGGTCACGGATCGCGACGCCGACCACTTCGACGCCGCGAGCGCGCAATTGCGCCAGTTGCGGGGCTTCGACGGCGCAGGGAACGCACCAGCTGGCGAACACGTTGAGCAGCTTCGGTTTTCCATCGGCCATGTCGGCAAAGCTGAGACCTGGCCGGTCGGCAGTGGCCGGTCGCAAGGAAAATTGCGGCAAAGGCTTGCCGATCATCGCGCTTTTGACTTCGCGCCCAGCAGGCTTCAAAAGCCCGAAGAGAACCAGCACTACAAAGGCACCAAACAGCACCAAGGGGAGCCACAAGGCCCACTTCGATGGCACACGGGGTGCACTCGGCTTCATCGTCCCTGCCTCATCCGGCGGTAGGCGATCTTGTCGACAGCAACCAGCCGGCGGATATCGCTCGCAACCCGCCCCAGCAGCGCGAGCAGCCCGCCCAGTGCAACCAGCATCCCGCCCAGCCAGATCAGCGTCACGAACGGCTTCCACCATAGCCGCAGTTGCCAGCGGCCGTCCTCGGCCTGCTCGCCCAGCACGGCGTAGAGCTGCCCGTTCCAGCGGGTCGCCAGCGCGCTCTCGTTGGTCTGCTGCGGCGGTGACCAGAATGCGCGTGATTGCGGCTCGAGCTTGATCGGGGCGGCACCGGCATAGCTGGCCTTAAGTGTGCCTTGAAGCGCGGTCCAGTTCGGCCCGGCGATCGGCTCGACTTTTTCGAACTTCAGCGACCAGGGTCCGATTTCGACCTTCTCGCCGACCCTTGCTGCAACCAGCTTTTCAGTGGTGAAGGCACTATCGCCGGCCATCCCGGCCAGCGCCACCGCTATCCCGAAATGCGCGAGGACCATGCCCCACAGCGGCAGCTTGACCGTGCGAAGCCTGCGGCCCAGCAGCGGCATGAGCGCGGCCACTGCCAGCCCGGCGGCGAGCGCCAGCCCCAGCAGCGGCAGCAGGTTGATGCCTTGCCGGGCCAGCACTACCACTGCCGCCGCAGTCAAGACCAAAGGCACCAGCAGCATCCTGCCGATCCGCCCCAAGCTGTCGCGCCGCCAGCGCAGCAGCGGACCGACTGCCATGACCACCAGCATCGGCAACACAAAAATCGCGGTTGCCGGGTTGAAATAGGGCGGGCCAACCGAAACCTGCGCGCCCAGCGTTTCGGCCAGCAAGGGATAGAGCGTGCCGATCAGCACGATCCCCAAGGTGCCGGTCAGCATTACGTTGTTGAACACCAGAGCGGCTTCGCGGCTGTTGATGGCAAAGCGTTCGCCCTCGGTCACGGTGGCGGCGCGCAGCGCGAAGATTGTCAGCGCGGCGCCGATATTGATCGCCAGCAAGGCCAGGATGAACTGCCCGCGGGTGGGATCGACCGCGAAGGCGTGGACGCTGGTCAGGATCCCCGAGCGGACCAGGAAGGTCCCGACCATCGACATCGAGAATGCCACCACCCCCAACATCACCGTCCAGGCCCGAAGCGCGTTGCGCGCCGCCAGCACCGAGACCGAGTGGAGCAAGGCAGTCGCCGCCAGCCACGGCATCAGGCTGGCATTCTCGACCGGGTCCCAGAACCACCAGCCGCCCCAGCCCAGCTCGTAATAGGCCCAGTACGAGCCGAAGGTGATCCCCAGCGTCAGGAAGATCCAGGCGCCCAGCACCCAGGGCCGCATCGCCCGGGCAAAGACCGGAGAGACCTGCCGGGTCAGCAGCGCGCCGACCGCAAAACTGAACGCCACCGACAGCCCGACATAGCCAATGTAAAGCGTCGGCGGATGGAACGCGAGGCCCGGATCCTGCAGCAGCGGGTTGAGCCCCTGCCCCTCGGCAGGCACCGGGTTTGCCCGCGAAAACGGGTTCGAGGCGAACAGCAGGAAGGCGTAGAAGCCCAGACTGACAAAGGACTGCGCGGCCAGCGTGGCCAGGATCGTGGGTTCGGGCAAGCGCCGCTCGACCAGCGCGACAACGCCGCCGGCCATGGCCATGATCGTCACCCACAGCAGCATCGAGCCTTCGTGGTTCCCCCACGATCCGGCAAACTTGTAGAGCAGTGGCTTGGCCGAATGCGAATTCTTCGCCACCAGTTCAACCGAAAGGTCGGTCTGGCAGAACACAATGACCAGGCAGATCATCGAGAGGGCGACCAGCATACCCTGGACCATCGCCACCGGCCGGACGACCGCGGCCAGCGGGTTGCCCGGCGCACGCAGCGCCAGTGCGCCGCCGACCAATTGCAGCGCCGCAAGCGCAGCAGCCAGCCACAAGGCAGCCAGGCCCAGCGTTGCGATCATTTGGTCACTTCCACTCTCTCGCGGGCTTGCCCAGCGGTCATGTCTTTCATTTCGCGGGGCACGTATTTCTCGTCGTGCTTGGCCAGCAAGTTATCGGCCACGAACACACCGTCAGACCCGCGCTTGCCTTCGGCCACCGCGCCCGATGCTTCCTTGAACAGGTCGGGCACGATCCCCCTGAACCTGACCGGCACCCGGGCCTTGCCGTCGGTGATGACAAAGCGGATCGTAACGCCATCGGCCTCGCGTTTGATCGATCCAGCCTCAACCATCCCGCCCAGCCGCACCGCCCGGCCCACTTCGGGCGGATTGGCAGCCATTTCGGCGGGCAAGTAGAAAAAGCTCGCCTGGCTGCGCAGCGCCCAAGCCGCCAGCAAGGCCGCGGCGATCAGCGCGACAAGCGCCACCAGGACGAGGACCAGGCGCTGATGCTTGGCCTTGATCGGCTGGCTCATTGCTCGCGGCTCCGCTCGCGGCGTGCTTCGGCGCGGCGCATGGCAATCCAGCTCTGGGCGATCAGCAATGCGGTTCCCGCCACGCTCAGCGCATAGGCGGCGATCACGAAAGTCCAGTGGTTGAGGTTTTCAGACATCCGCGCCCTCCATCGCCCGGCGGCGCAGGCGCGCTTCGGCCTGTTGATCGGCCAGGATCGCACGCATCCGCATCAGGACCACCGCGCCGAAGATCAGCGAAAACCCCAGTGTTGCCGCCAAGAGGCCCCAGAGGAATTCAGGCGCCATTTCCGATTTGCCCATCGAGATCGAGGGCGGCTGGTGCAGGCTGTTCCACCACAGCACCGAATAGTGGATGATCGGGATGTTGACAGCGCCAACCAGCCCGAAGATCGAAGGAATGCGCGAACTGGCCTGCCCGTCACGGGTCGCGGCATCGGCCAGAGCGATATAGGCGCAATAGAGGAAGAACAGCACCAGCATGCTGGTCAGCCGGCCGTCCCAGACCCACCAGGCGCCCCAGGCAGGCCGGCCCCACAGCGACCCGGTCAGCAGGCACAGTGCCGCAAAAAACGCGCCCGGCAAGGCGATTGCGCGGGCCGCGATTCCGGCCAGCGGGTGGCGCCAGACCAGTTCGATCAGACTGGCCAGGGCAATCGCGCTCCAAGCCCCCATCCCCAGCCAGGCGGCGGGGACATGGACGAACAGGATCCGCACACTATCGCCCTGCAATTTCTCCGGCGGTGCGCCCAGCATGCCCCATAGCAGCGATGCCGCAGCCAGCAGCACGCCGACGATCAGCAACGGCATGGTCAGGACACGCGCAAGGCGCAGGAAGCGGGCAGGATTGGCGAAGCCGTGCATGGACGCTTTCGTCGATTCGAACGCCCATTCGGCGCCGCGCCCCTCTGCCACGCGGCTTGGCCATCGGCAAGCACCAAGCCGCCCCCAAATGGGGATGGTCAGGCGGGCCGAGAGCGCTAGACTCCAATGAAACGCCAGAGTTTGCGACGGAGTATTGCGATGAAACGGACTGCCCTGCTGCTGTGCCTGTTGGCCGGTTCCACAAGTTCCCTTGCGGCTCCCCCGCCGGCGAAAGCCGATTTCTGCACCGGCCTGCAAAAGGCGATCGCCGCCAGCAAAGAGCGGCCGCCTTTCACCTCGCTCAAAGGCGCAGCGATCGACAGCTTTTCGCGCAAGGCCAAGCTGTCGCTTCCCGGCTTTCCTGACTGCACAATCGAAAACGAGGCCGGCAACAATCCCAGCCTCTACTGCGAAGCCAGGGGGTTGGCCGGACAGCCGGCCCAAACGCTGCTGACCGACACCCGCAGTAAAATCGAACGGTGCATCGGCAAGGCAATGTTCAAGGATTACGATCGCAGTGGGTTGCCCTGGACGCTTCGGTTGGGCACGGCAAGCTATCCGATGATCTTCGCCAATCTGGACAGCAGCGGCGTGGTCGTCGGCTATGTCAGCGACTATCGGCCGCCACGCTGATTTCAAACAATTTGGTGCAAATGGGGCGACCGAGGAGGCTCGAACTCCCGACCTCCGGTACCACAAACCGGCGCTCTAACCAACTGAGCTACGATCGCCACAACCTGCGCAAAGGCCAACCAACTGCCTTGCAGGCGCGGGCCTTTTGCACATGGAGTGGAGGAAGGGAAGCAAAAAAACCGCAGGACTGGGCGATTCCCCTCCCCTGTCAATTCGAACATCCTGAAGGCGGGATGCAGAACTAATTAACCTTCCTTGGTTAGCCTTACGCAGAACTACGATATTGGGGGAACCGCAAGTGGTTGCGAAGGCCAAGATTGCCAAGCTGGAAGCCGCTTCGTCGCGGCCCAATACGCGCCGGGCATCGCGCCGGATCTCGGAAGCAGTCGCGACAATTCGCTCGTCGAGCGGTGAACGCTGCCGTGCGCGAATTCGCGATGTTTCGGTGTTTGGTTGCAGCCTCGTTTGTGAAGCGCCGTGGCTGCGCACCGGTATGTTCGTGACGGTGCAATTTACTGGCGAATGGTCGATCCAGGCAGTTGTACGTTGGGCCCGTGAGGGAATGGGCGGGGTCGAATTCCTGCGCTCGATCAGCGAATCGGACGCCCGGGAAATTGCCTGCGAATAGACCCCAGTCCACTACGCCAAAACAAAAGGGCGGCCCCGCAAGGCCGCCCTATGTGTTTGTTCTGCCCGCTCCGGCTCAGTTGGCCTTGAGCGTGAGCCCCCCGAAACGCTTGTTGAATTGCGCGACGCGGCCGCCCTGATCGAGCTGGCGAGTGCCGCCGGTCCAGGCCGGGTGCGAGGTGGGATCGATTTCGAGTACCAGCGTGTCGCCTTCCTTGCCCCAGGTGGAGCGAGTTTCAAACACGGTGCCATCGGTCATCTGCACCTTGATCGTGTGGTAGTCGGGGTGGATTTCGGCCTTCATGGATCGGTCTTTCGCTAATGGCCGGTTCCGACCGGCCTGGAAACAGAAGCGGCGCCCATAGCGAGAAGTTGATACTAGCGCAAGTGCCGAACCCCCACCCCAACCCCTCCCCGGCGGGGAGGGGCAACGAGACTTGCGCTTGCGCAGCAAGCGTTAGTCGCAGTGGGGTGGGAAACGACCTACGCGTCCGCGATCATCGCGGTGAACTGAACTTCGCAGGTCACTTTGCCTTCAACCGAAGCCTTGCCCCAGAACTTGCAGACTCTCGATCGCTTTTGGACGAAACCGGCCTCGAGCGTCAGCAGAACGCCCGGTTCCACCGGCGCGCGGAATTTGGCCTCTTCGATCGCCATGAAGTAGACCAGCTTGCCGGTGCCGGCCAGGCCCAGGCTTTCGATCGCCAGAATACCGGCGGCCTGCGCCAGAGCCTCGATCTGGAGTACGCCAGGCATGATCGGGCGGCCCGGAAAGTGGCCTTGGAAGAAGCCTTCGTTGAAGCTGACCGCCTTGACCGCGGTAATCGCTTCCTCGCCGACTTCTATCACCCGGTCGACCAGCAGCATCGGGTAGCGATGCGGCAGCGCGGCCAGAATCTTCGGAATGTCGTAGGCCGAAGACCCGGCCGCAGCTGCATCGCTCATCGCTTGCCCCCTTGCCCTGGCCTAGCGGCCTTCGGGCTGCGGCCCGGCTGGCTTGGGCGGGGTCGCAGGCGCCGGAGCAGCGGTGCCAGCCGGACGCGGCTGGGCGGTGCCGGCTTGCTGCTGCTGCGCAGTCTGCTGTTCGCGCACCCGGCGCGGCTGCCAGCCGGTCGGCGGGGTCAGCTGCACGGACGGCACCAGCACGTTGAGTTCGTCCCTGATCGCGGTGGTCAGATCGTACTGCGGGGCAGCGATCAGCACCGCATCCGGCGCCAACAGCAAGGTGATACCGCGCCGACCCAGGACATTCTGGACCGCCTGCGGCAGTTTGTCTGAAATCTGTTCAAGGACATATTCTTCTGACTGCTCGACCGGCGCCAGCATCTGCTTGATATCGGCTTCGCCCTGGTTCTGCAGCTTCTGGATCGCAATCGCCTGCTGCTGAAGCTGCGCGTCGGGCTTTTTCGCCGTGACGTCGACATTGAGCTGCTCGGCCAGCGGCTTGATCTGGGCGTCATACTGCCGAGCGCGCGCCTGGGCGGCATCGTAGGTCGGCTTGTAGACGGACTGGCGCTGTTGCTGAGCCGAGCGGTAGGCATTGGTATTGGCCACCGCGGCCTGCAGGTTGGCGGTCGCCACGCCCGGCAACACGGCTACGCGCGGAGCGGCGCCCTGTCCTGCTGCAGCCGGAGCCACGGCTGGCCGCTTGGCGGCCTGGGCATTGGCCGAACTGGCGGTCATGGCCAGCGCCAGCGCAAGGCCGGCGACAGAGGTGAGGATCTTGGTCATCAGAATTGGGTTCCTACGTTAAAGGTAAATGCCTTGGTGTCGTCGCCATCGACCTTGAGCAGGGTCTTGGCAAAATCGATGCGGAAAGGCCCGAAGGGCGAATTCCAGTTGACCCCGATGCCGATCGCAACGCGCGGCTTGGGCGAATTGCCGACGAAGAATTCCTGGAACGGCGAGCCGGCAACTACGATGTCCTGGGAGCCGAGGCAGGTTGCCGGCAGTGTCGGAATCCCGGCCTGGGTGGGCGAAAAGCCGGTAGTGGCAGCGCCGTTGCAGACCAGCGAATAGGGGAACGTCAGCGGCAACGGGTTGGGTGAGGTCACGCCCCAAACCGCACCGGCATCAAGGAAGATCGAAGGCCTCAGCCCGAGGTCCTTGGCACCCGAACCCAGCGGAATTTCCAGCTCGACGTGACCGATGTAGTAATAGTGCCCGCCGATCGCGTCGTCGGTCCAGGTGTTGCGGTCGGTCGAGAAGGAGTTGCTTACGGTATCGAAAGGCCGGCGCAGCACGCGCGGGCCGACGCCGCGGATGTCAAACCCGCGCATCTGCGGCTCGCCCAGATAGAAACGGTCGGTCAGGCGGACATCGTCCACCCCCAGCGCGGCATTGCCCAGATCGTTGAGCGGGAAGATCGCGCCGCCTTCGGCCCGGAGCGAGAAGATAAAGCCCTTGCCCAGCGGATAATACTGCGATGCGTTGACCCGCCCGCGGACATATTTGACCGAACCGCCCAGCCCCGCAAATTCGGTGCTGATTGAGGCTGCCCGGCCGCGCGAGGGACGCACGCGGTTGTCGAGCGTATCGTAGATCAGCGTCATGCCCAGGATCGAGCTGGTCCGCTTGCCGATTGCGTCGCACAAGTATCGCCCGGCGGTCAGCGGGTCACATTCCAACAGCGGCGGGTTCTGGCGGGTGGTGAAATACAGCGCGGGATCGACCGTCACGTCATCGAAGTTGAGCGTGTAGCTGCCCACGAACGAGACATATTCGGTCAAGGGCACCCCTGCGCGGACCTGGAAGCCGGTGGTGGTGTTCTTGTAGATCGTGTTGCGGTTCGAGTTGAGGTAGTTGAAGCTGTTGGTGTCGCGGCGATAGATATTGGCCGCCAGCGAGACGTTGCGATCGAACAGATAAGGTTCGGTGAAGCTGACGTCGACCTGCTTAGAATACTGTGAATAGGCCAGATTGAGCCCGATCGTCTGCCCGCGGCCGCGGAAGTTGCGCTGCTCGATCGAGCCCTGGAAGATCAGCTTTTCAAGGCTGGAGTAACCGGCCGAAAGCTGGAGCTGGCCGGTCGGCTTCTCCTCGACATTGGCTTCGAGCACGATCCGGTCGGGGGCCGAGCCGGTCTTCTGCTCAATCTCGAACTTCTCCTGGAAATAGCCCAGCGAGTTGATCCGCGCGGTCGAACGCTTGACCTGCAGCGAGTTGAACGCATCGCCTTCGGCCAGGCGGAACTCGCGGCGAATCACCTTGTCCTGGGTCAGCGTGTTGCCGTTGACGTCGATCCGTTCGACATAGACCCGCGGCGCTTCCGCAATCTCGAAAGTCAGACCCATGGTCAGGTCTTCCTTGTTGCGGTTGTAATCTGGCCGCACGTCGGCGAAGGCATAGCCGAAGGCACCCAGCGTTTCGTTGAGCCGGTCGATCGTGTCCTCGACCAGCTTGGCGTTATACCAGTCGCCCTTCTTCATCGGCAGCTGGCTGGCCAGCCGCTCACCGTCGAAATCGCGCAGCTGGCTCTCAACCTTGATATCGCCGAACTTGAAGCGCGGGCCTTCCTCGACCACGTAGGTCAGGATGAAGTCCTTCTTGTCCGGGGTCAGTTCGGCCACGGCCGAGACCACGCGGAAATCGGCAAAGCCCTTGGTCAGATAGAACTGGCGCAGCTTCTGCTGGTCAAAGGCCATCCGGTCCGGGTCATAGGTGGTGCCCGAGGAGAACACCCGCGAGAAGCGAGCTTCCTTGGTAAACATCTCACCTTTCAGCGCATTGTCCGAAAAGGCTTCGTTGCCGATGATGTTGATCAGGCGGACCTTGCTCTTGGGTCCTTCGGTGATTTCAAAGACGATATCGACCCGGTTCTGGTCGAGCAGCACCATCTTGGGTTCGACCGAGGCGGCGAAGCGGCCCTGGCGCTTGTAAAGCTCGATGATCCGCGAAACATCGGCGCGGACCTTGGAACGGGTGAAGATCTGGCGCGGCGCCAGCTTGATTTCGGGCAGGATCTTCTCGTTCTTGATCCGCTTGTTGCCCTCCAGGATGATCCGGTTGATCACCGGGTTTTCCTTGACCTCGATCACCACCGCGCCGCCATTGTTCGCGACATTGACGTTGGAAAACAGCTCGGTCGCGTAGAGGTCCTTGAGGACCTGATCGGCCGCGGCCTGGCTGTAGGGCTGGCCAACCCGCATCTTGATGTACGAACGGATCGTATCGCCCTCAAGCCGCTGCGAGCCAATGACGGTAATCGACTGAATGGTCTCCGCCGCCGGGGCCGGAGCCGCGAGCGGTGCCGGGGCCGGCTGCGCCGCAGCCTGGGCCAGCGCCGCCTGCGGCAAGCCCGCCAGTACGGTCGTTCCCATAAGGACGACGGCCAGACGCAGGCCCGCACGGGCATGCTTGGTGCGATCGGAAAGGCTGGAATTCATCGGCAGGGTCGTTCCCGTCAAATTTGAAGCTGCCCGGGACGCACCCGCAGCCAGTATAGATGTCGCCGCCCTCTGCCCGAAGCGCACCGTCCGATCAAGCAGAGTTGCTGCAACCATCCGCAGTTTTCAGTCCGTTCGGCCCGGAAGTGCCTAAAGGAACATCTGGACCAGGTCGTTCAAGTTGACGAAAATCGCGAAGACCAGCACGAATGCCATGCCCAGGCGGAACGCCAGTTCCTGACTGCGGAGACCCAGCGGCTTGCGGCGGACTGCTTCCGCGGCATACATCGCCAGGTGCCCACCGTCGAGCGTGGGGATTGGCAGCAGGTTAATGAATGCCAAATTAATCGAAATCAGCGCGGCAAAGCCGACGAACTCCAGCCAGCCGAGCGAGAGCATTTCGCCAGAGAATTTGGCGATCCGGGGCAGTCCGCCCATTTCGCGCACCGAACGTTCGCCAAAGACAATCTGCTTGAGCCCGATCGCCATCATCCGCATCTGCTCAAGCGAGGAAGTCACCCCGAACTGCAGCGCGCGCAGCGGGTTGACGCGAGTGAACTCCGGCCGTCCAACTGATCCGACTCCGAGCAGCCCGCGCCGCATCTCGTTGCCGAATTCGTCCTTGCTGACATCGAGCATCAGCCTGACCGGGATATCGAGCTGCCGCCCCGCGCGATCGACCCTGACCTCGACCGTTTGGCCCGGATAGAGCGCGACCCGGTGGGTAATATCGAGAAAGCTCTCGATCTCGGCCCCGTCGATCCGGACAATCCGGTCGCCCAGCTCAATCCCGGCGGCCTGGGCCGCCGACTTCTCGGAAAAACCGCCGACCACCGGAGGCGTATGCGGGACCCCGTATGCGATTGCGAAACCAGCGAAAATCAGCACCGCAGCGAGCAGGTTGGCAAGCGGCCCGGCCAGCACGATGAACGAGCGCTGCCACAGCGGTGCACCTGGCAAGGTGCCCTTCAGTTCAGCGTCGCTCTTGCCCGCCAGCGCGGCATCGGGGCGGCTTGAGGCATCGGCATCGCCGGCGAACTGGACATAGCCGCCCAGCGGAATCGCCGCGATCCGCCAGCGCGTGCCGCGCTTGTCGATCCGGTGCCACAGCTCCTTGCCAAAGCCGACCGAGAAAGTCTCGGCCCGCACGCCGCACCAGCGGCCCGCCAGATAATGGCCCAGTTCGTGAATCACGATCAGGGGACCCAGCAGCAGCAAGAAGGCGACAATCATCAACCAGAACGAAGGGGAATTGGCCAAATCAGGCATGCTCCAATAGTTCGCGCGCACGCACCCGGGCTTCGGCATCAAGGTCGATCACTTCGGAAAGCGAAGTGGGTGCCGCGGGGTCATAGCGCGAAATCATCGTTTCGACCATTACCGCAATAGTGGTGAACGAAACCTGTCCGGCCAGGAACGCCGCAACCGCCACCTCGTTGGCGGCGTTGAGCACCGCAGGCGCGGCTCCGCCCGCTTCGGCGGCCTGGCGGCAGAGGCGCGTGGCGGGGAAGCGCTGCTCATCGGGCGCGCGGAATGTCAGCTGGCCCAGCGCGGCCAGATCGAGCTGCGGGCACGGCGTATCCATTCGCTCTGGCCAGGCCAGGCACGAGGCGATCGGGACCCGCATGTCCGATGGCCCCAGCTGCGCCAGGGTCGATCCATCACGGTACTCGACCATCGAATGGACCACCGATTGCGGGTGAACCACGATCCGCAGCTTTTCGAGGCCCACCGGGAACAGATGGTGCGCCTCGATCAGTTCGAGGCCTTTGTTGAACATGGTCGCGCTATCGACGCTGATCTTGGCGCCCATGTCCCAGTTGGGGTGCTTGATCGCCTGCGCCGGGGTGGCGACCGCCAGTTGCTCGGCGCTCCAATCGCGGAACGGCCCGCCGCTGGCGGTCAGCGTGATCGAGCGGACATGCGCTGGATCGTTGCCAGCCAGGCACTGAAAGATTGCGTTGTGCTCGCTGTCCACCGGCAGCAGCGTCGCGCCGTGGCGGCGCACTGCGGCCAGCATGACGTCGCCGGCCGAAACCAGCGCTTCCTTGTTGGCCAGCGCCACGGTGCGTCCCTGCTCGATCGCCGCCATGGTCGGGGCCAGCCCCGCACAGCCAACAATCGCGGCCATGGTGATATCGGCGGGCCGTGAAGCCGCCTCGACCAGGGCCCCTGCCCCGCCTGCCGCCGCGATGCCGGAACCGGCCAGCGCCTCGCGCAACGCGGGCAGGCAGCTTTCGTCGGCCACCACGGCTACTTCGGCCGAAAACTCGCGGGCAAGGCGCGCCAGTTCCTCGGCCTGGCAATTGGCGGTCAGCGCCACCACCCGCCACTTGTCCCGCTCACGCCGGATCAGATCGAGCGTGGATGCACCGACCGAGCCGGTTGCGCCGAGGATGGTGATGGTGCGGGTCATAGGTCGGTCGAACCTGCCAAGGCTAGCAGGATGTACACCCCGATCACGAACGAGACCGCAAGCAGTCCGTCGAGCCGGTCGAATAGACCGCCGTGGCCGGGAATCAACTTCCCGGAATCCTTGACCCCTGCACGGCGCTTCATCCAGCTTTCGAAGAAATCGCCCGACTGCGCGGTGATCGCTATGGCCGCGCCGATCCCGATGCTTTCAAAGACTGGATTCATGGAATCGAGTAGGAATCCACCCATAGCAAAGTAGGCAAGCAGGGATGCTCCCGCGATCCCGCCAATTAGCCCGCTCCAGGTTTTGCTGGGGCTGATCGAAGGCGCAATTTTTGGCCCGCCGAATGTGCGACCGGCAAAGTATGCGAACACGTCGGTTGCGACGACTGCTCCGAGGAGTGGAAGGACAAGCCCGCCGAATTGGCTTGATCCGATGACGTTGTTATTGCCCAGGACAGCGATCAGCCCCGCAGCAATCCCGATATATGCGATGCCAGCGACCAGCCACGCCGCGCGCTTGAAGCTCGATGGACAGAACCGAGCAACGAGGCCTTGCCATTCCCACAGCACCCCCAGAGCTGCGAGTGCCGCGAACACAGTCCAGACCCAGCCGCCCAGCCACAGCGCGGCTCCGGCGACGGAGACCATCACCAGGGCCGACCCTACACGAACCTTGAGATCGCTGGTCTTCTTGGCCGGAGCCTCAACGTCCGCCATAACGCCGCTCCCTGCCCGCAAATTCCTTCAGCGCTTCTTCCAGATGCGCGGGCGTGAAATCGGGCCACAGCACGTCGGTGAACACCATCTCGGCATAGGCCGCCTGCCACAGCAGGAAGTTCGACAGCCGCACCTCGCCCGAAGTGCGGATCAGCAGATCCAGCGGCGGCAGGCCAGCGGTGTCGAGTTCGGCCTCGATGCTTTCCACGCTGACCGCGCCCTTGGCCGCGGCCTTGGCTGCGGCGCGGGCGATCTCGTCCTGCGAGCCGTAGTTGAGCGCCACAACCAGCGCCGGGCCGGTGTTGGCCGCAGTGCGATCGAGCGCGTTGTCGATCAGCGCGACCAGATCGGGGGCGAGTTGGCGCCATTCGCCGATGATCTTGAGCCGCACATTGTCGCGCACGAATTCCTCGAGATCGCTCTGGATGAAGTGCTTGAGCAGCCCCATCAGCGCCGAAACCTCTTCCTCCGGGCGGCGCCAGTTCTCGGTGCTGAAGGCATAGAGCGTCAGCGCCTCAAGCCCCATCGCCCGCGCGGCGCGGCTGACGCTGCGGACAGCCTCAACCCCGCGCTGGTGCCCCACCGCGCGCGGCAGGTGGCGCTGCTTGGCCCAGCGCCCGTTGCCATCCATGATGATGGCGACATGGCGGGCAATGGTCTTTGTTGCGCTCATCGGACCCAATCCAACACCCGTTCGTGTCGAGCGAAGTCGAGACACTTGAGTGCGGTG
>JANPMA010000322.1:0-4763 GCA_031422595.1 Novosphingobium sp. | reverse complement strand
GCCGGGATCGAAGAGGCTGACGCGGTGCTGATCGTCGGCAGCCAGGTGCGCTGGGAAGCTCCCTTGGTCCAGGCGCGGCTGCGCAAGGCGGCCAAGCGCGGGGCCAAGCTCTTTGTGGTCGGGCCTGAGTGGGAAACCACTTTCCCGACGGCTTTCCTTGGCAATGACCTGTCGGTGATCGACAAGCTTCCGGCCGAAGCCGAAGCGGCGTTCAAGGCGGCGACACGCCCCGCCCTGATCCTCGGCGGGGCCGGCCTCGGCAAGGGTGCGCTCGATGCCTGCCTGGCGCTCGCCAGCAAGTACAAGCTGGTTCGTGACGGTTGGAACGGCTTCAACGTGCTGCACATGGCTGCCGCCCGCATGGGCGGACTGATGCTGGGCTATGCGCAAAAGGGCGGGATCGCCGATCTGGTCAAGGCCAAGCCCAAGATGCTGATCTCGCTTGGCGCGGACGAGGTGGACTACACCAGGTTTGCAGGCTCCATGATCGTCTATATCGGCCACCACGGTGACAAGGGCGCACACGCCGCCGACGTGATCCTGCCGGCTGCCGCTTTCAGCGAGAAGCCGGGCACTTACGTCAACACCGAAGGCCGGGTGCAGTGGGCCGACAAGGCCGTCTTCGCCCCGGGCGACGCGCGTGAGGACTGGACGATCCTGCGCGCGATGGCCGACGCGCTGAAGGTATCCGTCGGCTTCGACAGCTTCGATGCGCTTCGTTCCGCGATGGCCAGGGCCGTCCCGGCGCTGGGCCGCGAAGGCCTCGCCGATTATGGCACGATTTCCAAGGGCAAGGCCGGGGGCGCCAAAGGTTCTGGGGGCACAATCGAAGCCTACCCGATCAAGGACTTCTACCTCACCAACCCGATCGCCCGCGCCAGCGTGACCATGCAGCGCTGCTCGGCCGAGCTGCTGCACGGCGAGACTTTCGCGGAGGCCGCGGAATGAGCGTGACGCTGACAATCCTCCCCGGACCGGGGAGGGGGACCGCCGGAACGGCGGTGGAGGGGGCTCGCCTCCTCACGCAGCCTATCGCGGGGACGAGGGCCCCCTCCACCATGCTGCGCATGGTCCCCCTCCCCGTGTCGGGGAGGATTTTCACATGACCGAATTCTTCTCCCAATGGCTGCCCTACGAATGGTCGTGGTTCATCGCGACCATCGCCGGCATCCTCCTCATCGCCCTGCCGCTGATGCTCAGCGTGGCGATGATCATCTATGCCGACCGCAAGATCTGGGCGGCGATGGCGCTGCGGCGCGGGCCGAACGTGGTTGGCCCGTGGGGCTTGCTGCAAAGCTTTGCCGACGGGCTCAAGGTGTTCCTGCAGGAAACCATCGTCCCTACTGCGTCTGACAAGGTGCTGTTTCTGCTCGCGCCGATCATTACCTTTACCGTCGCCTTGATGGCCTGGGCGGTGATCCCGTTCAATGGTCGCGCGATCCTGGCCGATATCAATGTCGGGCTGCTCTATGTCCTCGCGATCTCATCGCTGGGGGTTTACGGCACGATCATCGCGGGCTGGTCGAGCAATTCGAAGTACCCGTTCTTCTCGGCGATGCGTGCCAGCGCGCAGATGATTTCCTATGAAGTTTCAATCGGCTTCATCCTGATCTGCGTGGTGATGTACGCCGGCACCTTCCAGATGAACGGGATCGTACTGGGCCAGCGCGGGCACATTTTCGGCCTGCTCAACGGCTACGGCTTCAACCCGCTGTTGTTTCCGATGGCGGTGATGTTCCTGATCTCGGGCATGGCCGAAACCGGGCGCGCGCCGTTCGACCTGACCGAGGCCGAAAGCGAACTCGTCGCCGGCTACCAGACCGAATATTCGAGCATGAGCTTCGCGCTCTACTGGCTCGGCGAATATGCCAACGTCCTCTTGATGTGCGCGCTCAACGCGACGCTGTTCTGGGGCGGCTGGCTGCCTCCGATTGAATGGGCACCGCTCTATTGGATCCCGGGCTGGATCTGGCTGTTCGCCAAGATCTTCGTGTTTTTCTTCATCTTCAGCTGGGTCAAGGCGACCGTCCCGCGCTATCGCTACGACCAGCTGATGCGGCTGGGCTGGAAGGTTTTCCTGCCGCTGTCGCTGGGGTTTGTGGTGCTGGTGAGCGGCTGGCTGATGTATATGAGGACCGGCGTATGACCCTCTCCCACCTCATCAAATCGTTCACCCTGTGGGAGTTCGTCAAGGCCCACTGGCTGACCTTGCAATACTTCTTCAAGCCCAAGGCGACGATCAACTATCCGTTCGAGAAGAACCCGCTATCGCCCCGCTTCCGCGGTGAGCATGCGTTGCGGCGCTATCCCAACGGCGAGGAGCGCTGCATTGCCTGCAAGCTGTGCGAGGCGGTCTGCCCGGCGCAGGCGATCACGATCGAGGCCGAACCGCGCGACGACGGCAGCCGCCGGACCACGCGCTATGATATCGACATGACCAAATGCATCTACTGCGGGTTCTGCCAGGAAGCCTGCCCGGTCGATGCGATCGTCGAGGGGCCGAACTTCGAATACGCGACCGAAACGCGCGAAGAGCTGCTCTACGACAAGGCCAAACTGCTGGCGAACGGGGACAAGTGGGAGCGGGCGATCGCCGCGAACCTTGAAGCCGATGCGCCGTATCGATAGGGGCCCGGGGATGATGAGACTCGGCTCGAAAAATCCTCCCCGGAAGGGGGAGGGGGACCGCCCCGCAGGGGTGGTGGAGGGGGCCAGCCTCCTCACGCAACCTACCGCCCGGAGGAGGGCCCCCTCCACCATGCTTCGCATGGTCCCCCTCCCCGTTCCGGGGAAGATTTAGATGATCACCGCGCTGTCCTTCTACCTGTTCGCCGCCTTGACCATCGTCTCAGGCGCCATGGTCATTTCGGCCCGCAATCCGGTTCATTCGGTGCTGTGGCTGATCATGTCGTTCTTCAACGCCGCTGGACTGATGGTGTTGCTGGGCGCCGAATTCATCGCGATGGTGCTGGTGATCGTTTACGTCGGCGCGGTCGCGGTGCTGTTCCTGTTCGTGGTGATGATGCTCAACATCGATTTCTCCGAGCTGCGCGCCGGGTTCATCAAGAACTTTCCGCTGGGGCTGGCGCTGGCCGGGGTGCTGCTGGCCGAAGTGCTGTTCGGGCTGGGCGCGGTGGGCGCGGGCGGGATCACGCTGGGCCTGGCCGATGGCAGCGCTGCAACGCCTGCGGGGATGAGCAATATCGAGGCGATCGGGCACCTGCTTTACGGCAAATACCTGTTCCTGTTCGAAGCGGCAGGCATCATCCTGCTGGTCGCCATGGTCGGCGCGATCGTGCTGACCCACCGCAAGCGCGAAGGCGTGCGCGGGCAAAGCGTACCGCGTCAGAATGCGCGGCGCCCGGATGAGGCGACGGTCAATATGTCACCGGAAGTCGGCAAGGGGGTAAAGCTGTGACCATCGGCATCGAACACTATGTCACGGTCAGCTCGATCCTGTTCGTGCTGGGCGTGCTGGGGATTTTTCTCAACCGCAAGAACGTGATCACCATCCTGATGGCGATCGAACTGATCCTGCTGGCGGTGAACATCAACCTGGTCGCCTTCAGCGCTTTCCTGAACGACCTGACCGGACAGGTCTTCGCGATGTTCGTGCTGACCGTGGCGGCCGGCGAAGCGGCGATCGGCCTGGCGATCCTGGTGCTCTATTTCCGCGACCGCGGAACAATCGCGGTTGACGATGTCAGCCACATGAAGGGGTGAGGGCGTGACGCAAGAATTTAGGGACAGTCCCCAAACTTGCGGTGCCGCCCGGTGCCGCTTCGAACCTGGGTGCCGGGCCTATTTAGGGACTGTCCCTAAATTCGGAGGTGGGGCGTGAACCCGATCCTGACCATCGTCTTCCTGCCGCTGCTCGCCGCGATCATCGGCGGGCTGGGCAACCGGGCGCTGGGCAACACCGTGGTCAAGGTGCTGACCACCGGGGCGCTGTTCGTGGCCTGCGCGCTGAGCTGGCCGATTTTTCTGGGCTTCGTGAGCGGGCAATCGCACGAGCAGACCGTGCCAGTGCTGCAATGGGTGCAATCGGGCAGCCTCAGCTTCGATTGGGCCTTCCGCGTTGATACGCTGACCGCGGTGATGCTGGTGGTGGTGACCACGGTTTCCGCGCTGGTCCACCTCTATTCCTGGGGCTACATGGACGAAGATCCGGATCAGCCGCGGTTCTTCGCCTATCTCAGCCTGTTCACTTTCGCCATGCTGATGCTGGTGACCGCCGACAACCTGGTCCAGATGTTCTTCGGCTGGGAAGGGGTGGGGCTGGCCTCGTACCTGCTGATCGGCTTCTGGTTCAAGAAACCGTCGGCCAGCGCCGCCGCGATCAAGGCCTTCGTGGTCAACCGGGTGGGCGACCTTGGCTTCATGCTGGGGATCTTCGGCACCTTCCTGGTGTTCAACACCGTCTCGATCCCCGAAATTCTGGTTCGCGCGCCCGCAATGGCCGGATCGACGCTCCATTTCCTCGGCGGCGAATGGGACACCATGACGATCCTGTGCATCCTGCTGTTCATCGGCGCGATGGGCAAGTCGGCGCAACTTGGCCTCCACACCTGGCTACCCGACGCGATGGAAGGGCCGACCCCGGTCTCGGCGCTGATCCACGCCGCGACGATGGTCACCGCCGGGGTGTTCATGGTCTGCCGCCTCTCGCCGATGTTCGAGGTCAGCGCGACCGCGCTCCAGTTCGTGACCTTCATCGGCGCCGCGACCTGCTTCTTCGCCGCCACCGTGGGCACCTGCCAGTG
>JANPMA010000321.1:0-2136 GCA_031422595.1 Novosphingobium sp. | reverse complement strand
TGCCGGGCTGCTGCCAAGGTTCGCCTTCAGCGCGTCTTGACAACCAGCAGCGCCCGAACGGACCCTGGCATTGCTGCTGAGCGAGAATAACAACTGCTTGCTGATGATGATTGAATCGCGCTCGCTGCTCGCTGTGGCCATGGCGCTCGTGACCAACTGGTTGCCAATCAAGGTTTGCGCATAGCGCAAGTTCGCCAGCGCCTGGACGACGCTGAGCGTGCCGATCGGCACCAGCGCGGCGACGACGACCAAGATAAGCCCGCTGCGCAGGGTCATCGGACGCACGATAGCTATCCCTTTCTGCCTATCCGGCGGAAGCGGGCATGGTGCGGTGGGGCGGCTCGCGCAGCACGTCGCCGAAAACCCTGGCCGCGTCTTGGCCATGCCCAGGGACTTTGCGCTCTTGCGGAGATGCAGGCAAGGCATCATCCGCCGGGCCATCGATCAAGGCCGCCAAGGCCGCGCGACCACGCGCAAGCCGGCTCTTGACGGTGCCCATCGCGCAGCCGATTACCTCGGCGGCTTCTTCATAGGACATTTCGTTGGCACCGATCAGCAACAGCACCTCACGCTGCTGCGCAGGCAGCCGTTGTAGCGCCTTGGCGACATCGTCCAACTTGATGCCATTCTGCTGGGCCGGAGCGACCACCAGCACCCGTTCGGCGACCTCGGGATCAAGCGTGGTCATCCGCGAATTCTTGCGCAACGTCGTATAGAACTGGTTGCGCATGATCATGTACATCCAGGCGCGGAAATTGGAGCCTTGGGTGTAACTGGCGCGCGCAGCCCAGGCGCGCATCATCGTATCCTGCGCCAGATCGTCGGCCATATCCCGGTGGCGGCAAAGCCCGCGCGCGAACGCACGCAGCGAGGGCAGCAGCGCGACCAGCTGGTCCCGGAACAGCTTGTCGGGATCCGGGTCTGTCGCGGTCGAGGCGGGGGCAGGCGCCATCAGTGCGCCGATTTTTTCGCGGCAATTTTCGTGTCGATCTCGTCCAGCAGCCGCAGGAAATCGTCAGGCAGTTCTTCGCTCGCCACAGCATCGTGCATCTGTTTGAGCGCCGCCGCGATCGGATCTCCGCCGGTGACCTCGTCTTGATTCTCCGGCTTGCTTGCCTTCGCCATCGCTTGTCGCTCCGCCAGCACTCGTTTTTGGTCTGGGCCATTCAGTTTGGGAGATGTATGCAGGTTTGTCACCGAAATCCTCGCCATGACCGAAATGCAATGGCGCAGGGTGCCATCCAGCTAGGGTAAACCGGCCAGCCGAAAAAAAGTTCCGGCTGCGGGAACAAATATTGATCGGCGCAGTTTTCCCTGTCTCATTGAGGAGTGGACATGTCATTGAGAGAAGCGGTCGGACCTGAACTTCCCTTGCTGCGGCGCTACGCGCGCGCGCTAACCGGATCGCAGCGGCTGGGCGATAGCGCGGTTCGCGAAGTGCTTGAGGCGTTGCTGCTCGCGCCGGAAGAATTCGCGACAGACAAGCCGGCCCGGTTCGAGCTTTATCGTATCTTCCACCAGCTGTGGCAGCCCGCGCTGGACCTGGACCAATCTCCTGCCGCTGAGGGATTGGTCACCAGCCTGCCGATGCACAACCGCCAGGCGCTGCTGCTTACCGCGGTTGAAGGCTTCAGCATCCAAGAAGCAGCCGCGATGACCGGCAGAAGCAGCGATGCTATTTCGGCAGACATCGCCGCCGCCCGGCAATCCATCAGCGATTGCCTTCAGGCCGCTGTGATGATCATCGAAGACGAAGCGATCATCGCGCTGCATATCCGCTCGATTGTCGAAGGGCTGGGCCACAGCGTGACCGGCGTCGCGCGGACCCGGACCGAAGCGGTCGCTCTCGCCGAACGGACCCGACCCGAACTGGTGCTTGCCGATATCAGCCTGGCTGACGGATCGAGCGGGATCGACGCGGTGAAGGACATCCTGAGCGCGATGAACGTGCCGGTGATCTTCATCACTGCCTTCCCCGAACGGCTGCTGACCGGCGAACGGCCCGAGCCGACTTACCTGATCACCAAGCCGTTCGAGCCCGAAACGGTCATCGCGACGATCGGCCAGGCGCTGATCGTCCACCGCGAACGCGAAGCACAGGCTGCTGAAGCAAGTCCGGCTGTCCAGGCACTGGAA
>JANPMA010000320.1:0-6656 GCA_031422595.1 Novosphingobium sp. | reverse complement strand
AAAGCGCCTGCCGGCCACCGCAGTCAAAGCCCGGCGGCTATCGCGCCGCTCGCGCCAGCCACGCGCCCAGCGCCGGTTCCAGGCGAGCATTTCGAAGAACGAATGGCGCGGGCGGTGGCTGCGATAGTGCGGGTAAAGCGGCCTGAGCACGGCCGATACCAGCCAATAGCGGATCGATTGCACCATCCGCGGCAGAAAATGGCCGGGGATCGGTACTTGCGCCAGATCGGCATGGCTTGCCCTGGCGCGGTGCGCGCAGTCCTCCAGGCTGGCTGGCGAGGCCCAGGCCTGCCCAAGCGGCCAGTGTTCCAGCGTGACGCTGTTGGGCCGAAGATAACCTTCCTCGAGCACAAAGGCATCGAGTTCCGCAGCGCGCGCCATGGCGATCGCCGCGCGGTGATGCGGGCGCTCGGCCCCGAACAGCACCAGCGCGGTGACGCCCTCGCGCTGGCACAGCGGTGCCAGCCACGCGCTGAAATCGGCAGTTCGCCCGCGATAGTTCAGCCCGCCAAAGCGCCAGTCGAACAGGTCGCCGCCGTTGCAATTGACCCGGAGCACCCGCGCTCCACGCTGCTCCAGTGCGCGCGCGATCAGTCGCGACGACGGACCGGGCAGCCCTTGCAGGAACAGGAAGGTCGCAAGCTTCAAGGCAATCAGCGCCCGGCAAGCTGCGGCAAGGCAATTGTCCGCTTCTCCGCGCCAATCACCGCATCGATCGCCAGCAATTGCTCCAACAGATCGCCAAGCCGATCGAGCGGCCAGACCGTCGCCGCATCGGACGAGGCCTCGCCCGGACGTGGGTGGCTTTCGATGAACAGCCCGTCGATCCCCACCGCCACGGCCGCGCGGGCCAGCGCAGGGATCAGATCGCGCTGGCCGCCGCTGCTGGTGCCCTTGGCAGAAGGCTGCTGCAGCGAATGCGAGCAATCGTAGATCACCGGGCAGCCAAAGTCGCGCATCTGCGCCAGGCCGCGCATATCGACCACCAGATCGTGATGCCCAAAACTGGTGCCGCGCTCGCACAAGAGCAGGCGCTGGCTGATTTTCTCGCCCTCGCCCAAGGCGCTTTCAGCCTTGGCGACCACCTGGGCCATGTCGGCGGGCGCCATGAACTGGCCTTTCTTGACCATGGCCGGCTTGCCGCTGCGCACCGCGGCGAGCAGCAGATCGGTCTGGCGCGAGAGGAAGGCCGGAATTTGCAACAAGTCGACCACTTCGGCCACCGGGGCAACCTGCGCGGTCTCGTGAACATCGGTGATCACCGGCAGGCCGAACTGCTCGCGGACCTTGGTCAGGATCCGCAGGCCTTCGTCCAGCCCCACCCCGCGCGGCGAAGCGATCGAGGTGCGGTTGGCCTTGTCGAACGATGACTTGTAGATCACGGTGATCGGCAAGCGCTGCGCCAGCGCGGCCAGGCGTTCGGCCACTTCAAGCGCAAGCGCCTCGCTTTCGATTGCGCAGGGGCCGGAAATTACGAGCATAAGGCGGACGCGTCCCTTTCGGGCGCGGTATTAGCCCCCGGCCTGCAAGGCGAGCAAGGCGAAAGAGGCCAGCCAGTGTTCGCCCATGTAGTCGCCCGCGACGTGCGGGAGGGCCGCGGCGAGGTGCGTTTCGGCGGTGCTGTTGGCCAGTTCCCCCGCGGGGTGAGCATCTGGCAGCGCGGCGGCTATCTGCCGCCAGCACCACGCGCGGCTGAGGTTGAGCCCGTCGAGGTGGGCGATCTTGCCGTCGCTGCGGTCGCTGACCGTGGCCGGAGTGAACAGGGTAGCGGGCTGGCCCCAGGCGCAGTCGGGCAGGAAGCGGTCGAACCAGGTGCCGAAGTCTGGCCCCAACACCCGGCTCATCAGCAGGGCTTCGCACAGCGATCCGGACAGGAATTCATCGCCGCCCGGCTCCCATGCCTGGCAGGCGCGATCGCCCAGGTACCAATCGCGCGCGCGGGCATCGATCAGCATTTCAAGCGCGCCATCATTCTCGCACGCCCATTCGTGCGCCAGGGTCAGGGCGAAAGCGCTGTTGTAATGCGTACCCACCCGGATCGGATAGGTCTGGAGCGGCAGAAACTCGGCAAAGCGCTGCGCAAAAACATCAGCAAAGAGATCGCTATACCGCGCCCATGCTGCACCATGCTGCACCATCTCGGCGTGCAGCATAAGCGCCCAGGCCCAGCCATAGGGCCGCTCGAACCCGCGCGCCGAGCGGCGGGCAAGGTACTGGGTCTCAACCGCGAAATTGGCCTCGGTCAGCATTCCGGCAGCGCGAGTGCGGACCGCTGCAGCTTCGGGCAGGTCCGGATAGAGCCGGGCGAGGCGCAGTACCTGCCACCAGCCGTGCACGCAGGAGTGCCAATCGAAGCTGCCGTGGAAGATCGGGTGAAGGGCTGAGGGGGTCTGGGCGTCCTGCGGGCCATCGAGCACATGGTCGAGCTTGTGCGGATATTCGCGGCCAAGGTGACCGAGCGTGAGCGCCATGAATTTCGCGGCGAAATCGGCGCTCAGCCCGCTCATCAGAAGGCCGCCCACCAGATCAGCGCGATGTTGAACGCCAGCAAGGGCAGGGCAGTGCCGACCTGGGCCTTGACCACCGCGTTGCGATCCTTGAGCTCAAGCAGCGCAGCGGGGACGATGTTGAAGTTGGCCGCCATCGGGGTCATCAATGTACCACAAAAGCCACACAACATGCCCACCGCTGCTACCACGGCGGGGTTGCCGTCATACTGATGGATCAGCAAGGGCAGCCCGATCGCCGCGGCCATCACCGGGAAGGCGGCGAAGGCATTGCCCATCACCATCGTGAACAGCGCCATGCCCAAGCCATAGGCCACCACCGCACCCACCAGCGAGCCTTCGGGGATCACCCCGCTCATCAGGCTGCCAACCACTTGTCCCACTCCGGCCGCGGCAAAGACCGCGCCGAGGCTGGCCAGCATCTGCGGCAGCACCGCCGCCCAGCCGACCGCATCCATCAACCGGCGGCCTTCCTGGAACGCAGTGACCGGGCTTTCGCGCAGCCAGGCCAGCCCCAAGGCCAGGGCCATGACCGCGCCCAGCGCCAGGCTGACCAAGGTGACCTGCTTGGGATCGACCAGATCGGGCACCTGCTTGAACAGGAAGGTTCCGGCCAGTGCGGTCAGCGGGATCACTAGCGCCAGCAGGAACAGCCGATTGCCATGCCGTTCGGCGCGTTGCTGCCGCGCGGCGCTGTCATCCATTGCCGCGCCGCGCCCCAGCCCGCCAAACCCGGCGATACCGACCAGCGCCAGCACCAGCACTCCGTTGCCAAGATCACCCAGCCGATCACCCGCCAGCATCGACAGCGCGAGCAGGCCCCAGAACGCGGCATTGCTCCAGCGCCGGGGATTGCTGCTATCACCCCCCGAAAGCGCGGCGAACACCGCGAAGGCCAGACCGGCCAGTAGGTAGACCTGGCTGAGGCCGATCATCGGCGCCTCCGCCCAAAACGCCACAGCCGGAAGGCATGGATCGCGAAAGCCGCAAAGGCGGTCGGGATCGCCCAGACCGACAGCTCAAACGGCGAAAGCACGATGCCCTGCTGCTCCAGGAAGCCCTTCATCAGCAGGATCGAACCGATCGCGATGAAGATGTCCTCACCAAAGAACAGCCCGACATTGTCGGTCGCCGCAGCCATCGCCTTGACCTCGTCGGCCTCGGCCTGATCCTTCGGCTGGGCTGCGGCTTCGGCCATCGGGGCAAGCAGCGGGCGGACCGTCTGCGCGTGCCCGGCGATCGATGTCAGCCCCAGAGCTGATGTGATCTGGCGCAGCAGCAGATAGCCGGTCAGCAGCCGCGGCAGGGTAGCGCCCTTGAGCCCGGCCACCAGCGCGCGGGCGCGTTCCTGCAGGCCGTGGCGTTCCATCAATCCGATCACCGGCAGCACGATCCAGACCACCGAGACATAGCGGGTATCGTTGAAAGCCTTGCCGAAAGCCGCGATCACGGCCAGCAAGTCCATCCCCGCAGCTAGCCCGGTCGCCAGCGCCGCCACGGCCACCACCAACAGCGGGTTGAACCGCAGCATGAAGCCGCCCACCATCACCGCGATGCCGATCAGGACCCACAGGTTCATGGGCATCCGTATCCTCCCCCGCCCGGCGTTTCGATCACCATGACATCGCCGGGTGAAACTGTCACGCTGGCGGTGGCCGGCAAGACCTCAACTTCGCCTGAGGTTCTCTCAACACGGTTGATGCCCGGCAAAGCATCTTCGCCGCCCGCCAGGCCAAACGGCCGGTTGATCCGCCGCCCGGCCAAGATCCCGGCCTCCATTTTCTCAAGAAAGCGCACCCGCCGCACCGCGCCGTCGCCGCCGCTCCAGCGCCCCGCCCCACCCGATCCCGTGCGGATGTGAAAGTCTTCCAGCAGCACCGGAAAGCGGCTTTCGAGCACTTCGGGATCGGTCAGCCGGCTGTTGGTCATATGGGTCTGAACCGCGTGCGATCCCGCAAAGCCCGGGCCGGCGCCCGATCCCCCGGCGATGGTTTCGTAGTATTGATAGCGTTCGTTGCCGAAAGTGAAGTTGTTCATCGTCCCCTGACTGGCGGCCATGGCACCAAAGGCCCCGAACAAGGCATCGGTCACCGCCTGACTGGTCTCGACATTGCCCGCAACCACCGCCGCCGGATAGGCCGGGCGCAGCATGGTGCCTTCGGGGACCACGATCGTGACCGGGGCCAGGCAGCCTTCGTTCATCGGGATCGGATCGTCGATCATCGTGCGCAGCACATACATCGTTGCCGCGCGGACCACGCTGAAGGGAGCGTTGAAATTGCTCGGCAGTTGCGCGCTGGTGCCAGTGAAATCGACTGTCACGTGGCGCGCGGCCTTGTCCACACTGACCGCGACCTTGATTGTCGCGCCGCAATCCATCTCAAGCTGGAACGCGCCGTCCTCCAGCCGCGCGATCAGCCGCCGCACCGCTTCCTCGGCATTGGCGTGGACGTGGTCCATATAGGCCACCACCACATCGCGGGAGTGTTCGGCGCAGGCCTGTTCCAGCCCCTTGGCTCCGCGCGCACAGGCCGCGACCTGGGCGGATAGGTCGGCCATATTCTGATCAATGTTGCGCGCCGGATGCTCGCCCGATGCCAGCAGCGCGCGCATCTCCGCCTCGCGGAAGTGCCCCTGATCGACCAGCAGGAAATCCTCGATCAGCACGCCTTCGTCGAGGATCGATGTGCTGCCCGGCGGCATCGATCCAGGGGTGATTCCCCCCACATCGGCATGGTGGCCCCTGGCAGCGACGAAGAAGCTGGGGGCGAGGCCGTCGCCCGCGACAAAGACCGGGGCAATCACAGTAATATCGGGCAGATGCGTTCCCCCGGCATAGGGCGCATTCAGCACATAGGCGTCGCCGCGCCGGATCCCGCGGCCATCGCGCGCCTCGGCCCGGGCGCGCAGAATGGTGCCGACACTCTCGCCCATCGAGCCCAGGTGGACCGGCATGTGCGGAGCATTGGCGACCAGTCGCCCTGCAGCGTCGAACACCGCGCAGGAGAAATCGAGCCGCTCGCGGATGTTGACCGATGATGCACTGCGGGCCAGCGCGGTGCCCATCTCCTCGGCGATGGCCATGAACAGGCCGTTGAACACTTCGAGCCGGATCGGGTCGGCCGAAGTCCCGCTGGCCGGAGTGGACTGGCGCGGGGCGAGGCGCGAAAGCCGCAGCGTACCATCGCCGTCCACCTTCAGCCCCCAGCCCGGCTCGACCACCGTGGTTGCCAGCGGATCGACCACCACCAGCGGCCCCGGCGCAGCGAACCCGGCGGCCAGATGGGCGCGGTCGTAGATCGGGGTCTGGCGGGCCGCGCCGTCCATCCAGCACGCGCCGCTGGCAATCGGGGCGCCGCTTTCAGCAGGCATCGGCCAGGCCAGTGCGCTCGCGCCAATCTCTTCGGCAACCGCCTCGACCCGCACCCGATCAACCACCAGCGCGCCGCTGCCGTCAAAGCCGAATTCGGCGCGGTGGCGCTGGGCGAACAGCGCGGCCAATTCGCCCGCCGGACCGGGTTCGAGCTCGATCGTGCTTTCGCTGCCCTCGCGCCTCACGAACAGCCGGGCCTCGATCCGGCTCGCCGTCCGGCCCAATTGCGCTTCGGCCTCGACAGCAAGCCGGGCGCGCAACACTTCGACCTCGGCCTCCACTCCGGCAACCAGCGCCAGCCCCAGCCCGCCTTCGCGCACCGCCGCTTCGCTGGCGAGCCCCATGCCATAGGCCGAAAGCACGCCTGCCAGCGGGTGGACCAGAACGGTCTCGATCCCCAGCGCGTCGGCGACCAGACAGGCATGCTGCCCGCCTGCTCCGCCAAAGCAGGAAAGCGCATGGCTGGTAACATCGTGCCCGCGCGCGACCGAGATCTGGCGGATCGCGTGGGCCTTGTTGGCCACTGCGATCCGCACGAATCCTTCGGCCAGTTCCTCAGCTGTGATTGCCTGCCCGGTTTCGGCGGTCACTTCGGCGGACAGGGCGGCGAACTTTTCGCGCACCACTTCCGGATCGATCGGTTGGTCCCCGCCGGGTCCGAAGACTTGCGGGAACTGATCGGGCACCAGTTTGCCCAGCAGGACATTGCAATCGGTCACGGTCAGCGGGCCGCCACGGCGGTAACAAGCTGGCCCCGGCACGGCCCCGGCGCTTTC
>JANPMA010000319.1:0-3940 GCA_031422595.1 Novosphingobium sp. | reverse complement strand
TCCGCCTCAAGGCAATAGACCGCCTCGGCTGGGCCCGAGAGGATCCCGGCACCATAGGCGCGCAGGCCTTCTGGTTCCTGGATCAGCCCGAATTCAACCGTGTACCAATAGAGCGCACCCAGCGCCTTCAGCCGGTTGTAGCGCATCGCCTTCCACCCGGCGCGGCCGTATTCCTGCATGTAATCGGCATAGGTCGGGTCGGCCAGCATCGGCACGTGGCCGAACACGTCGTGGAACACGTCGGGTTCCTGGATGTAATCGAAGCATTCGCGGCTGCGGATGAAGTTGCCGGCCGGAAAGCGGCGGTTGGCGAGGTGCCAGAAGAACACGTGATCTGGGATCAGCATCGGTACCGGCACCACGCTCCACCCGGTCAGCGCGCCCAGCTCTTCCGACAGCCGAGCGAAGTCAGGCACGCCGCCGCGGCCCAGGTCAAGCCGCTCGAACCCTTTGAGGAAGGCGCTGGCGGCGCGGCCGGGCAGGATCTGGATCTGGCGGGCGAACAATTCGTCCCAGACCGCATGCTCGTCGGCACCATAAGTGTGCTGGGCCGGCTCCAGCCAGTCCTCGCCGACATGCTCGGGACGCTTCAAGGGCGCGGTGAACAGATCGGCACCCAGATCGGGCAGGCGGGCAAAGTCGGTTTCGGACATGGTTGCAATTGTAACTTTATCGAAACGGGACGGCAACGCCCAATTCGATGGCTTGCCAGCCTGGCCCGACAGGCGCATTTTCGGGCGCATGAAGAAGCTCAAACGCAAGAAGTTCGAAAAGCTCTATGACCCGCTCGAGCAAGAGCTGGTCGCCATGGCCCGTTGGGCCGCGGCCACGGGCGCGCGGATCCTGGTGCTGTTCGAAGGCCGTGATACGGCCGCAAGGGCGGGACGATCCAGGCCGTGGCCCGCCCGCTCAATCCGCGCCAGTGCCGCATTGTTGCCTTGCCCAAACCGAGCGACCGGGAAAAGACCCAGTGGTACTTCCAGCGCTATGCCCAGCATTTGCCCGCTGCGGGCGAAGTCGTGCTGTTTGACCGCAGCTGGTACAACCGCGCCGGGGTCGAAAAGGTCATGGGCTTTGCCAGCGAGGAGCAGGTCGAGGCCTTCCTCACGGCCGTGCCGCAGTTCGAGCAGCAGCTGGTTGACGACGGGATCCTGCTGTTCAAGTACTGGCTGACCACCGACCAGGCCGAGCAGGAAAAGCG
This sequence comes from Novosphingobium sp., assembly GCA_031422595.1. GTDB lineage: Bacteria > Pseudomonadota > Alphaproteobacteria > Sphingomonadales > Sphingomonadaceae > Novosphingobium. Next base: position 2,739 of record JANPMA010000319.1, on the reverse strand, counting down.
CTTCAGGGAACGGCTCGACGATCCGCTCAAACGCTGGAAACTCTCACCAATTGATGCCGCCGCACGCGGCAAGTACGATGCCTATACCCTCGCGCGCGAGGAGATGCTGGCGGCCACCCATGCCGACAAGGCGCCGTGGACCCTGGTCGATTTCAACGACCAGCGCCGCGGCCGCCTGACCCTGATCCGCGACCTGCTTGATCGGTTGCCGGATACCAAGGTCGATCCGGAAGAGGTGGTGCTCGAACCATTGACCCATGAACCGTCGGTTGAAGGCTACACGGTGCTGAAGCCGATACCCCCTTACAACCCTTGACTTTGCCCCATATCTGACGCATTGGCGCGGCCTTCCGGGGCGGCGCTTGCGTGCCGCCTCCGCAGTTTCAGGGGCCTTCGTGCCCGAATCGAGAGTTCAGGACCAGAGCAATGGCGAAGCCCGCAACCGTCAAGATCCGCCTCGTGTCGACCGCCGACACTGGTTTCTTCTATGTGACCAAGAAGAACCCGCGCAACACGACCGAGAAGATGAGCTTCCGCAAGTACGATCCGGTCGTGCGCAAGCACGTCGAATTCAAGGAAGCCAAGATCAAGTAAGGTTCATTGCGAGTTCAAGCCGCGGCGGCTAGCACGCAAGGCATGAACACCATGAAATTTTCCTTCCGATCGCTCGCAGGCGCCGCCGCTTTGGCGGCGTTTGGCGTTTCTGCGCCCCTCTCATTCCTCATACCGAGTCCGGCTGTGGCCCAGGCCCAGCCCGGCGACCTGGCCAATGCCGTGACCGCGCTGCGCGCAATCTCCACGCTGCGCGCCAATTTCGTCCAGACCGACATGAAGGGTCAGCGAGTAGGCGGGGTGCTGACACTGAAGCGGCCCGGCAAGATCCGCTTCCAGTACCAGAAGGGCGTGCCGATCCTGATCGTCTCCGACGGCAAGGCGCTGACCTTCATCGACTATTCGGTTCGCCAGGTTCAGCGCTGGCCGATCGGTAGCAGTCCGCTGGGCGCATTGCTCGATCCCAAGCGCGATGTGATGCAGTTCGGCAAGCTGACCCCGGCTACCAACAGGTCGCTCGTCAGCGTCGAAGTGCGCGACAAGAAGCATCCCGAATACGGGGTGATCACCATGGTCTTCGTGCGCAAGGGCGGCGCACCGGGCGGGCTGGAGCTTTCAAGCTGGGCGACACTCGATTCGCAGAACACCCGCACCGTGGTGAGCCTGTCGAATCAGCAGTACGGCGTGGCGGTGAACGACAACACTTTCCGCTACAACGATCCGCGCACTCCCACTCGTCGATAGCGGGCAACGGCCCGTCGCGGACTGTGCGAAAGTTGCGACAATTTGCGACTCGGCTTTCGCGATTGTTCATGGCGGCGAAAGGCAAATGCGCCTAAAACCGTAACTGACAGCGCGGCCTGAGGCGGGTTTCCCCCCTGTTGCCCAAGCCTTCTAGTTGGCCGCAATGTCGAGCGTGACGAACGCACAAACGAACCCTCGGTCCAATGCCCCCGGACCGAGGGTTTTTTGTGGCTTGGGCCGGATTGCTTGAAGCCGGGCTGCGAACGCCAGTGCTCTGCGCTTCCGGTGCTCACGGCCAGAAAGGCCGCTGCGCTCCGGTTCTCGTTCACCGGCATTCTCGCTCCGGCTTGAAGCAATCCGACTCCAAGCCAGGCGCCGTTCAAATAGCCCCTCCCCACTGGGGAGGGGTTGGGGTGGGGGTTCGAGTGCGCGAGGGGATTTCACCGTCCAAACAGGCTGCTCAACCCTTGCCGCCCAGCCCCTTGCCACCTAAAGCCGCGGACATGGTTTCTATCGCTACCTGGAACATCAATTCGGTCCGCCTGCGGGTGGAACAGGTCGTGCGGTTTTTGCAGGAGCAGCAGCCCGATGTGCTGTGCCTGCAGGAGATCAAGACGATCGAGGCAACCTTTCCGCACCAGGCCTTTGAAGATGCCGGTTACACCTACCGCGCGGTGCATGGGCAGAAGGGCTATCACGGGGTCGCCACGGTCAGCCGGATTCCGCTGAAGGAGCTGTCGCGCAACGATTGGCAGGCCAATGGCGAGGCGCGGCATGTCGGGGTTGAACTGCTTGGCCCGGGGCAGGGCATGGTGCTCGAAAACGTCTATATCCCGGCCGGCGGCGATATTCCCGATCGCGCGGCCAATCCCAAGTTCGGCCAGAAGCTCGATTTCCTAGAGCGGATGACCCGCTGGTCGGAAGGGCTCGACCGCCCGACGCTGCTGGTCGGCGACTTCAATGTCGCCCCGCTCGATTGCGATGTTTACGATCACAAGGCGCTGCTCAAAGTGGTCAGCCACACGCCGATGGAAGTTGAGACGCTGGCTGTCTTGCGCGATGCCCACGGCTGGGTTGATCTGGGCCGCAAGCATATCCCCGCGCCTCAGCGAAACTGGACCTGGTGGTCCTACCGCACCTTCTGGCAGGACAAGGACCGCGGCCGGCGGCTCGATCACATGTGGGCCTCGCCCGAACTTGCCGCACAGTCGACGGCGCACCGGCTGGTCGAGGAAACCCGCCGCTGGGAGCAATGCAGCGACCATGTGCCGCTGATCACGGAATTCGATCTGTGACCAGCCCGACCCGGCGGGCCGCGCTGGCGATCGACGCCTTGCGCCACGGCTGGCCGATCCGGCTGGATGACAGCCTGACCCTGCTCCCCGCCGAAACCGGGTTTGGCGCGGGGATCACTTGCCGCCAAATGCTGATCTCCTGTGCTCG
>JANPMA010000318.1:0-8606 GCA_031422595.1 Novosphingobium sp. | reverse complement strand
GCCCAGGGGCGGCCGATCAGCGCGGCCTTGGCTCCCAGCGCCAGCGCGCGGACCAGGTCTTGCCCGGTGCGGATGCCGCCATCGACCAGCAGGGTGGTCTGGTCTCCCACTGCGTCGGCGATGTGCGGGAGCATCGACGCGGTCGAGGCGACCCCGTCCAGCTGGCGGCCGCCGTGGTTGCTCACCACCATTCCGTCAGCCCCGACTGCCACCGCCTGCTTGGCATCCTCGACATCGAGAATGCCCTTGAGGACCAGGTTGCCCTTCCAGATGCCGCGCAGCCATTCGATGTCCTTCCAGGTCACCGAAGGATCGAACTGCCCCGCCATCCACTGCATGAAATTTGCAATATTCCCTGAACCCGTTCCGGCCACATATTTGGCCACGGTGCCGAGGCCATGCGGGCGCCCGCGCAGGCCGACATCGAGCACCCAGCTGGGGTGAAGGGCGTAGTCGATCGGACCGGCCCGCAGCTTGCCCCAGGGGCCGAGGCCGCCGGCCATGCCGTTGCGGATGTCGCGGTAGCGGGTGCCGAGCACGGCAAGGTCGATAGTGAAGGCCAGCGTCCGCACCCCCTGATCCCAGGCACGGGACAGGATATCCTGCACCACGCCGCGGTCCTTGAGCATGTAGAGCTGGAACCAGAACGGCTTGTCGGAAACCGCCCCCACTTCCTCGGGCGAACAGACCCCGACCGTGGTCAGGCAGAACGGGATCCCGGCAGCATCCGCCGCACGCTTGGCCTGCACCTCGCCGCGCCGCGCGGTCATCCCGCCCATCCCGACCGGAGCGAGGACCAGCGGCATCGCCAGCTTCTCGCCAAACAGCTGGGTCGAGCAATCCATTTTCGAGGCGTCGCGCAGCACTTGCTGGGTCAGCTGCACGGCCTCCCAGTCGGCGGTATTGCGCCGCAAGGTCACCTCGGCCCCGGCACCGCCGTCGATATAGTCGAACAGGAACCGCGGCAGCCGCCTCTCCGCCGCGCGGCGGAAATCGGCGTAGCTGGCGGGCAGGAGGTTCAGGCTTTCGCCCATCAGAGCAGCGCCTCGATCAGCCTTGGCCCCTTGGCCGCCAGTGCCTCGGCCAGCGCCGCGCGGAAGCCCTCTGCCGTATCGACCCGCGTGGCCGGAACCCCCATCCCTTCGGAAATCTGCGACCAGTTGATCGCCGGGTTCTTGAGGTCGAGCATCGACAGCGCCTTGGGGCCGGGGTTCTGCACGCCGACCCGCATCAGCTCGATATTGAGGATCGCGTAGGAGCCGTTGTTGAGGATGATGGTGGTCACATCGAGCTGCTCGCGTGCCATCGTCCAGAGCGCCTGGTTGGTGTACATCGCCCCGCCATCGCCGTGCAGCGCGATCACCTTGCGGTCGGGACAGGCCACCGCGCAGCCCACCGCCAGCGGCAGGCCCTGGCCGATCGAGCCGCCGGTCAGCTGCAGCCAGTCATGCTTCTTCGCACCCATGCAGGCCAGCATCGAGGCACCGCCCTGGGTCGCGCCTTCATCGGAAACGATCGCATTCTCGGGCAGCAGTTCGGCCAGGATCGCGCCGAGGTTGGCGCTGTTGAGCGCGCCTTCCTGCGCCGGGAAGCTGGTCGGCTGTTGGAGCAATGCGGGCTCAGTCGGGGCGTTCAGCGCAGAAGCTACTCCCGAAAGCGCGTGCATCGCATCCTCGCGCAGGCTGGCCAGACGGACCAGCGCGGCGCCTTCGGGTGAGAGCCAGCTCGGCTTGCCGGGATAGGCGAAGAACGAAACCGGCGGTTCGGTGCCGCAGAATACGATGGTCTTGAACTCGGCCAGGAAGGCCTGCGCCTGCTCGCCGAAATAGGGCAGCTTCTCGACCGCGACCCGGCCAACCCCGCGCTGGTGGCGGGTGGAGAAGGTCTCCGCGACCAGGCGGCAGCCGGTTGCTGCGGCGATCCGCCCGGCCTCGACCAGGGCTTCTTCGCGCAGCGCCCGCCCGCCCAGGAACAGGCACTTGGGGCCATCGCTGTCCTTCAGCGCGGCGGCGGCGGCGGCGATGGCTGCGGCGGGGCTCTTCGCCGCGACAGCCGCAGTGATCGGGGCTGCGGGAGCAGACCCTTCGGTCCAGGCATGGTTGGCCGGCACGATCACCGTGGCGACCTTGCCGGGGTAGCTTTGCGCCAAGGCGAACGCTTCGGCCCCGGCCAGGGCCAGGTCGCGCTCGGACGTGGAGGTGCGAACCCAGTCCGACATCGGGCGGGCGACGCCTTCGGTGTCAGAGGTCAAGGGCGCGTTGAAATGCTTGTGATAGGTGGCGTGTTCACCGACCATGTTGATGATCGGGCTGCCGGCCTTGCGGGCGTTGTGCAGGTTGGCCAGGCCATTGCCCAGCCCCGGGCCCAGGTGCAGCAGGGTCACCGCTGGCTTGTCGGCCATCCGGCCATAGCCATCGGCCGCGCCGGTCACCACGCCTTCGAACAGCCCCAGGATCGCGCGCATCCCATGCTGGCGATCGACCGCTGCGACCAGCTGCATTTCGGACGTGCCGGGGTTGGCAAAGCAGACCTCCACTCCGCAGGCGTGCAATGTCTCGATAAAAGCCTCGGCGCCGTTCATGTCGGTCAGTCCTCCCTTGAAACTTACGGTAACGTTGCCTCCTGTGGGCGCAACAGGATTGTGCGCTTCCGCGTGGTCGCTATGGCGAAATGGCAAGGACGGAGGCGAATCGCGCAATGAACCATGATGTTGTGATCGTCGGTGCCGGGCAAGGCGGGGCCTATGCCGCGATCCAGCTGCGCCAGCAGGGCTTCGAAGGATCGATCGCGCTGGTCGGACGCGAGAGCGAGCCGCCATACGAGCGCCCGCCGCTGTCCAAGGAATACATGCTGGGCGACAAGGCGTGGGAGCGCCTGCTGATCCGCCCGGCCGATTTCTGGGCCGGCAAAGGGATCGACCTGCTGCTCAATGCCGAAGTGGTCTCGGTCTCGCCCGAAGCACGGCAGGTCCACCTGCTGGATGGGCGGGCGTTTGGCTATGGCGAGCTGATCTGGGCGACCGGCGGCGATCCGCGTCCGCTGTCGTGCCCCGGGGCAGACCTGAAAGGCGTCCACGCGGTGCGGACCCGTGCCGATGCCGATGCGATCCTGGCGGGGCTGGGCGATGTGGAGCGCGTGGCGATCGTCGGCGGCGGCTATATCGGGCTGGAAGCGGCGGCAGTGCTGCGCAAGCTGGGCAAACAAGTGACCCTGCTCGAAGTGCTGCCGCGGGTGCTGGCGCGGGTCGCCGGGCCGCAGCTTTCGGAATTCTTTGAGAAGCAACACCGCGATCACGGGGTGGACCTGCGCACCGGCACCGGGGTGGTGGCGATCGAGGGGAGCGAGCACGTCAGCGGCGTGCGGCTGAGTGATGACAGTGTGATCGAATGCCAGATGGTGATCGTCGGGATCGGGATCATCCCGGCGGTCGGCCCCTTGCTGAGCGCCGGTGCGGCAGGCGGCAACGGGGTCGATGTCGACCAGTACTGCCGCACGATCCTGCCCCACGTCTGGGCGATCGGTGATTGCGCCGCACATTCGAGCAAGTTCGCCGACGGCACGGTGATCCGGCTGGAAAGCGTCCAGAACGCCAACGACATGGCCAGCTGCGTGGCCAAGGCGATCACCGGCGATCCGGTTGCCTATGGCGCGACACCGTGGTTTTGGTCCAACCAATATGACCTCAAATTGCAGACCGTGGGCCTGTCAACCGGGCACGATCAGGCCGTGCTGCGCGGCGATCCGGCGACGCGTAGTTTCTCTGTGCTGTACCTGCGCGGCGGTAAGATCATCGCCTGCGATGCGGTCAACATGGTCAAGGACTATGTCCAGGCCCGCAAGCTGGTTGAAGAAGGCGCGAGCATTGCGGCGGAGGATCTGGCGGATACCACAAGGCCGCTCAAAGAGCTGGATCGGCTCTAGCCGCCCTTGCCGTAACTCGGCAGAGCCAACCCGCGCTCAATTGCCAGCCCGCGCAAGGCGAAACCCGCCATCGCTGCCGCGCTCCAGGCCAGTTCGCGCGGCCAGCCCAGCCAGGCACCGGCTGCACAAACTGAAGCAGAGAGCGCCGCCGCCGTCACATAGATTTCGGGCCGCATGATAATCGAGGGTCGCCCCGCCAGCACGTCGCGGATCACTCCGCCGACGCAGCCGGTGATCACCCCCATCAGTACTGCCGGGACCGGCGGAATCGCAAAAGCCAGCGCCTTGGCAGTGCCCAGCACGGCATAGACTGCAAGGCCCACGGCATCGGCCCAGTCGAGCAGCTTGCCCTCCCACCATTTGCGCGGCGTGAACCAGGCCAGCAGCGCCACCCCCAGGCAGAGCGGCGCGACCCAAGGATCTCTAACCCAGAAAACCGGGGCGCCGATCAGTAGGTCGCGCACCGATCCGCCGCCCACCCCGGTGACCAGCGCGAAAAAGGCCATTGTCACGAACGTCTGCCGCAGCCGCGCCGCAAGCAACGCGCCGGTCAATGCGAAGACCGCGGTGCCGGCCAGATCGAGCACCGCGGGGACCTGGGGCAGCGCTTCGCTCACCGGGCGGCTTTGCGCCGCCGGAACAGCAAGGTGGTGCCGAACACACTGGTGATCAGGGCGATCCCGCCAAACAGCCACAGCAGCCAGTGGCTGGTGTCCTCGCGCCCCAACGGATCCAAGATGTGCAGCCCCCACATGAAATCGTAGGCCTGCCACCACTGGCTGCGCAGCGCCAGCACTTCGCCGGTATCGGCGTCGATGTAGATGTGGGTGCCATCTTCGAAGCTGGCCTGCCAGCTGGGGCGGGGGCGGCGCAGGTCAAGCGGAGGAGCTTCGGCGCTGAAGCGGCGGATTGCGGTGAGCGGGGCCGGGCCGGCATAGGCCAATTCGGCCAGGGCGCGCGCCTCATTCACCCCGACCGGGCCCAATGCCGCGCCGCTATCGGCGCTATAGCGGGACTGAATCTTGTCGGCCCCGGTCACCGCCCAGACCGCGCGCGGACCTTGCTGGACCAGCACGAGGCGGGTGACCGGCGCATCGAGTTTCGGCGCGACCAGCACTTGCGGCGCGAAGGGAGCGGGAGCGCGGCGCAAGTCTTCACCGCGCACCTCCTCGATCGGCCGGAGCGTCATGAACACGCCGCTCAGCGTCCACAGCACCAGCGGAATCGCCGCGGCCCAGCCCAGCCAGATATGCCAGCGGGCGAATTTCTGCATGAGAGTGCGGCGGGCCATGGCCGGCTACCTAGCGCGCAACGCCGCCAAGGCCAATCCCAAGCCCAGGATTGGTGCCGCGCCATATCCGATCAGAATTGCCGGATAGGGCCCGGCGAAAGCCATCAGGCCCGCAGCGATCAGGAATACGACCAGGGGCTGGGCCGAACGCTTGCGATCGAACAGCAGCAACAGCGGGGCGAATGTCACCAACATCAGCAGCGCTCCGAACAGCGGATTTGCGGCCAAGGCATCGCTTTGAACCTGTTCGACAAAGCGAACCGGCTGCAACGGATCGGGCTGGTCAAAGGTGATGAATACCCCGGTCAATGCAGCGGCCATGGGCCCGGCGAGAGGCATGACCGGGCGGCGAATGAAAATCACGGCTATGCCAGCAGCCATGGCCACGCAGGTCGCGCGGTCTGGCTGAAGCGCGCTGGTCAGGACGGCACCAAACAGCAAGTAAGAGGCCGGTTTGACCGGAAGGCGGCTAGCCAGCACGACCAGCAACGGCATTACCAGATAGCCGGTGTGCAGCCGCAGCGGCCCCAGCGATAGCCAGCGGCGCACGCCTTCGGCTTGGGTGCCGAATAGCAACGTTACCGCCAGCAGCACGACCAGACCCACCGCAAGCGCAAGCTGACCTCCGTTGCCGCGCGGAAGTGGCAGCCAGAGCGCTAGCGCAAGCGCAACACCGAGCGCGCCAGCATTGATGGCCAGCCAGGCACCAGGTGCCCCGGCCCAGGCCATCCAGGCCAAGCCAGAGATGACCGGTGCGGCAAGTGCCAACAGGGTCAAGCGCGGTTGGGTCATCGGCCCTAAATGTGGATCGGCTTGCCCATGACCCCCATCGCCGCTTCCTTCATCGCTTCGGAATGGGTCGGGTGGGCGTGGCAGGTGTAGGCGATGTCTTCGCTCGTCGCGCCGAATTCCATTGCCAGCGCGGCCTCGGCGATCATCGTGCCGGCGAGTGAGGCGATCGCCCAGACGCCCAGCACCTTGTCGGTCTTGGCATCGGCGATGACTTTCACGAAACCGTCGGGCTCGTGGTTGGTCTTGGCGCGGCTGTTGGCCATCATCGGGAATTTGCCGACCTTGATCTCGCCGCGTTCCCTGGCCTGTTCTTCGGTCAAGCCGACGCCGGCGATTTCCGGCATGGTATAGACCACGCCGGGGATCACATCGTGGTTGACGATGCCGGTCTGGCCCGCGATGTTTTCGGCCACCGCGATGCCCTCATCCTCGGCCTTGTGGGCCAGCATCGGCCCCGGAATGCAATCGCCGACCGCCCAGACTCCGTCGACCTTGGTGCGGAAATCGTGGTCGGTTTCGATCTGCCCGCGGGCGTTGAGCTCCAGCCCGATCGCATCGAGGCCCAGCCCTTCGGTGTGCGGACGTCGCCCAATCGAAACCAACACGCAGTCGGCTTCCAGCGTTTCGGAGGCACCACCCTTGGCGGGCTCCAACGTCAGCGTGGCCTTCTTGCCCTTGACCGCAGCGCCGGTCACCTTGGTGCCCAGCTTCAGTTCCATGCCCTGCTTCTTGAAGATCTTGGCGGCTTCCTTGCGCACATCCATGTCCATGCCTGGCAGCAATGCGTCGAGGTATTCGACCACGGTGACCTTGGCCCCCAGCCGCCGCCAGACCGAGCCAAGCTCCAAGCCGATTACCCCGCCGCCGATCACGACCATGTGCGTGGGTACCTTGGTCAGCTCCAGCGCGCCGGTGCTGTCGACGATCAGGCCCTTGTCGTTATCGACCTTGACCCCCGGCAGCGGCGTCACGCTGGAACCGGTGGCGATCACCACATTCTTCGCGGTGTAGGCTTTTCCTGCCACTTCAATTGTGTGGGCATCTTTGAAAGTGCCTTGGCCCTTGAGCCAATCGACCTTGTTCTTCTTGAACAGGAATTCGATGCCTCCGGTCAGACCTTTGACTGCATCGGCCTTGTCCGCCTGCAGCACGGCCAGATCGAGCTCGACCTTGCCCAGCTTGACCCCGTAGCGCGCGAGCGTGCCGTTGGCCGCTTCCTCATACTTCTCCGAGCCATGCAGCAGCGCCTTCGAGGGAATGCAGCCGACATTGAGGCAAGTCCCGCCCAGCGTCTCGCGGCTTTCCACACAGGCCGTCTTCAGCCCCAGCTGCGCCGCGCGGATCGCGCCGACATAGCCGCCGGGTCCGGCACCGATGAAAATCACGTCATAGTCATATTCAGCCATTTCTTCCTCCGTCATCCCGGGCTTGACCCGGGATCGCTGGCCGCTGGCTCCGACTTTGCAGCCAGCGGTCCCGGATCAAGTCCGGGACGACGTAAAACTCACAAATCGATCAGCAACCGCGTCGGATCCTCAATCGCTTCCTTGATGATCTTCAGCGCGGTCACCGCCTCGCGCCCGTCGATCAGGCGGTGATCATAGGAGAGCGCCAGGTACATCATCGGGCGGATCACGATCTGGCCGTCGCGGACGACCGGGCGGTCTTCGATCCGGTGGAGGCCCAGCACGGCGCTCTGCGGCGGGTTGATGATCGGTTGCGACATCAGGCCGCCGAACACCCCGCCGTTGGAGATGGTGAAAGTCCCTCCAGCCATGTCGGCCAGGGTCAGAGCACCGTCCTTGGCCTTCTTGCCATAAGCGGCGATTGCCTTTTCGATATCGGCGAAGCCCATTGCCTGGACATCGCGGACGACCGGTACGACCAGGCCGTTGGGGGCCGAGACCGCGACCGAAAGGTCGACATAGGGATGATAGACGATCTCATCGCCTTCGATCCGCGCGTTAACCGATGGGAATTCCCTCAGCGCCAGGCAGGCGGCCTTGGTGAAGAAGCTCATGAAGCCCAGGCGCACCCCGTGCTTCTTTTCGAACGCATCGCGGAAGGTTTCGCGGGCTTTCATCACCGCGCTCATGTCGCAGTCGTTGGTTGTGGTCAGCATCGCCGCGGTGTTCTGCGCTTCCTTCAGGCGGCGGGCGATGGTCTGGCGGATCCGGGTCATCTTGACCCGTTCCTCGCCGCGGGTGCCCGATGGGGCTTCGACAGGCTCAGCCTGAGCGGTTTTGAGAACAGGGGCCGGGGCGGCGCTCTTGGCGGCAGCGGCGGCGACCACGTCTTCCTTGGTGATCCGCCCGTCCTTGCCGGTGCCCCTGACGCTCGCGGGATCGATCCCGTGTTCGAGCACCGCGCGGCGCACCGCGGGGGAGAGGGTGGTTGCCGTATCGGCGGCAGCGGGCATCTCGGCCTTGGGCAGAGTGTCGGAGGCGGGCGCGACTGCCGGCTCGGTTCGTTCGGCAACCGGCTCGGCTCCAGCGGACGGAGTGGCATCCTCGATCGTCGCGATCACCGCGCCGACTGCGACATTGTCGCCGACTTTGGCGATTTGCTGGCCCATTACCCCGGCAACGGTCGCGGTCACTTC
>JANPMA010000317.1:0-2267 GCA_031422595.1 Novosphingobium sp. | reverse complement strand
AAGATCATGGAGCAGCGCCGCAAGGCCGAGGCAGCACTGGGCGCCAAGTTCGACATCAAGGGCTTCCACGACCTGCTGATCGCATCCGGATCGCAGCCGCTCTCCATCCTGGAGCGGCGGGTGGATGCGTGGATCGCGAAGCAGCGGGGCTAATCGCCCAGTAACCGCCTAGCCATCGCCCGCACTTCATCGCGCATGTCTTCGCGTTCGAGCGCGATTGCCAGGGTTGCTTCGACGAAGCCGATCTTGCTGCCGCAGTCGTAACGCTTGCCGGCGAAGGTCACCGCGTGGAACGGCTGCTGGCCGATCATCCGGGCCATCGCGTCGGTCAGCTGAATCTCGCCGCCGGCGCCTTTGCCCTGGTTCTCCAGCACCCGCATCACTTCGGGCTGGAGGATGTAGCGGCCCGAGATGATCAGGTTGCTCGGGGCGTCCTCGCGCCTCGGCTTTTCGACCAGGCCGAGCACTTCGGTCAGCGCGCCCCCAGGACCGAAATCCCGCTTGCCTGGCGCGATCACGCCGTAGCTGGAAACTTCTTCTTGCGGAACTTCGAGCACCGAGATCAGATTGCCGCCGACCTCGTGATAGGCCTCGACCATCTGCTTCATGCAGACTGCCCCACCCTTGTGGGCGATCATCAGCTCGTCGGGCAGGAAAATCGCGAAGGGTTCGTCCCCGACGATTGCCCGCGCACACCAGATCGCGTGGCCCAGCCCCAGCGGGACCTGCTGACGCACGGCGACTAGGTTGCCCGGCTGGATCCGCGTCGGCTCAAGGATTTCGAGCGTCTTTTCGCGCTCTTTCATCGTCGCTTCGAGCTCGTAAGCCATGTCGAAATGCTCGACGATCGCGGTCTTGCCGCGGCCGGTGACGAAGATCATCTGCTCGATCCCCGCCTCGCGCGCCTCGTCGACGGCATACTGGATCAGCGGGCGGTCGATCACCGGCAGCATTTCCTTGGGGATCGCCTTGGTCGCGGGCAAAAACCGCGTGCCAAGGCCCGCCACCGGGAACACGGCCTTGCGAATCGGCTTTTTCAAAGCAGAAGTGGTCATGTGCGAGCCTTAACCATGTTCTTGTTGCAGCGGGGTTAAAGCGGTTTCGGGGCTTGGGCGCAACTGGTGGTTGGGATGGGTTCACGCGGAGGCGCGGAGACGCGGAGAAGAATTGGTTTCACACGAAGACACGAAGATGCCTCTCTTCGCCGCAGGCGTTCCATTCTTCCCCGTGGTTCGCGCCAGACTGGAGACAAGGATCGAAAGCGGCTTCGCCGAAAGCGAAACCTCTTCGTGTCTTCGTGTGTACCGATCTTTCTGTTTCGTTCTCCGCGCCTCCGCGCCTCCGCGTGAAACCCCTTCCTTCTTCTTGCCGCCCAAAAGTTTCCCGCTAAACGGAAACATATGGACAAGATCATCATCCAAGGCGGCAAGCGCCTTTCCGGCACCATTCCGATTTCCGGCGCGAAGAACGCGGCCTTGACGCTGCTGCCTTGTGCGCTCTTGACCGAAGAGCCGCTGACGCTGCGCAATCTGCCGCGGCTGGCCGATATCGACGGGTTCCAGCACCTGATGAACCAGTTCGGGATTTCGACCAGCATCGCCGGTAGCCGCCCTGAAGATTTCGGCCGGGTGATGACGCTGGAAGCGCCGCGGATCACCAGCTCGGTCGCGCCCTATGAACTGGTCCGCAAGATGCGTGCCTCGATCCTGGTGCTGGGCCCGATGCTGGCCCGGATGGGCGAGGCGACCGTTTCGCTGCCCGGCGGCTGCGCGATCGGCAACCGCCCGATCGACCTGCACCTCAAGGTGCTCGAAGCGATGGGCGCGACGATCGAGCTGGCGGCGGGTTACGTGCGCGCGATTGCCCCCGATGGCGGGCTGCCGGGTGGGCGTTACAGCTTCCCGGTGGTCTCGGTCGGCGCGACCGAGAATGCGCTGATGACCGCAGTGCTGTGCACCGGCAAGACCGCGCTCCACAACGCCGCGCGCGAGCCGGAGATTGTTGACCTGTGCAACCTGCTGGTGGCGATGGGCGCGCAGATCGAAGGGATCGGATCGAGCGACATCACCATCCACGGCGTCCCGCGCCTGCACGGCGCCACCTACCGCGTGATGAGTGACCGGATCGAAGCCGGCTCCTACGCCTGCGCCGCCGCGATCACCGGGGGCGAAGTGTTCCTGAAACACGCCGTGGCCGAGGAAATGGACGCGACCTTGCAGGCGCTGCGCGATGCCGGGGTCCATGTCGAGCCCAAGTCGGGCGGCATC
>JANPMA010000316.1:0-2422 GCA_031422595.1 Novosphingobium sp. | reverse complement strand
AGTGCGGTTGATCGTCCGCGATGAGGCCAATCGGGCGCGCGCCGCGGCGCTGTGCTCGGCCAAGGTCAAGCTGGAAGTGCGCCGCTTTGGCGACGTCTGGCTGCGCGATACCGGGCCTTTGGTGGTTGAACGCGATGGGCGCCAGCTGGCCGCACGGTTCCAGTTCAATGGCTGGGGCGGCAAGTACCTGATGGACGGCGACCAGGAGATCGGGGCGGAGCTGGCGCAGTCTGCGGGCTTGCCGGTGACCAGCGCCGACTGGGTGCTGGAAGGCGGGGCGCTCGATTGCGACGGCACCGGGCTGGTCGCGACCACCGAGCAATGCTTGCTCAATCCCAACCGCAACCCGCAGCTGACCCGCTCGGGGATCGAGGGCCGGCTGCAACGCGACCTGGGGTTTGACCGGGTGCTGTGGCTGGGGGACGGACTGTTGGGCGATCATACCGACGGCCATGTCGACAACCTCGCCCGGTTCGTGGCGCCGAACGTGCTGGCACTGCCGCGCGCCACCGGGGCGGACGATCCCAACGCGGCGATCTATGCCGATGCCAAGGCCCGAGCTGAGGCCTTCGGGGTGACCGTGCGCGAGGTTCCCTCGCCCGGGCGGGTCGAGACGGATGGCCGGATCGAACCCGCCAGCTACATGAATTTCGCGATCACTTCACGGCTGGTGGTGGTGCCGGTCTATGGCTCGCCGCACGATGCCGACGGGGTGGCGGCGATTGCCGAATTGTTCCCGGACCGCGAGGTGATGGGGTTCATGGCCGATGCGGTGCTGGCGGGTGGGGGCAGCTTTCACTGCGCCAGCCAGCAAATGCCGGAGCCCTTGGTTCCGTGAGCGGCAAGCTCCTCCTCGCCTCAATCCATGATGTCGGGCCGCGTTTTGAGCGTGAGGTTGACCAGTTGGCCGAACTGCTATCCGGCCTCCTGGGCGGGCCGAAATTCGCCATGCTGGTGGTGCCCGATCATTGGGGCGAAGCGCCACTGGCGGGGAACAAAGCCTTCCAGGCGCGGTTGCGCGGCTGGGCCGATCAGGGCATCGAGATGTTCGTCCACGGCTGGTTCCACAAGGACCTAGCCGAGCACTCCGGCGCGGCGGCATTCAAGGCCAGGCACATGACTGCGGGCGAGGGCGAGTTCCTGGGCCTGACCCGCGAAGTCGCCGCGCAGCGCATGGCCGATGGCCGCAAGCTGATCGAGGATGCGACCGGGCGCGAGGTGGCGGGGTTCATCGCCCCGGCCTGGCTCTATGGCGAGGGCGCGCGCGCGGCACTGGCGGCCAGCGGGTTTGCGCTGGCCGAGGATCACATGCGGGTTTGGCGGCCCAGCGATGGCAAGGTTCTGGCGAAGGGCCCGGTGATCACCTGGGCCAGCCGCTCGGCTGCGCGCCAACTATCCTCGCGGTTGTTCGCCGGGCTCGCGCGGCATGCGCTGCACCCACAAGAGGTGGTGCGGATAGCGGTTCACCCCGGCGATACAACGGTGCCCGCGCTGCTCTCCAGTATCGCTGCGACCTATTCCGCGTTCGCCGCGCGGCGTCCGGCCGGGCGCTACGCCGACCTGCTGCCAGCGTGAAGATCGCAGTGCCGATCCATTCGTTCGAGCCCGGCGGGGTCGAGCGGGTCGCGCTCAACCTTTGCGCGGCCTGGCAGGCGGACGGTGAGCAAGTGACCGTGGTGCTGGGGCGCGAGCAGGGCGCGATGCGCAGCACTGCCCCCGTGCTTGACTATGCGCTGGTGCCCGAACCCGTGCCGACCGCGGCGTTCGAGACGCTGTGGATGATCCGCGTGCTGCGCCGCTATCTGGCGCGCGAGGGGGCCGATGTGATCTTCGCTTCGGGCAATACTTACGCGATCGTCGCAGTGGCGATGAAGCTGCTGCTGGGCAAGCGTTGCCCGCCGGTGGCGATCAAGCTGTCGAACGACCTCTACCGCAAGGACATGATCGCGCCTTACCGCATGGCCTACCACTGGTGGCTGCGCCTGCAGGGGCGCTGGCTCGATCATTTCGTCGGCATGGCCCAGCCGATGCGGGCCGAGATTGCCGAACTGCTGCGCGTGCCGGACGATCGGATCACGATCATCGAGGATCCCTCGCTGGAAGAACGCCAGTTCGCCGCGCTCTCTGCCTTGCCGCGCCCCACCGCCGGGCCGCGCGCGCCGCATTATGTCGCGGTCGGGCGGCTGGCGCGGCAGAAGAACTTTGTGCTGCTGCTGCGCGCTTTCGCGCGGCTCAGCGATCCCGCCGCGCGGCTGACCATCCTGGGCGAAGGGGGCGAGCGCGGCAGGCTGGAGCGGTTGGCGAAAGAGCTGGGCATAGCCGATCGGCTCGACCTGCCGGGGCACGTTTCCGATCCGCTGCCCTACCTTGCCGAAGCCTCGGCGTTCGTCCTGTCATCCGATTACGAAGGGGTTCCGGCAGT
>JANPMA010000315.1:0-12893 GCA_031422595.1 Novosphingobium sp. | reverse complement strand
CCGCGCACCCGCAACGAAAGTTTGTGCCTTGCCAAGAATAGCCTTCCTCGCCTGCCCCGATACCCTGCCCGGTTCGCCTAGCCGCCGCCCCGACGCCTTCGAGCATGACCTGCTGTTCGAGGCGATCGCGACCGGGCTTGGCACCCGCGCCGAGCTGACCGGGATCGACTGGCGCGCGCCGCTGGACGAGCTCTGTGCATTCGATCTGGCCTACCTCGGCACACCGTGGGACTATACCGAGGCCAAGGACGAGTTTCTGGCCCGGCTCGAGGCGCTGGAAGCGGCCGGGGTGGTGGTGGCCAACCCGGTCGAGGTGATCCGCTGGAATGCGGACAAGCTCTATCTGCGCGAACTCGAGGCGCGCGGTGCCCCCTCAATCCCCACGCTGTGGCCCGAAAGCGCCGGCCGCGGCGATGTCCTCGCCGCCTTCGATCACTTCGGCTGTGACCGCGTGGTGGTCAAGCGCCGCGTTGGCGCGGGCGCAATCGGGCAGGACAGCTTCAGCCGCGACAATCCCCCGCCCGCGGACTGGCGGATCGATCAGCCCGCGATGATCCAGCCGTTCTTGCCTGCGATCCGACACGAGGGCGAACACAGCTTCATCTTCGTCGATGGCCGCTTCAGCCACGGATTGATCAAGCAGGCCACCGGCGGCGACTACCGGATCCAGTCGCTCTATGGCGGGATCGAGATCGCGGTTGAACCCAAAGCCGACGATCGCGGCGCGGCCGAAGCGGTGATGGCGATGCTGCCCTTCGCTGAGGCCCCGCTCTACGCCCGGATCGACATGGTCCGGCTGCACGGCGGGGAACTGGCGGTGATCGAGGCAGAGCTGATCGAGCCGTATCTCTACCCGCTGCAGGGAGCGGAGTTTGGGGCAAGGATGGCCGAGGGGATCCTGGGCTCGGTGGGGCGACGGTGATTGTCGAACCCGGCCGGACGTTTGCGCTTTCATTTTCTTGCAATGTCGGTTGCCATACGAAGATCAGTCCCCAATTAGGCCGAGATGACTGGAACCCTTGCCAATCAAAACCATCGAGAACGGGCCGGCCTGCTGTTCGGGATCGCGCTTGTATCGATCCTCTTGTGGCAGACCACTATTGGCAGCATCGTCCTCTACCCATTCACCATCCTGGCGACCTGGTTTCACGAGATGGGCCATGGCATCGGAGCGATGCTGACTGGTTCGCGGTTCGAAAAGCTGATGATATTCGCTGACGGTTCCGGCCTCGCCATGTCGCTGCGCCCTGCCGATGGATACCGGGTAACCGATGCTCTTATCGCCGCCAGCGGTCCGCTCGGTCCTGTAATCGCAGGGGCGCTGCTGATCATCGCCTCGCGTAGTGCCACGGCAACGCGCACGGCCCTCACGGTTCTGGGTGCCGCCTTGATTGTGTCGACTGCGATCTGGGTCCGATCACTGACCGGATGGATAGTCCTTCCCGCCGTGGGGCTGGGGATACTCGTGCTGGCGCTGCGCGGGTCCCGGCCGTGGCAGAGCTTTATCATTCAGCTCCTCGGAGTGCAGGCCTGCATCAGCGTGTGGAAGCAATTTGACTATTTGTTCAGCGCCGGGGGCAGCATCGGCGGGACAGTTCAACGCTCGGATACGGGCGCAATCGCGGATCTGCTGTTGCTACCCTACTGGTTCTGGGGCGGCGTCATCAGCGCGGTGACTTTGGCGCTGCTGGGGTGGAGTTTCAGGATCGCGTTCCGGCGCTGAGCAAAGGGAAATGAGCATTCAGCGCCGCCCTGCGCTGACATGGCGGTCGTTTGAGTCTAGCTTCGCTTCCCCCTGAAAGCAGTCCTTCGCTCATCAGCGTTTTTTTGAGCTCCCGCGTGTGGCTGCGAGAGGCGAAGGGCCCACCTTTCTCAGCACTACGACATAAGCTCTAGAAGACCCAGATCCGCTTGGGCGGCCACCTAAGCTATCACTGCTAGGCTCACGCGCAGCTAAGGTGACGCAATCGCTGGAAATGGGTGGGAAGGGCGACGCTCTAGAAAGCATCGATGCAGCCCGCTATGAATTCAACATGGCGGCAGAGCACCAACACTATGTCCCGCAATTGCTTCTGCGAGGATTCCTGAGCCAGATCGGTGATGAAGCGAAGAAGGAACAGGTGCGCGTCTTTGATTTGGACGCCAAAAAGCAGTTCTCTCCTTCGATCACGAACATCATGGGCGAGCGGCGTTTCAACGACTGGTGGATAGACGACGATACCCTGTTGTCCATCGAGCAGTCATCTAGCCAGATCGAAAGTCAGCTTGCGCCGCTGATTGAAAAGATCAGAGCGGAAAGGCGGCTGGAGATCACGCAGGAGAACATCTCCAATCTCGCGCTTTTGGTGGCCTTTCAGTTTATTCGAACCAAGAAAATGCGGTTATTGCCTGAAAGACTGAACCAGCAGGTAATCGACAAAATCAAACGAATGGGTCTCGACCCTGCCAGGGTCGATGGGCTGATGGACACTGACAAAGATTCTTTGAAACTTGCTCATGTCCGGCAGCAGGTCAAAAATCTGGGCAAGTTCACAGACATCATGTTGGACAAGGTGTTTTTTGTGATGACAGCACCAGAGGGCAAAAACTTCTATCTCAGTGATCACCCTGTCGCCCTGCATATGGAGAAGGAACACCTAGGTCCGATGCGGGGCTTGGGCATTGGCGTTCCATATATTCAAATCTACTTGCCGCTGTCCGCTGACGTGACGCTTTGCGCATATGACCGTGCGGTATTGGGCAATCTCCAGCGAATTCGCGACCAGTCGATGAACGAGGGTGCAAGAGAAGCACTCAAGGCTCTAAGAGAGGGCAGGATCGCGCCCTCGCAGATGAAAACGGTTATCGACGAAGCGAGGGAGTATGACGTCATCAGCCCAATGCTCGACGCAATCCGCACTGGTGATCCTGTTGCCGCAAACGCGGATCAGGTGGACCACTGCAACTCTCTGCAAGTATTTCACGCTCAACGCTTCGTTGTCGATCCGGCAGGTGGATTCGATATCGTTGGCGAGGTGATTGCTGAACGTGAAGCCTCGCTTAAGCGGGAAAAGCTTAGGAGCCACTGAACTCAAAAACATACCGAAACATCGTCGAATGACGCTGCCATAACAGACCTTCCCGGGGCGAAATCTACTCCCAGAAAGCCGCCGTCCGCTAATTACGGAAGGGCGCCCTCGGCTGGCATGATTAGGCCGAATGCGGGCCGTGCGCTTTACGGCATGCGCAGTGCAAAAACCGTCCCAACTTGCTCACTCGCGGAAAGTAAGGACCCTTACCGCAAATTCTCGATTCCTCGTGCGTGAACGGGTCGAACTAGTGCTCAGGTCCGCATATCAGCCACATCGCGTCTACTCGCGATAACGACGGGAGCCTGATCGACGCGTTAGAAGGGCATATCGTCAAGGTCGTCACTCTGTAATAACCCCAGCGATGTCTGCGCATTCTTCAAGCAATCGGCGGTGCGGGCGTCCGCAGCAAGAAGCTTAGCGATTTCTGAAGCTATGGTTTCCGCCGTTCGGTCTTGCCGCGACAGAGCCTGTTGGCGTGAGATAAACCCTGTTGGATCTTCGCCCATTCGAAATGATATGATCTTTGCGCCGCGCCCGAGTGCGTACCCTACCTCCTGTTGCGTCCACGGGCTTTTTGAAAATCCTTCGGTGTGTACCGCAATGAAGCCGTCCATTGTCCTTAGTGCGCGTTCGATTTCGTGTTGCCATTCGAGCGTGGGGTGAATGTCTTCATGCGCAACAAACCCTGCGATCCCGTATGGTGCTAGGCATTCCTTTAGGCGAGTAGCAGTCAGCCGGTCTTTTGAAACATGACTAACAAAGAGCCGAAACGCCGTCGTGTCTTTCCAGTTTTGAGGTGGCGATGGAGACATGC
Organism: Novosphingobium sp.; assembly: GCA_031422595.1. Lineage (GTDB taxonomy): Bacteria > Pseudomonadota > Alphaproteobacteria > Sphingomonadales > Sphingomonadaceae > Novosphingobium. The sequence goes on along the minus strand of JANPMA010000315.1, from coordinate 9,008 downwards.
CAGCCGATCCCACCACTACTAAGTCGAGTTCCTCTGCGATCTTTATGATTGTTTGAAGCGCAGCTCCGCGGAGAGCAACCTTAGAGTAGACCCACTTGCTGTTCGCTGTGACATCTTGGGGGGGCGGGATAGAATATTCCGCCAAAAACGCGTTGATCTCTTCGTATGTATATCGAGATTGTAGCTCGCGTCCGATCTTGTCGACTAGTGTCAGTTTTTCGCTGGGGCGCATAGGGCAGCCTCTCGTCTTGTTGTCTATTAGGCTTCAGCCGGTTGATTGTCTGAAGCCGCGTGAGGCAGCGGAGCGGCTGGGACGACGGCGGGGGGCGGTGGCGGGGCAACGGGCTGGGGAGGAGGAAGAGGCGTCAGCATGTCCTGCGCTCCTACTTCCGCCGCCCTTTCAATCAACGATGTGAAGCTTGCTTCCATCAAGCCCGGCGTGTGTGCGACATCGTGATGCCATCTGATAATCGTATGAGGGTTCCACATGATGACATGGTTCATTGGACCACTTTTGCCCGGCTTAATGTCGATAAAGCGAAGGGCTTGCAGTTTCTTCATGCGGCCTGCCCAAGTGTGCACCCCCCTTTGGCCACCAAACCCGGCCGCTTGCGACATCTCTGCGGGGTTCGTGATCACTATGTATGAGTTGTCCCAAGTGGAGCACCAAAGAGAAAGGAAGGTCGACGAGACGGGCGCGCCCTTGGTCAATTCATCCATTATTTTCAGGACGAATGGGAGCGTCTTGGGTATCGTGGCGAAACCTTTATTCGCACTCCGGTGCCAAAGGTGGAGGGCTGCGCCCGGCCATAGGTGGTCGCGCATCGCCAGGGTCTTTTTGGTGATCGCGCTGGCTTCTCGAACTGTCGCCATATCTTCGTCCTTTCAAATGGTGGGGCGGGTTTGGACCCCGCCCCTATGTTTCGCCGGGACTGCGCATAAATCGAAGGTTTGGACCCGATGACCGCTTAGCACGACTAAAAGTCTTATCGGACACAAAACGTTATAAAACAATGATTTAGGTAATTACTCAAACACCGCGAGTCGCTGTGTCCTGCAATCTTGGAATACCGAAATGCATCATACATTGCAACTCGCAGGGTAAGTTGTGCTGAATGATTCTCCGATTCTGGCATTGCATTTGTTTTACAGTCACTTGCGTGGACACTTGCTGTGCTCAATGTGCTCCCTATCCTCCCCTTGTCCTCTCCGTTCTCCCCGTGCTCCCGGGATGGTACGGAAGGGGAGTGACGGAAGGGCGGGACCTGTCCCTCGAAGGAAGCGCGCGACAGTCGGTTTATCAAAGGGACAAAAAAACAAGGCACCGGCGGATCACCGTCGCCCCCGTTGGGATCGCTTGGCTGCCTTCGCACATTGCGGAGCCGTACGGCAGCAATCCGCCCGTCGCGCCTCGAAACCCGCCTTTTCGGATCAACCAACGCACCACCCCAACCCTTTCCTACATCCCCCGAGCCTGTCATCATCCCCGCCGCCGTCGGCTCACCCCGGCGGCGAGCGCAAGTTCGCGCCACAGGCCGCAAGGCCCTATATGGCAACCGGTACAGACGCTCTGCGCATGTGTTTCATCAACTAGCTCGGGATTATCGTGCAAAATCAGTGGGGCCATTTGCTGTTTGGACACTCCGGTGCGCGCGAAAGTGCACGCTCTGTCGCGCCTGGCGGCTCGGTTGGTCCGAACGGTGACACTTTGCGCAGGACCCTGTCCATTGTGTCCACCGCCTTGCGAATCCCGCCAGCGCCGGGCCAAGTTCAGACGCGCCAGTCCACCGCTCCGCGTCCGTTCGCTTCAAGGAACGCATTGGCCTGGCTGAAATGCCTGCAGCCAAGGAACCCCGAATGAGCCGATAGCGGGCTGGGGTGCGGGGCGGTAAGGACCAGGTGGTGGCCGCCAGACGTTCCGGGCATCAGCCCTGGGACGCTCAGCGCCTTCTTGCGGGCATGGCTGCCCCACAGCAGGAACACGCACGGCTCGGCCTTGGCTGCGACCGCGGCGACTACCGCGTCGGTGATCTCCTCCCAGCCCTTGCCCTGGTGCGAGGCGGGCTTCGCGTCCTCGACCGTCAGGCTGGCGTTGAGCAGCAGCACGCCTTGCCGGGCCCATTGGGAAAGGTTGCCGTTCTGTCCGCGCGGCAAGCCAAGGTCGCTTTCCAGCTCCTTGTAGATATTGACCAGGCTGGGCGGCACCCGCACCCCGTCCTGGACCGAAAAGCTGAGGCCATGCGCCTGGCCGGGACCGTGGTAGGGGTCCTGCCCCAGGATCACCACTTTCACCCGGTCGAGCGGCGTCAACTCCAGCGCGGCAAGGCGGCTGCCGCGCGGCGGATAAATCGCCTTTCCGGCCGCTTCTTCGGCCTTGAGGAAGCCCCCCAGCGCGCGCGATTTGGCGCTGCCCAGCACCGGGTCCAGCACCGCGCGCCAGCTTTCGGGGACTGCATCGCTGCCTGGCATTGTCTAAAACCTCGTCACCCTGAACTCGTTTCAGGGTCCATCGTGCCCCAACTCGAAGTCTATGAGTGGGGCGAAATGGATGCTGAAACAAGTTCAGCATGACGGTTGAAGGGGAAAGCAGGGCTTTTCACCCCGCACCATTCGGCCTAAGCACCATGGCGATATGGCAGTCTATCTCCACGAAGAAGATCTCCCCGCAGGCGTGCTGGGACCCGGGCCGGTTGCGGTCGATACCGAAACGATGGGGCTGATGACCCCGCGTGACCGGCTGTGCCTGGTGCAGATTGCGAACGGCAGCGGGGATGAGCACCTGGTGCGTTTCGCGCCCGGTTCCAGCTATGCCGCGCCCAATCTGAAGGCTGTGCTGGCCGATCCCGGCCGGATCAAGCTCTATCATTTCGCCCGGTTCGATCTCGCCGCGATCGAGCATTACTTGGGCGTGGTGGCCGCGCCGGTGTTCTGCACCAAGATCGCCAGCAAGCTGACCCGCACCTACACCGACCGGCACGGCCTGAAAGATCTGGTCCGCGAACTGCTGGGCAGGGAATTGTCGAAACAGCAACAATCGAGCGACTGGGGCGGCGGTGAACTGAGCGAGGCGCAGCGCGAATATGCCGCGAGCGACGTGCGCTATCTCCACGCGATGCACGCGATCCTGGTGGAGCGCCTCGCCCGCGAGCACCGTACCGAGGCTGCGCAGGCCGCGTTCGACTACTTGCCGCACCGCGCCCGGCTTGACCTGATGGGCTGGGCCGACAAGGACATCTTCAGCCACGAGTCATGAGCCAGCTGGCAGACCAGATCCGCGACAAGCGCCAGCACTGGGCAGCCCCCGGGGGATCGCACGATCGCAAGGTGAAGTTCCTGGCGGTAGTGCTGCCGGGGCTGGTCGGGGTTGTCACCGCAGCGATGGTAGTCGGCCCGCTGTTCGCGCGCAGCGAGATTTCCTTCCTGCTCGACCGGACCAAAGTGGCGATGACGCAGGAGCGCGTAAGAGTGGCCGACGCGATGTACCGCGGCGAGGACAACCAGGGCCGGCCCTTCACCGTCACCGCGGGGAACGCCGTCCAGGTTTCGGTCAAGGAACCGGTGGTCCGGCTTGACCGGCTGGCCGCGCGGATCCTGCTCAGCGATGGCCCGGCCGAGCTGATCGCATTGCGCGGGGCTTACAATTTTGAGACCGAGCTGGTCAGCAGCGACGGTCCGGTCAGCATCACCGCCGCCGACGGTTACCGGATGACCTCCCAGAACATTTCCGTAGACCTCAAGACCCGCCGCGCGACCGGGACCGGCGGGGTCAGCGGAGCGATACCGGCTGGCACTTTCAGCGCCGACCGGCTAAGCGCCGACCTAGACAGCCGCGTGCTCACCCTTGACGGGAATGTCCGCGGGCAGTTCCAGCAACACGCGTTGAGGATGCCGCGATGAGCCTTTCGACAAGATCCCCGCTGCGCCGCACCATACTGCGCTCGGCTCTGGGCGGTTTCGCGATCGGCAGTGCCGTGCTGCTGGCGCTGGCGCCCGGCCAGGCCCAGGTTTTCGGCGGGCACGACAGCAATGCCCCGGTCAGCTATGCTGGCGATCACTTCGAGTTGCTTGGCAGGCAGGACCGCGCCTCGCTTTCTGGCAACGTGGTCATCAGCCAGGGCGGGCTGACCGTGCGGGCCGAACGAACCACGCTGGCCTTCACTTCGGATGGCGGGGGCTTCAAGATCCACCGGCTCGATGCCACCGGCGGAGTCCAGGTGACCAAGGGTGACCAAAGCGCAAGCGGCGAAGTGGCGATCTATGATTTCGATCGGCGGATCATCACCATGGCCGGCGGCGTGGTGCTGCGGCGCGGCGCCGACCGGATGAATGGCGGGCGGCTGGTGATCGACCTCAACACCGGCATTTCCTCGATCGATGGCAATGTCGGCGGCGGATCTTCCGCGCTTGGCACTCCGGGAGGCGGCGCCCGCGGCGGGCGGGTCACCGGCACTTTCACTGTGCCCAAGAAGTCCAACTGAGAACAGCAATGGACCTCCCTGCGCTGCGGCGTCGCCTGCTGGGGCTGCTCGGCAAGGGTGCTGCTGCCCGGTTGGGTCTGGACGAATGGCAGGCGCTCGACCGGCTTGCCGCGCTCCACCGGCTGCAACCCCTGCTCCATGCCCTGCGCGCAAACGACGAGGCGGTGCCCACGGCCATTCGCGAAGGCTGGCGCGCGGCGCACCGGCTCTCGGCGATCCAGGCGCTGGCGACCCGCGCGGCGCTCGAAGAATGTTGCGCCAGCCTGGAACAGGCGGGGCATCACCCGATCGCGCTCAAGGGGGCCTGGCTCGCCCGCCACGCCTATCCCGCGCCCGCGCTGCGGCCGATGCGCGATCTTGATATCTGGGTGCCTGTCGAAGCCGTGCTGAGTGCCTATGGGGTGCTGCTTGGGTGCGGTTATGTGACGGCTGAAGAGCCCGAAATGACGCTCGAGGACACAGTCCGGCTCGAAAAGCACATGCCGGTTCTGCTCTCGCCGCGCGGGGTCCTGATCGAGCTGCACCACCATTTGTGGGAGCCCCATGGGCGGCTCGACCACGCCAGCCCGCAGGCCGACGAAGCAGCGATCCGGGCGCGCTCGCAGATCGATTGCGATGGCATCCGCATGCTCGCGCCCGAAGACACCCTGGCCCACCTGATCGTCCACGCGGTCTATTCGCACCGGCTCGATTGTGGGCCTTTGTTGTTGACAGACATCGATTTTCTGCTCCGCACCGGGCCGCTCGACTGGCCGTCGTTCTGGGCCCAGGCCAAGGCCGGGAACTGGCACAGCGGCGCCCGGCTGGTGCTCGAACTGGTCCAGCGCTGGCGCCCCGGCACGCCGCTCGAACTGGCCGGCGATCCCGCCCCGTCCGAACTGATCGAGGCCGCTCCCGATCTGCTGCTGCAGGAACTCGGCACCCGCCAAAGCGCCCAGCTCGCAGCCGCCACGCTCAAGGCCGGCCCCGCCAAGCTGCTCCAACGCCTGCTTGGCCGCCGTGGTGCGACAGGTGAGGCCGAAGTGACCCGCGACATGCGCCACGAGGGCGGGGCACTGGGCTGGGCGGCCTCGCGCGCCTGGCGCAGTCTCAGCCAGCTCGCCCGCGCCGACGTGCGCCGCCAGTCGCGCCAGCTTGCCGCGCTCAGCACCTGGCTCGACCAGTGAAGGCCCGCCGCGTGCTGATCGTGGGGATCAACTATGCCCCCGAACCGATCGGGATCGGGCCCTATACCCAAGGTCTGGCCGAGGCGCTGGTGGCCGCCGGGGCCGAAGTTCAGGCGGTGGTCGCCAAGCCCTATTATCCGCAGTGGAAGACCTATCCCACCCATGCCGGAGGCGGCTGGCAGCACGGCGAAGAGGGCGGGGTCAAGCTGGTGCGCTGCCCGATCTATGTGCCCGCGCAGCCCAGCGGCCTGAAGCGGATCCTCCACCTCGCCAGTTTTGCCCTGTCGGCTCTCCCCTTCGCACTGCGCGCCGCGCTGAGGCCCAAAGGGGAGCGGCCCGAACTGGTGGTGGTTCTTGCGCCTGCGCTGCTCAGCGTGGTCACCGCCTGGCTGGCGGCGCGGCTTGCCGGTGCGAGGCTGTGGATTCACGTCCAGGACTTCGAAGTCGAAGCCGCGCTGGCGACCGGGCTGATGAGCGGGGGGAGCCTGCCCGCGCGGCTGGCCCGCTGGCTGGAAGCGCGGCTGCTGCGATTGGGCGACAAGGTCTCCACCATCAGCCCGCAGATGTGCGCCAAATTGCGTGACAAGGGTGTGGCAGCTGATCGCGTGTTCGAAATGCGCAACTGGTCCGACGCGCGTTTTGCCCCCGATCCGGCCAGAGCAGCTGCAATCCGCACCGAATGGGGTCTGGAAGACCGCAAGGTCGCGCTTTATTCGGGCAATGTGTCCCGCAAGCAGGGGATCGAGATCCTGGTCGAAGCAGCGCGGCTGCTCCAGCACCGCCATGACATCGCGTTCGTGATCTGCGGCGAAGGCCCCAACCGCGCCGAGCTCGAACGGCTGGCGGCGGGTCTCGGCAATGTCCAGTTGCATGACCTGCAACCGGCCGAGCGGATGGGCGCGATGCTGACCCTGGCGGATTTGCACCTGCTGCCCCAGATCGCCGGGGCAGCCGATCTGGTGCTACCCTCAAAACTGACCAACATGCTCGCTTCGGGGCGCCCGGTAGTGGCGACGACCGAGCCGGGGACCGGACTCTATGCCGAAGTCGAAGGCTGCGGCGCGATTAGTTCGCCCGGCGATGCGGCGGCGCTGGCTCAGGCCGTGGTCAGGCTGGCCGACAATCCGCAGGAACGCACAAGACTGGGCCGCGCAGCAGGCGAGCGCGCGACCGAACGCTGGAGCAAGGAGGCTATTGTTGCCCGGGCGTTCAAGGCAGTCGACGCGCCCGGTGACTCCTATCTGGGCCAGCCATCGTCCGGAGCCTGAGCGTCTTCGCCTTCGGGCGCGGGCTGTCCATCCTCGGCGGCGGGCGCGGCTGGAGGACTGGCCGCAGGGGCCGGGGTGGATTCGGGCTCGGGCTGGGGCTCAGCGGCTGGTTGCGGCGCGGGCTGCGGGGTAACGACAGATTTGGTCACCACCACCTGTTGCGGCGCAGGCGCAGCTTCTTCGCCGCCAAGCGCCAGCGCGCCGCCAATCGCGACGGCCCCCCCCAGGCCCAGCAACAGAAACTTCACGCGATCGGACATCAGCCCGTCCATAGTCCTGCCCTCTCAAACCTTGGCCCAAGGCGACTTGTGTGCCGCTTTCGAACGGCTTCTGAAAACCTGGCTCATCCTGCTGCTAAACCCAAACATGCCCGTAAAATACGCCGAGAGGGTTAAGGAAGCTTTCCCGCTTCACGCTTGAGTTCATAGAGCAGTTCGAGCGCCTCACGCGGGCTGAGCGCATCGATATCGATTGCTTCGAGCCGCAGGCGCAAATGATCGACCGCCGCTTCCTGCTGTTCCGCCGCGGCAGCGAACAGCGGCAGATCGCCCAGTCCGGCGGCGATTCCGCCGGTTTCGGCGCGGCCCTTCTCGAGCCGGTCGAGCACTGCGCGGGCGCGGGCCACCACCGGGGCGGGCACGCCGGCCAGCTTGGCCACCGCCAGGCCATAGGAGCGGTCGGCCGGTCCTTCGGCCAGTTCGTGCAGTAGGACCAGCTCGCCCTGCCATTCGCGCGCGCGAACGTGGTGGAGCGAGAGCGCGTCGCAACTTTCGGCCAGCCGGGCGAGTTCGTGGTAATGCGTCGCGAACAGGCAGCGGCACTTGTTCACCCCGTGCACCGCCTCGACCACCGCCCAGGCCAACGCCAGTCCGTCATAGGTCGAAGTCCCGCGCCCGACCTCGTCGAGGATCACAAAGCTGCGCTCGCTTGCCTGGGCCAAAATCGCAGCGGTCTCGACCATTTCGACCATGAAAGTCGAACGCCCGCGCGCCAGATTGTCCGAGGCGCCGACCCGGCTGAACAGCCGGTCGACCAGTCCGATCCGCGCGCATTCCGCGGGCACGAAGCCTCCGGCCTGGGCGAGCAGCACGATCAGCGCATTCTGGCGCAAGAAGGTGCTCTTGCCGCCCATGTTGGGCCCGCCGACCAGCCACAACCGGTCCTGCGGCGCAAGCCGGCAGTCGTTGGCCACGAAGCGCTCGCCTTTGGCCGCCAGCGCGGCTTCGACCACCGGGTGCCGTCCGCCAGTGATTTCGAGCACGTGATCGCTCACCACTTCGGGTCGGCACCAGCCGCCCTCAGCCGCACGTTCGGCCTGCCCGGCAGCGACATCGAGCCGGGCCAGCGCGGCGGCGGTCGCGGCAATGGCGTGGCGGGCCTCGATCGCGCGGACGCTGAGATCCTCGAAGTGGGCTTCCTCTGCCGCCAACGCATGCCCGCCAGCCTGGGCGATCCGGCTGGCCTCCTCGTGCAAGGCCAGCGCGTTGAAACGCACCGCCCCGGCCATGGTCTGGCGGTGGGTGAAGCCGCTGTCCGCCGCCATCAGCGCGTCGCCGTGCCTGGCCGGAACCTCGATGAAATAGCCCAGCACGCCGTTGTGCCGGATCTTGAGCGCGGCAATCCCGGTTTCGGTGCGGTACTTGGCCTCGAGCGCCGCAATCGCGCGGCGAGCGTCGCCTGAAATCCGGCGCAGTTCGTCGAGCGCGGCGTCGTAACCTTCGGCGATAAAGCCACCCTGGCTGCGCTCGGTCGGCGGGGTTGGGACCAGCGCGCGGGCGTAAAGGTCGGTCAGCGCCCCGTGCCCGGTGAGCGCGGGCAGCAGCGCATCGAGCAGCGCTGGGCGCTCACTCCGGGCTTTCAGGAAATCGTGGATCCGCCTTGCTTCGGACAGACCGTCGCGCAGCTGCCCCAAGTCGCGCGGGCTGCCGCGCGCCGCGACCACCCGCCCCAAGGCCCGGCCCAGATCGGGAATCGCGCGCATGACGCTTCGCAAGTCGCCGCGCAGCAAGGGATCGTCGTGCAGCCAGGCTACCAGCGCCAGCCGCGCCTCAATCTCGCGGACATCGGTCAGCGGCGCGGAAAGGTCGTCGGCAAGC
>JANPMA010000314.1:0-1637 GCA_031422595.1 Novosphingobium sp. | reverse complement strand
GCCCTCAAGGAGCCGCGCGGCGTTGTCCCCCCCGACCGTCCCCACGCTGGCGCGCACCTTGAGGGCACCATCGAACCGCGCCACCCATTCGGCCGCGACTTCGGCCTTGGGCCGACCGATCTGGGCTTCGGCAAAGATCGTCTGGCGCTGGAGGTTGGACGCGTCGACCGTATCGCGGTCAATCAGCGTCAAAGTGCCCACCCCGGCAGCGGCGAGGTATTGCAGCGCCGGCGAGCCGATCCCCCCGCAGCCGACCAGTGCGACATGCGCATGGGCCAACGCCACCTGCCCCGCCCCGCCAAGTTCGGGCAGCACGATATGGCGGGCAAAACGGTCGAGGCGGTCGGGGGGAAGGTTCATCCACAATGCCCTTAAATCCAAACCGCGCGGCTGCAAACGAATCCCTTGCCCACCCCGGCGCAATCCGGCACTTAACCGGACAATTAACACAACATGGGATGAGCGATGCATTACGCCGAGCTGCGCCAGGTGCGCGAGGAATTGACCGGTCCGGGGGGACAGTTTGAAGTGGTCGAGGAAGAGATTCTCGGCAACCAGATCAAGACCTTCAAGAACCAGCCGCCATCGGTGCGCGAATTCTGGCTCTCAACCGCGGCCTGGGGTGAGCGGCCCTACCTGATCTATGAGGGCGAAGTGCTGACCTATGCCCAGGCCCACGCCCAGGCGAATGCGCTGGCTGCGTGGTTGACCCTGCAAGGCGTGCAGCCGGGCGACCGGGTCGGCATTGCCATGCGCAATTACCCCGAATGGATGATCGCCTACTGGGCCTGCACCGCCTGCGGGATCGCCGCAGTGGGGATGAACGCCTGGTGGACCGGCGAGGAACTGGACTTCGCGCTGAAGGATTCGGAGCCCAAGGTGCTGATCGCCGATGCCGAACGGCTGGCGCGCTTCCGCGATCTGCCGCTGCATGACCTCAAGCTGGTCGGCGTGCGCCTGGCAGACTACCCCGCCGATGTCACCCCCTGGGCCGAGATCGTCGCAAGCGGCGGCCAAATGCCCACGGTCAGCGTCGATCCCGAAGCCGATGCCTGCATCTTCTACACCAGCGGCACCACCGGCTTTCCCAAGGGCGCGCAGCTGACCCACCGCGGCTGCGTCGCCAACCTGATGAACATGCTCTATTCGACCACCGCGCAGGCCCTGGCGACCGAGCGTGCGACTGGAGTAGCCCCGCCAGCCGATCCACCGATCCCGGTCTCGCTGCTGACCACCCCGCTGTTCCACGTCACCGCCAACAATTGCGGCGCCTACCTGACCACCGCGGCCGGCGGCGCGATCGTCTTGATGCGCAAGTGGGATGCCGGCGAGGCGCTGAAGCTGATCGAGCAGTACGGGATCACCGGCGTAAGCGGCGTTCCGATCATGGCGCGCGAGATCATCAACCACCCGGACTTTGCCAAGACCAACACCTCTACGCTCACCGGCCTGTCGGGCGGCGGCGCGCAGGTTCCGCCCGAGCAGGTCGGCGAGATCGCCCGCAAGATCCCGGCCGCCAGCCCGACGACCGGATACGGGATGACCGAAACCTGCGGGATCATCACCTCGGTCGCGGGTCCCTATTTCATCGACCGGCCTGACAGCGCCGGGCCCTATATGCCCAGCTTCGATGCCAA
>JANPMA010000313.1:0-3414 GCA_031422595.1 Novosphingobium sp. | reverse complement strand
GACGCTCGGCGCGCTGATTGCGTTCCACGAGCATCGGACATTCGCCAATGCCGTGCTGCTGGAAATCAACGCCTTCGACCAGTTCGGGGTGGAGCTGGGCAAGGAGATCGCCAAGGCGATCGATGCCGGGGGGACGAGGTTCGATGCCAGTACCGAGGCGCTGCTGGCTGAGGCGGGGATTGGTTAGTGGCTGCGCTGGCTTAACAAGTCGCCGTGAGACGAAGCGTTTCCTGATCGGTTCTCAGGAATAGTCTGGATTCCCCGCCGACCCCCGACGCTTGCCAGATTCTGATGGCATAGTCGTAGGCCCTCTCTCGATCCCTTGTGGCAAACTGGTCAACTTCGTTGATCAATCTCTTCAGTACCGATCTCACCAGCTCTGGGTCCCGCGGACGGGGCAGAAGGGTGATGTCCCGGATTGCTTGATCGACAGAATTGGTGAGAGGTTCGCGGTCTTCGGGCAAGTCAGTACCCGGATAGCATCCCGAAGCTGCGAATTTGCTCTCGCGAGCAAGTGCATCAAGGGTGGCAGCGGGGTTCGAGGTCGCAGTTGTGCAACCAGCCAGCAGCGCTACTGAGATCAAGATAGCAAGTTTCGCAATTCTCACAGGCTATGCTCCCGGCATCGTCGCGACAACGTAGCCTTTTACTCTCATTATCAAAACCGTTTGGCAAACCACCCCCCGACACCCCATATCTCGCCCCATGACAGACTATGACTATGACCTGTTCGTGATTGGTGCCGGCTCGGGCGGAGTGCGCGCCAGCCGGATTGCCGCTTCGCATGGCGCGCGTGTGGCGGTGGCGGAAGAGTTCCGGATCGGCGGGACCTGCGTGATCCGCGGCTGCGTGCCCAAGAAGCTGCTGGTCTATGCCAGCCACTTTGCCCACGAGCTGCACGATGCCCCCAAGTACGGCTGGACGCTGGGCGAGGCGAGCTTTGACTGGAACAGCTTGCGCGATTTCGTCGCCAGCGATGTCGACCGGCTGGAGCGGGCCTACACTACGACGCTCGACAACAACAAGGTTGAGCATTTCCACGAACGCGCCACAGTAGCTGGGCCCAACGCGGTGCGTCTGGCCAGCGGGCGCGAAGTGACCGCCAAGGTGATCCTGATCGCGGTCGGCGCCTGGCCGGTGATGCCCGAGATTGAGGGCGTGGAGCACTGCATCACCTCGAACGAGGTGTTCCATTTGCCCGAGCTGCCCAAGCGCGTGGTGATCCAGGGTGCGGGCTATATCGCGCTGGAATTTGCCGGGATTTTCAACGCGCTGGGCTGCGAAGTTACCGTGGTCAACCGCAGCGACAAGATCCTGCGCGGCTATGACCATGACCTGACCGACCGGCTGCTGCCGATCATGCAGGCGCGCGGGATTGCGTTCGGGTTCAACCGCCCGATCCGCAAGGTCGAGAAGGCGGCAGACGGCTCGCTGCTGGTCTATGCCGGTGAGGGCGAGCCGATCGCCGCCGATGTGGTGATGGTCGCCACCGGCCGCCGGCCCAAGACCGATGGGCTTGGGCTTGAAGGCGTCGGTGTGACGCTGGGCTCAAATGGCGAGATTCCGGTCGATGAGTACAACCAGACTTCGTGCCCCAGCATCTACGCGGTGGGCGATGTGACCGACCGGGTGCAACTGACCCCGGTGGCGATCCGCGAGGGGCACGCCTTTGCCGATACCGTGTTCGGCAATAGCCCGCGCACCACCGCCTACGATCACATCCCCAGCGCGGTGTTCAGCCAGCCGCCGCTCGCCGCGGTCGGCCTGACCGAAGTCCAGGCGCGCGAAGTGCATGGCCACGTCAAGGTCTTCACCAGCGACTTCCGGCCGATGAAGAACATGTTCAGCGAGGTGATGGAGCGCGGTTACTACAAGCTGGTGGTCGATCCCCAGACCGACAAGGTGCTGGGCCTGCACATGATCGGCCCCGATGCACCCGAAATCCTTCAGGCTGCCGCAATTGCGGTGAAGGCTGGGCTGACCAAGGCGCAGTTCGATGAAACCGTCGCGTTGCATCCATCCATGGCCGAGGAACTGGTGCTGATGCGCTAACGTCGTCCCGGGCTAGACCCGGGACCGCTGGCCATCAGACGCTGCGCCAGGTGGCCAGCGGTCCCCGCTTTCGCGGGGATGACGAGGTGCGTTGCAATAGGCAACCAATCCTCTAGTCTCCCCGCAAGAACAAAAGGGAGAATGCAATGCGGCTTTCCGGCAAGACCGTGCTGGTCACCGGCGGCACTGATGGGATCGGGGCTCAGCTGATCCGGCAATTGCGTGACAAGGGCGCGAACGTCATCGCATCGGGGCGCAATCCGGAACGCTGTGCTGCTACCAGGGCCGATGGCTTTGAAGTGATCGAGGCCGATCTCTCCACACCTGCCGGGGTCGAAGCGCTGCTGACCGGGCTGGGCGATCGGCCGATCGACGTGCTGCTCAACAATGCCGGGGCGGGCACCTCCTACGATTTTCGCAGCGGCGAGCTTGATCTGGAAGGGGCTGAGCGGACTTATTTCCTCAACCTCCACGCGCCCACGCAGATCATCGCGCGGCTGATGCCCTCGCTGAAAAGCCGCGGTGAGGCGATGGTGGTCAATGTCACCTCGGGCCTGGCGCTGGCGCCCAATGCCGGATCGCCGGTCTATTGTGCCAGCAAAGCGGGGCTGAGGTCCTATACGCTGGGCATCCGCGCTCAGCTTAAGGGCACTGGCGTGAAAGTAGTGGAGGCACTGCCGCCGCTGGTCGACACGCAAATGACCGCCGGGCGCGGCTCCAACAAGATGAGCGCCGCCGAATGCGCCCGCCAGATCGTGACCGGGATGGAGCGCGGGACCGAGACGATCAATGTCGGCATGGTCAAGATACTGCAACTGGTCCACTCGATCTCGCCCGCGCTGGCGCGCTCGATCATGATCCGGTTCTGATGGGAGAATTGCAATGGCAGGCACAGTCTTCGTATCCGGCGGCAGCGGCTATATCGCCGGGTTCCTGATCCGCCAGCTGGTCGGGGAGGGCTGGATGGTCCACACCTCGATCCGCAATCTCGCCAAAGAGGCCGAGGTGCGCGCGCATCTGGCGGTCGACAACAGCAAGCTCAAATTTTTCGCCGCTGACCTGATGAGCGACGCCGGCTGGGCCGAGGCGATGGCCGGGTGCAGCCATGTCGCCCATGTCGCCTCGCCGCTGCCGGCCAATGCCCCCAAGCATGAGGATGAACTGATCGTCCCGGCGCGCGACGGGGCCTTGCGCGCGCTCAAGGCGGCCAAGGCAGCGGGAGTGAAGCGGTTCGTGATGACCAGCTCGATGGCGGCGGTCGCCTATGGACAGAACAAGGACAAGTTCACCGAGGCCGACTGGACCGATCCGACCAGCAAGGACGCCTATCCCTATACCCGCTCAAAAACCATCGCCGAGCGC
>JANPMA010000312.1:0-4843 GCA_031422595.1 Novosphingobium sp. | reverse complement strand
ACGTTGAGCGCGTTCTCCTGGATGAATTCGCGGCGCGGTTCGACCACGTCGCCCATCAGCCGGGTGAAGATCTCGTCGGTGACGTCGGCGTCCTCGACCTTGACCTGCAGCAGCACCCGGGCGGTGGGATCGAGTGTGGTTTCCCACAGCTGCTCGGCGTTCATTTCGCCCAGCCCCTTGTAGCGCGCGATCGCCAGGCCCTTGCGCCCGCCGGCCAGCACGGCTTCGAGCAATTGCGAGGGGCGGGCGATGCCTTCGTTCTTGCCATCGCCGCGCGGCGCGACCGGGGTCTGGTCGTCATTGGCTTCGGAGGCCACTTCGGCCACTTCGGCCGGGGCTTCCTCGACCGGCGCAGCGCTGGCGCGGATCAGCCGGGCCGCCCCGGTATAGGCGCTGGCCTGTTCGGCGGCGAGCCGGGCGAGCTTGCGGGCCTCGGCACCGGTCAGGAATGTGGCCTCGATCGGGAAGGCATCGGTCACCCCGCGCCAGATCCGCTCGACCAGCACCGAGCCGTCTTCGCGCAGGCCCGCACTCCACACCGCCTCGCGGTCGGTCAGGCCCAGCAGCGTGGCGCCGCGGGCCAGCGCGGCCGCGCGTCCGGCACGGTCGATCTCAGGCGCGAACGCCCCGCCGATCGCCAGCGCCTCGATCACCGCGGAATCATAGCGGCGCGGCACGAAGCCCATCAGGCTGCGCAAGCGGATCGCGTGATCGACCAGCACCTTGAGGTCCGCGCCCGAGCGCGCTCCGCCCGGTCCTTCGAGCACGCGGCCGGCCAGGCCGGCCTCGACCAGGTATTCGTCAAGCTCGCGGGCGTCCTTGAGATAGACCTCGCTGCGGCCCTTGGAGACCTTGTAGAGCGGCGGCTGGGCGATGAACAGGTGGCCGCTGCGGATGATATCGGGCATCTGGCGGTGGAAAAAGGTCAGCAACAGCGTGCGGATATGCGCGCCATCGACGTCGGCGTCGGTCATGATCACGATCTTGTGATAGCGCAGCTTCGCAAGGTTGAACTCGTCGCGGATCCCGGTGCCCATCGCCTGGATCAGCGTGCCGACTTCCTTGGATGAAATGATCCGGTCAAACCGCGCGCGCTCGACGTTGAGGATCTTGCCCTTCAAGGGCAGGATCGCCTGGAAATGCCGGTCGCGGCCCTGCTTGGCACTGCCGCCTGCCGAATCCCCTTCGACCAGGAACAGTTCGCACTTGGCGGGATCGCGTTCCTGGCAATCGGCCAGCTTGCCGGGCAGACTGGCGATGTCCATCGCGCCCTTGCGGCGGGTCAGCTCGCGCGCCTTGCGGGCGGCTTCGCGCGCAGCGGCGGCGTCGATGATCTTGGCGACCACCGCCTTGGCATAGGCCGGGTTTTCCTCGAGCCATTCGCTCATCTTGTCGGCCATCAGGCTTTCCAGCGGCTGGCGCACTTCGGAGGAGACCAGCTTGTCCTTGGTTTGCGACGAGAACTTCGGATCGGGCAGCTTGACCGAGACGATCGCGGTCAGCCCTTCGCGCATGTCGTCGCCGGTCAGGCTGACCTTTTCCTTCTTCAGCAGCCCCGACTTTTCGGCATAGTTGTTGAGCGTGCGGGTCAGCGCCGCGCGGAACGCGGCAAGGTGGGTGCCGCCATCGCGCTGGGGGATGTTGTTGGTGAAGCACAGGACGTTTTCGTAATACGAATCGTTCCATTCCAGCGCCACTTCGATCGCGATCCCTTCGCGTTCGGACGAAATCGCGATCGGATCGGGCAGCAGCGGCTGCTTGTTGCGATCGAGATAGCTGACGAACGCCCCGATCCCGCCTTCGTAATAGAGATCGTGCTCCTTGATCTCCTCGTGCCGCTTGTCGCGCAGCAGCACCCGCACCCCCGAATTGAGGAAAGCCAGCTCGCGGTAACGATGCTCAAGCTTTTCGAAATCGAATTCGAGCACGTTCTTGAACGTATCGGTGCTGGCCATGAAGGTCACCCGGGTGCCCTTCTTGCCTTCGGGCGCGGGCCCGACCACGCGCAGCGATTCCACCGCATCGCCGTGGGCGAACTTCATCCAGTGTTCCTCGCCGTCGCGCCAGATCGTCAGTTCGAGCCATTCCGACAGCGCATTGACCACCGAGACGCCGACGCCATGCAAACCGCCCGAAACCTTGTAGGCATTGTCTTCGCTGGTATTCTCGAACTTGCCCCCGGCGTGGAGCTGGGTCATGATCACTTCGGCGGCGGAAACGCCCTCTTCGGCGTGGATTCCGGTCGGAATCCCGCGGCCGTTGTCTTAGACCGAGACCGAACCATCGGGGTTGAGCTCGATCAGCACCAGGTCGCAATGCCCGGCCAGCGCCTCGTCGATCGCGTTGTCCGAAACCTCGAACACCATGTGGTGCAGGCCCGATCCATCGTCGGTATCGCCGATGTACATGCCCGGCCGCTTGCGCACCGCGTCGAGGCCCTTGAGGACCTTGATCTGATCGGCGCCATAGGCATTGGCGTTGGGGACAATTTCGGGCGGGGTATCGGGAGTGTCAGACATGCCGAGGATATAGGGATTCCGGGGCGAATAAGGAAGGCGCGTGGCCCCCTTCCATCCACAACGAATCGCGTCTCGACATGGCGGCGGTGGGCGTCTGTTTCACCCAGCACGCAGCGGGCGCTTCCGGCAACATGGATCTGACACAGAACCACCTCTGACGGATCGCAAACAAAGTTCGGTGTGTCTGCGTTGGCTTCACGCAAGCCAATTCAGCTGTCAGACAAATCATATTTCGATCGCGGAACAATTGCTGCGTTGTTTCGTTAGGTGTTCTATTGCAGGTCTTGGGGCTCTAAAAAAGAACGGATCGTATCATGCGTAATATGGTAGTTGCAATCGCGCTTAGCTTGTCGACATCTTCGTTGGCACTTGCCCAGGACGCAAATATCATCGTGGATTCGATGGTCCGTTCGGGGCTCGCGCAACCAGAGGCCCAAATGCGCTACGATCTCGATCTTGAGGCCCGATTGTTGCAGGAGCGACTGCGGCGGGATGAGCCGAGCTTTGCGGGAATGTATGGTGATGCGAGTGACGGAACCATGCGTATCTTCGTTCGGCTGACAGGGGACGCAAAGCGAACGCTGTCCAGGTATACTTCCAATCCTGCGTTTGTTGCGGTTCAGGGCCGAACGCCGCTTGCCGCACTCGAACGGCGGCAAGAAGCGCTTGAGCGGTCGCTTGCGGCGCGCGGGGTGTTGGCCGGTCACTCGATCGACATGCGGACGGGGAAGGTTCAGATCACGACAAAACAGATCGCGCAGGCTCGCCAAGCCGCTCCCGGAATCGAGACCGATCCTGACGTGGAACTGCTTGACGAAAATCCGGCGGCAACACCTGCTGTTACGATCTATGGCGGGAAGCAAACCACTTACCAGTCGGTTAGCGGTACAACGCCTACCAGCGACCGGGGTTCGCTGGGATTCGCGGTCAAGAGCGGTACTACAAATGGAATCCTGACTGCTGCGCATTTCGGACGTTGCGTGAACAGCTCTGGTGGGACAACCTTGGGCTGCACGGTAAACGGTGCCGCCTTTTACAACCCGACAAACATCAGTTCAGGGTCGATCGGCGGAACACCTAGGTTGATCTGGCAAGGCGAACGAATTGGCGGCGCTTACGACGCCGAGTGGCGCACCAGTTCAAGCGATAGCTTTCCCAACACGATCCAATATGGCAGTGGAACGTCGATGGCTGTGACTGCCGTCTACAATCCTGACAATTTGGTGGTTGGGTCAAGCAAGGTCTGCAAGCAAGGTTTCAACACCGGCTACACGTGCGGCACTTACCGGGAGCGATACAGCATGCCGTGGTTTGGCACCGCAGGTGTCCATTACCTGGTCAGCAATGACGCAGGCGGACCGATGGCGGGCGGCGGCGATAGCGGCGGGCCGGTATTCGCTGCGGCAACAGCGATCGGTCTCGTCAGTGGGGTGTTTACCGACCCTGTCTCGACCAGGTACAATCAAATGAGCTTCACCAGCATTACCTTGGCGGCTTCGGCGCTTGGTGTCACGGTGAAGACTGCGCCATGATCGGACGATGGCTTGTCTGGGCATCGGTCAGCGTAGCTGTGGCCGGATGTGCAACCTCGCGAGCATCGCTCCCACTGCCGACGGACGCAGGTCTCCGCTTGGAGACTGTCGATGGTGTGCCTGCAAAGGGCGCGGCCTTCAGGCTGCGTTTTACGACCGAAAGCAATTACATAGCAGCATACGATTGTGGCGAACAATCCGGAGCTTACCGTTACGGTGCGAGGCTGGTGCTCAGGCCTAGCGCGTGGACCGGCCAAACGTGCGATCGCACGGATATTGCGACCGGCCAAACGATCACCTTCGATCGCCGCCTCGTGGATCATTTCTTTGCCGATCCCGAATTCAGCGTGCGAAGCAGTGACGGCGGCGTAGTGCTGACCAACAGCAGGCATTCGTTCGCGTTTGCTCGAGATCGCTGAACCCTCGTTCCGGCCCATCGCATGGTCAGATCGCTTTGTGCTTTCCTTATCGCGCCGGGGTTGCTTTACCTGCGGCAAGAGACACGAGGAGGACGGTGTGACCAAGACCATTGCGGCGCTGCTGGGCGCAACCTTGCTGACCGGATCGGTGGGGGCGCAGAACGCCAGTCCGATCCGCCCCGATCAAGTCGAATTCCGCGGGCTCTACAAGGAGCTGGTCGAGACCAACACCACCGTTACCAACGGCAGCTGCACGCTGGCGGCCGAACGGATGGCGGCGCGGCTGCGGGCGGCAGGGATTGCGGACAGCCAGATGACGCTGTTTTCGGTACCCGAGCATCCCCGGGACGGCGGGCTGGTGGTGGTCTATCCC
>JANPMA010000311.1:0-6697 GCA_031422595.1 Novosphingobium sp. | reverse complement strand
CGCATGGCCAATCCGGGCAAGGACCTGATCAGCGTGATGCTGCAATCGGATGCGATGCGCGAGATGGAGCCCGAGGAATTCATCGGCAACCTGATTCTGCTGATCGTCGGCGGCAACGACACCACCCGCAATTCGATGTCGAGCTATGCTTATGGCCTCAACAAGTATCCTGACGAGCGCGCCAAGCTGGAAGCCGATCCCGCGTTGATCCCCAACGCGGTGCAGGAATTGATCCGCTGGCAGACCCCGCTCTCGCACATGCGCCGCACCGTGACCGAAGACACCGAGATCGAAGGCGTGCAGATGAAACAGGGCGACAAGGTGGTAATGTGGTACCTCTCCGCCAACCGCGATGAAACTGTGTTCGATGATGGCGAGGCGATCCGCGTCGACCGCGAAAATGCCCGCCGCCACCTCTCGTTCGGCTACGGCATCCACCGCTGCGTCGGTGCGCGGGTGGCCGAATTGCAGCTAGTCACCCTGCTTGAGGAAATGGCCAAGCGGCGTCTGCGCGCCAATGTGATCGGCGAGCCCGTGCGGGTCGCGGCCTGCTTCGTCCACGGCTACAAGTCGCTGCAGGTCGAGCTGTCGAAGTACTGATGCGGACCAAAGACCGGATCGTTGAAACCGCGCTCGCGCTGTTCAACCAGAAGGGCTACGGCGCGGTTTCGACAGCTGCCTTGGCCGCCGCCTGCGGGATTGCCGAAGGCAACCTGTGGTATCACTTCAAGACCCGCGCCGCGCTGCTCGATGCGATTGGCGAACGCTTTGCCGCTGCCATCGCAGCCCGTCTGGCGGTGCGTCCCGGCGACGATCCGCTGAGCGACTATGCCGCGCTGCTGAAAGTGGTCATGGCCGAGTTTCGCAGTTTCAGATTCCTCTACCGCGACCAGCAGGCCTATGGCGAAGAAGCTGGCACGATCCACGCAAATGCCCCGCGCTGGCTGGAGCAGACCTTCGACCAGATCGAGGCGCATCTGGCTGCGCTGGTCGAAGCCGGACTGCTCGATTGGCCGCGCGAACGGCTGCGCGACCTGGCGATCAACGCAACCATCATCTTGCGCTATGGCCTGGAACACTACCGCGAACTGGGCGCGCCGATTGCCGAAGGGCAGGGGGCCGTGCGCCGCACCTTGAAGCGGCATCTGACGCTGTTCGAACACCGCCTCGAACCCGCTGCCGCCGCGCGGCTCCATGCCGGGATTGACGCAATCGAAGCTGAGGCGATGGCAGCGTGATCCGCACCATTCTGCGCTGGTTGCTGGCTCTGTTCTATGCCGCAGCCGGACTGGCCCACCTGAACACGCCCGCCCCGTTTCTGGCGATCATGCCGCCATGGGTGCCGGCGCCCGCCGCGGTTGTGGCGCTGACCGGATGGGCCGAGCTGGCCGGAGCCGCCGGGCTGCTCCAGCCATGGTCGCCGGCCCTGCGCCGTGCGGCTGGGTGGGGTCTGGCCGCTTATGCGCTGTGTGTCTGGCCGGCTAATTTCCAGCACCTGCTGATTGATCTGGATCGCGCGGATGGCGGGGCGGGGCTCGGCTATCACATCCCGCGGCTGGCTTTCCAGCCGGTGCTGATCTGGCTGGCATGGTGGGTTTCGCGTGACCAGCCTGGGCGCTAGTCGACCACCTGCCTGATCTCCGGCACCGCCCAGGCCCACCAGACCGCGCCCAGCCCCGCCAGCAGACCGGCCAGCGCGAAGCCCCAGCCGAATCCACCAAGGTAGTCGATGATCAGCCCGGTAACGATCGGCCCGACGATCCCCGAAACATTGCCCAGCGCGTTCTGCATGCCGACCCAGCCGCCGGCCGCGCGCGGGCCTGAAAAGATCTGCGCAATCGCGAACAGGTTGGTCGAGATCTGGCTGGTGCCCAGCCCGGCCAGCACCAGCCAGGCGCCCAGATCCAGCGGTCCGCGCGCGGTGTAGATCCCGGCAATCGCCGCCGCGGTCGCCAGGTGCCCGAAGATCATCAGCCGGCGGCGCAGCCTCCCCTCGTTGGCTCCCAAGGCGACCTGACGATCCGACCAGTGGCCCACTGCCAGCGCCGCGACACCCTGGACGACAAAGCCCAGCGTGGTCAGCGCGGTCATCGTTTCGATCGAATAGCCCTTGGTCTTGACCAGCCACAGCGGCAGCCAGGTGATCAGGAAGTAGAACCCATAGTTCGACAGAAAATGCGCGGTGCCCATCAGCCACAGCGCAGGGATCCGCATCAGCGCCGAAAGGTCCAGCCGCCCGGCGGTCGGCTGGCTGAAGGTCCCGGCCTGAAGCGGGCCGGTGACCAGCCGCCAGGGCACCAGCCAGAGCAGGGTGACGAGGCCGAAGATCCAGAAGATCGGCCGCCAGCCGCCCAGCACCAGGATCGTGCCGCCCGCCAGCGAGCCCACCGCCGGGCCAAAGGCGATTGCCGCTGCCACCGCCGCATTGGCGATCCCGCGCCGTTCCGCCGGGACTTGTGCGGCGAAGATTTTGGAGCTGCCCGGGAACGACACCGCCTCGCCGATCCCCAGGCCAACCCGGAACACCACCAGCGCGGCGAGCCCGCTGACAAAGCCTGTCAGCACGGTCGAGACCGCCCACAAGGCCACGCCCAGTGCAAAGACCCGGTAAACGCAGAACCGGTCGCACAGCCAGCCCATCACCAGGCATAGCGGGGCATAGGCCCAGAAGAATGCCGAGACCCCCAGGCCGAACTCGGTCGCGGAAAAGCCAAGCTCTTCCTTCATCGTCGGCGCGGCGATCCCGATCGCGCCGCGATCGACGTAGTTGAGCAGCACCGACAGCGCCAGCAGCGCGACCAGCCAGCCCAGCCGGCTTCCGGTCGCATGGCGCGCTTTCTCGGCAGTCGCCATCGGCATTCTCCCCACCTGTTCTGCCGAGGCTAGCACGGATGGAGGGCGATGCGCTATGGCAGGGGAATGACCCAGAAAGCGATCCTGGTGCTGACCACCGGCGGCACTATCGACAAGAACTATTTCGACGCGCTGAGCGAGTACCAGATCGTCGAGAGCGGCATCCCCGCGCTGCTCAAGGAGGCGCGGGTGGCGCTGGAGCACCGGGTGGTCGAAGTGATGCGCAAGGACAGCCTCGAGTTGACCGATGCCGACCGTCTGGCGATAGCCAAGGCTGCACGGCAGGCACCAGAGGCGCACATCGTGATCACTCACGGCACCGACACGATGACCCAAACCGCCACAGTGCTGGCCGCCGAAGTACCCGGCAAGACGATCTGCCTGACCGGCGCGCTTTCACCCGCGCGCTTTGCCGAAACCGACGCCGCGTTCAACCTCGGCATGGCCTTCGCCTGCGCCCAGGTTGCCCCGCCGGGCGTCTATATCGCGATGAGCGGCGAGGTGTTTGACGGGCTGAAAGTCAGGAAGGACCGCGCGGCGGGGAAGTTCGTGGCGGAATAAGCCTCACACCGCAATCGTGCAGATGAAACTCAGCTTGTTGCCATCGAGGTCGCGGACATAGGCCCCATAGAAATCCGGGCCATACATTGGACGCGGCCCGGGATCGCCTTCGTTGGTTCCGCCCTGTGCCAGAACCGCAGCGTGCGAGGCGTTTACTTCCTCGGGATTGGCGCAGCGGAAACCGGGCATCGATCCGTTGGCAGGCACAGCCGGCTGCTTGTTCTGGGGTCCTGCCACCCAAGCCCGGGTGCCGTTGCGGAAGCGGTAGCAGAACGTGAAAGGGGGATAGTCCGCCTCCAGCTCGCCGCCGAAAATGGGAAACACCGCATCATAGAAACCGCGCGCGCGGGCCAGGTCGTTGGTTCCGATCATGATGTAGTCGACGGACATGGCGCGCTCCGGGTTATCTCAGAATGCTAGAACCTGACGCGAGCCATGACCCTTGTCAATTCGATCAACCGGGTTTCGGCGGCCTTGGCTATTCCCGGACGCCGCGATTGCCAGCGCGCGGGGTCGCCACCCGCCAGGCCACCAGCGCGCTGACCAGGCCGATGATCGCAGTGACCGGAGCAGAAGCGAGCTCCTGCCGCCAACCAAGAGCAGTTGGCCAGCCATCCTCCCAGACATAGCCCTGGTTCCCGCCCCAGGAACCTGTGGCGTTAATCAGTCTGTAGCCGAGCTCTCCGGCCCAGATTGCGAAGCCGCCACCAAGACCGAACAGAATCGAATGCCGCAAACTGGTCCAGCCATTTTCCCGCGCGATTAGCGCGATGGGCAGGCCAACGATAAAGGTGGCAAAGAGCGCGAACGGCAGGCCGAAGATCGCGAACAGCACTATTCCAGCCATCACTTGACCTAAGCCATCTTCCAACAGAACAGGGAGCAACAGCGGGGCGCTGGCGCAAAACCAGCCCGTCACCGCAGCGCAAATCAGCGCCAGCACCAGGCGCCGGTTCGAAATGGTGGGCTTGGTCACATCCACGCAATCGTCTCCAAACTCACTAAGTTACAGCAGTAGATCGCCCGGCTGGCCCATCTGACGCCTCGGATGAACCGGGATTGCCAACCCAGATCATATCGCATTTGCTACTTGCGTATAGATACTTTCCTAATTAGGAAAGTGTCTATGGAACGCGCTTTCAAGGCCCTGGCATCCACTCCGCGCCGCCGGATCCTCAACCACCTGGCCGGCGGGCCGATGACCGTGGGGGAGATTGCGGCGAAGTTCGACATGGCCATGCCCTCGATCTCCAAGCACCTTGCGGTGCTTTACGAAGCCGGGCTGGTCCACCAGCAAAAGCGCGGGCAGCATATCATCTATTCGATCGCCGCCGATAATCTGGCGAACAGCCTCTACAGCTTCCTGACCCCGTTCTGTCCGGAAGCCCGCAAGCTAAACGCTGAGCGCAAGACGGCCCGGCACGAACCTGAGGAGAGGGTTGATGAGCACGGCGGGTGAAGCGGCCGAGGGCGCTTTCAAGGTCAATTCGCTGAGCGGGCTTGACCAGGCCAGCGCGGTGGAAGGCGCAGTGGTCTGGGACGGGCCGCGCTCGGTCTGGAACGTTGCCATGTTTGGCGCGGCGCTCGGGTTAGGGCCGTTGACCTTCAGCTGGTCGGCATTTTCGGTGTTCATCGTGCTCGCCGGCGTCACGCTTTGCGCGGGGCATTCGGTGGGATTCCACAGGCGTCTGATCCACCGCAGCTTCGATTGTCCGAAATGGGTTGAGCGCGTGCTGGTGTGGATCGGTACATTGGTTGGAATGGGCGGGCCGATCTGGACCATCCGTCTCCACGATACGCGCGACTGGGCGCAGCGACAGAGCGATTGTCACTGGTTCCTGCGGCACGGCAAGCCGTTCCTGATCGAGGGGTTCTACTATCTCAATTTCCGCCTGAAGTTCGCGCATCCACCTCGCTTCGATCCCGGACCGGAGATCATGGGTGACCGATTCTACCGGTTCCTCGACCGCTACTGGATGGCCCAGCAGCTTCCGCTTGCGGCGGTTTTGTTCTGGCTTGGCGGTTGGCCTTGGGTGATCTGGGGAATCTGCGTACGGGTATCGGCCTGCACCACGATGCATTGGTGCATCTCCTATTTCGCCCACACAGGCGAACCGCAGGATTGGAGCGTTGACGGCTCGGTGATCCAGGCCAGCAACGTTCCGCTTCTCGCAATCCCGACAATGGGTGAGGCCTGGCATGGCAATCATCATGCCTTCCCAGCCTCGGCACGGCATGGGCTTTACCCGGGTCAGATCGATATCGGCTACCGCTTCGTCCAGTTGCTCGTGCTGCTGGGGTTGGCAAGCAACATTAGGCTGCCTTCCACTCTTCCCCCACGTTCAGCGATCACACCGCTGACCCAGCGCGCGCTGTCAATCGCCGCGCCGGGGCAGGCGGAGCTTTCGGCCAGTTACACCCGCCAGAACTGAGTGACCGCGCCTTCGGTGCCATAGTCGCTGTCGTTGCTGAGCAGCAAGCTGCTGTCCTCGAGCACGATCATGCCTTCGAGATCGCCGCATAGTTCGGGACAGTCATCGCTGGAGAAGACCCGCTTCCTAGCCAACAATGGCACGCCGCCGCCTTGCCCCACTTGCTCGAGAGTTGGGCGGTGGGCGGGTTCGAGGAACTTTGCCGACAGGGGCTCGCTCAGTGTCACGCGATAGATATGCGTTGAGAGCGTCACCCGTTCGAGCACCAACAGGCTGCCATCGCTCAGCGCAGCAAGTTCGCTGACCTTGACGTCGCTTTTGGCCACCGGCCCCTCCGCGCAGTCGCGGCGGAAGCTTTCCGGAGGATCGAGCGGATAGGCATACTCCGCCAGGAACGCACCGCTTTCGGCATCAAGCGCCCAGATCCGCACCACGTCGCTGGCGTCGTGCGCGGCGCGGTCGGGGTGGGCCAGCGGGCTCTGGAAGGCCACATAAAGCGTGGCCCCGTCCGGGCTGATCGCCAGCGCCTCGAACCCGCGGTTGAGCTTGCGCGCGGCGGCCAGGGCGGGCAGCCCCTCGCGGACCGGGATCGCCGATCCCTTATAGCGCGCGGCGCTGCCTGCGGGGACCAGCCGAAGCTCGACCACCCCGTCCTCCCGCACCAGCAGCAGCGAGGGGCCATATTCCTCGGCGATCCAGAACTTGCCGTCGCGCCGCGCCGCGATCCCTTCGCTGTCGGCACCGTCCGGGCTGGTCGGCAAGCGAGAGCCATCGAGCGCGAAGACCGGCTCGGTTTCGGCGCCGGGGAATTCGGGCGCGGGCAGACCATTGAGCGCGGTGCCATCGGGCGC
>JANPMA010000310.1:0-17014 GCA_031422595.1 Novosphingobium sp. | reverse complement strand
GGCGGCGACGCAGAAGAACGGCGGGACTTTTTCGGATTGGTACGGCGGGCGGTTGCAGCGGCTGATCAACCCGGTGATGCCGCTGTTTCTGGTCTGGTCCTTGTTCGCGCTGTTCGGCACCGCGCTGGGGGTGGAGCGCGGCGTGGTCAAGATGGCTGCGCAGCTGGCGCTGATCCCGGTCTGGTTCCTGGCGGTCTACCTGATTGTCTCAGCCTTGGTGCCGTTCAGTCACCGGGCGTGGCAGCGCTGGGGGATGGGGAGCTTCTGGGCGCTGGTTGCGGGGGCGGTGGTGGTCGATGCTCTGTCGATCGGGCTGCAGGTGCCGGCGGTCAATTGGCTCAACTTCCTGTTCGTTTGGCTGGCGATCCACCAGCTGGGCTATTGCTGGCAGGAGGGGCGCTTTGGCGCACGGATGCTGTGGTTCATCGGCTGGCTGGCGGTGCTGGGTGCGCTAGTGAAATTCGGCCCCTATCCGGTGGCGATGATCGGGGTGCCGGGCAGCGATCTCTCCAATTCGATGCCGCCGACGCTGGCTTTGCTGGCGCTGGGCAACATGCAGATCGGGCTGGCGCTGACGCTGGAGCCCACGATGCGTCGCCTGCTCGCCAAGGCCTGGCTGTGGACCGCCACGGTGCTCATCAACGGCATGATCATGACCGTTTACCTGTGGCACCTGACCTCCTTCGTCGTGGTGATGGTCGCGGCCTGGCTGATGGGCGGAGTGGGGCTGAACGCCGCGCCCGGAAGCGGCGAATGGTGGCTGGCCCGCCCGCTGTGGTTCGCGGTCTATATCGTCACCCTGCTGCCACTGATCGCGCTGTTCAGCCCGTTCGAGCGGATGGGCGGCTCGGCCAGGAACGGGGAGCTGAAGCAAGTCCCGCACTGGCGGCTGGTGCTGGGGCTGGCGCTGATCTGCCTGGGCCTGACGCTGACCGCCGCGATTTCGATCGCCAGCCCGGAAGGGGTGACCGGCCTCAGGATCTGGGTGGTGGCGCTGCCGTTTGTGGGCGCGGGGCTGGTGGGGTTTGGGCCAGCTTACACATTGGCCCGGAAGTTGGGAAAGTAGGAGTCCTCCCGTGCTTCAAATTATAGCTTTTTAGCTATAGACATTATATAGCCTTTAAGGTATATCTAGGCATGGCTTGGACAGTCATTTTCCATGACGCTTTTCTCCCTGAGTGGGAGGCTTTGGCGGAAGATGTGCAGGACGAGATGTTGGCTCTGACCGAATTGCTGGGTGCGATTGGTCCTACATTGGGGCGGCCGCATGCGGATACCTTGGCCGGATCGAAGCATGCGAACATGAAGGAATTGCGCTTCGCAGCGGATAACGGAGTTTGGAGGGTCGCCTTTGCTTTCGATCCCAAGCGCCGGGCGATCGTACTTGTCGCAGGTGACAAGAGTGGGGTGGCGCAAAAGCGGTTTTACAAGGCGCTGATTGCTAAAGCCGATGCTCGGTTTACCGCGCATCTCGAAGAATTGAAAGGATAGGGACCATGCCTGTAACCCACGATGACTTGATGTCGCGGCTTCCCAAGGCTCGTCAGGCCCGCGTCAAGGCTCGCGCTGCCGAGCTTCGCCGCGAGGTCGACGGGCTCAAGGCACTGCGCAAGCTGGCCGAGCGCAGTCAGGAGCAGATCGCCCAGAGCCTGGGGATCAAGCAACCTTCGGTGGTGAAGATCGAACGCCAGACCGACCTCTACCTCTCCACGCTGCGCCGCTTTGTTGAAGCAGCCGGCGGCAAGCTGGAACTACGGGTTGAGCTGCCCGGAACCGGCCCGTTCACGCTGACTGGCGTGGGGGAGCTAGACGCTACCAAGGATGCGGCGTGACCCTGCCAGATTATCGGATAACCCACTACTCCGCCGCCTTCGTCTCCAGATGCCACTCCGGCGCCTCATCCGCCGCTGACAGCCGGGCGGCTTCCACGCCGATGTAATCTCGCGTTATCGGCACCACACCGCGACGCTTGGTGGTCTGGAACTGGTAGTTGACCAGTTGGCCAAGGCGAAATCCTTGTTCGCCCCCGGCAAGGTAGAATTGCCACATCCGGAAGAAGCGCGCGTCGTAGAGTTGCTCGATTTCGGCGCGGTGCAAGGTTGCGCGGCGATACCATTCGGCAAGCGTGTAGGCATAGTGATTGCGCAGCACTTCAAGGTCCGTGATTTCCCAGCTGGTGCGTTCCAGGGAAGCGGCCATTTCGCTGGAGCTGGGAAGGTAGTGGCCGGGAAAGATATATTTGCGGTTCCACTTGTCGGTCCCGCCCGAGCCCTTCAGCCGCCCGATCGTATGAGTAAGCATCACCCCGTCGTCGGCGAGCAGATCCCAGCACTTGGAGAAGTATTCGTCGTAGTTTGCCAGACCGACATGCTCGAACATGCCAACACTGGCGATGCGGTCGAACTGCTGGTTGACGTCGCGGTAATCGGTCAGCTCGAACTTGACCTTTGCGGACACCCCGGCCGCTTCGGCGCGCTCGCGTGCAAAGCGGACCTGGTCAGGCGCGAGGCTTACCCCCAAGACTTCGCAGCCGTAGTGCCGGTTGAGGAATAGCGCAAAGCCGCCCCAGCCCGATCCGATATCGAGCACCCGCATGCCCGGCTCGATCCGAAGTTTGGCCGCTATCAGCGCCTTCTTGTCAAGCTGGGCCTGCTCCAGCGTGCCATTGGGATCGCGCCAATAGGCCATCGTATATTGCCGATCAGCGTCAAGGAACAGTTCGTAGAATCGGCGGGTCAGGTCATAGTGATGCTCGACATTCTGGCGCGCGCGGGCGCGGTAATTGTTCTGGTCGAGCCTCGAGCCGATTCGGTCGAGAATGCGGCGCAGCGGGTTTTTGGCCTGCAATTTGCCGCCGTTGCCCTGGCTCATCACGAACATGATGAAATCGCGCACATCGTGCGGCGGTTCGACCACCAGCCGACCGTCCATATAGGCCTCGCCGGCGCCGACCCGCGGGTCCCTGGCGACGTGCAGCGCCGCGCCCTTGTCAGTGAAGCGGATCGTCACCGGATCGGCGGAAAGGTCGCCATAGCGGTGTTCGGAGCCATCATGGTCGATCACGCGCAACTGGCCATTCTTGACGATGGCGCGGAGCATTTTGTCGAGAAGCCACATGAGTTTGGAGCCTAGGCACCTTCGCGCGCGAGGTAAAGCACATCGCGCGGTTGGGACAGGAGGTGCTGGCCTGAATCCACGAACAGGGTCTCACCGCTGGCCAGCCAGCCCTCGCTCAGGAACAAAGCAGCTTCGGCTAGCTCTTCCGGATCGGTCAGCCGCTGGAGCAGATTCATCCGGCCCGAAATCTCATGCTCCTCGCCGCGCTGGTCGTGGCTGGGCAGCATCGCGCCAGGGGCCAGGCCATAGATCCGGGTCGCGGGATCGCTCTGCGCCATGGCCAGCATCTTCACCGTGCTGGCAAGGGCATGCTTGGCCATGGTGTAGCTGAAGAAATCGGGGTTGGGATTGGCGATCTTCATGTCGAGGAACTGGATCACCCGCTTGCCGCCTTTCGCCTTGGCATCGGCCAGGAAGGCCTGGGCCATGCGCGTGGGGCTTTCGGCATTGACGCGCATCGCTTCGGCAAAGATCGCGGGATTGAGCGCTTCGGCGCTATCGGGTTTGAACACCGCGGCACAGTTGATCAGCATCCGCCAGTCGCCCAGCCGGGCGGCCAGATCCTCGACCATGTCGAGCGCGATGGCACCGTCGATCAGGTTGCAGGCTACCACTTCGGCCGAAGGGAGCGAGGCGGCCAGTTCGTTGGCGGCGCTGGTCGAATGGCCGGCGTGGATGACGACGTGCCAGCCCGCATGTCCAAAGCGCCGGGCCAATACCGCGCCGATGCGCCTTGCGGCGCCGGTAATCAGGACTGCGGGTCGGGCCATCCCCCGTGGCTTTGCGGAGGATGGCCCACCGGGTCAAGTATTAGAGTTTGTTCCGCTTGCTTGGAAGGCCACACCGGCGTTAGCCGGACGGGCTGCTAGCGGCAGCGGGTCTGTCCCTTGGCTAGCTCATTGCCGAGCAGTGCGCCGGCCGCCGCGCCCAGGATCAGCCCGGTGGTGCGTTCGCCGCGGGTATCGATCGCGCGGCCGACCAGTGCACCCAGCGCCGCGCCGACCGGCAGGCCGACAGTGCCGTCGCCGCGGCGGCAGTAATAGCGCCCGTTTTCGCCGCGCCAGTAACGGACCCCGTTATCGGTCCGGCGATAGTCGATCCCGCCATTGTGATCGCGATAGCCGTGCGCCGGTGCCCAATGGGGCGGGCGGGCAAGCGCGGGCATTGAGGTTACGGTAGTGACCGCGACCATGGCGGCCAGGACAGTCTTTTTCATCGCTGTCGTTCCTTTCTGCTGGCTGGGTTGAACTGTGCCGACAGGATCGGCCGCGGCCCCACAACCCAGGATTAACGGCGCGACGAACCGAGCCCTGTCCCGACAAACCGGGCCAAAGCTGCGCCGAATTGCGCGCGGAACTGCGGTGAAGCGAAGCGGAGCTATTGTTCCGCAGCGGGACTCGGGTTTTCCTTGGCCCAGGGATTGGCGGTTTCCGGTTCCTTGCCCTTTTTCTTCGTCTCGGGCTTGGCCTGGGCGGCAGCACCGTCTGCGCCCTGAGTCTCGACTGCCCAGGGGTTTTCGTGCGGCTTTTGCTTGCCGCCCTTCTTCTTGGTTTCGGCCTTCTTGGCGGGTGCAGGCTCTTCGCTGCCGCCGCAGCCGCCCAGTGCCATGGCCATGGCGGCAAGTGTGAGCAAGGCGAATGACTTCTTCATGGCGCCAGCAATAACAGCGAACGCTTGCCAATTGCCTAACCCAGCGCGACCTGCTTTTCCTCGGCCAGCCGGTCAAGCTCGGCGCGGCTCATTTTCTGCGCGGCGGTCTTGAGCTGACCGCAGGCGGCATCGATATCACGCCCGCGCGGGGTGCGGACCGGGGCGCTGATTCCGGCTTCGAAGACGATCTCGGAAAAGCGCCGGATCCGTTCCGGGCTGGAGCATTCATAGATCGCGCCCGGCCAGGGGTTGAACGGGATCAGATTGACCTTGGCCGGCAGCTTGTAGTGCTTGATCAGCCGGACCAGCTCGCGCGCGTCGGCGTCGCTGTCGTTCTTGTCTTTGAGCATGACGTATTCGAAGGTGATCCGCCGCGCGTTCGATGCCCCGGGATAGTCGGCGCAGGCCTGGAGCAGTTCCTCAAGCCCGTACTTGCGGTTGATCGGCACGATCTCGTCGCGCACTTCCTTGGTGGTCGCATGGAGCGAAACCGCCAGGTTGACGCCGATTTCCTCGCCGGCGCGGGCCATCATCGGCACGACCCCGCTGGTCGACAGCGTGATCCGCCGCTTGCTCAGCGCCAGCCCATCGCCGTCCATCACCAATTTCAGCGCATCGCGGACATTGTCGAAATTGTAGAGCGGCTCACCCATGCCCATCATGACGATGTTGGTGAGGAGGCGCCCGTCGGAGGAATAGCCGCCCTCGTCATCGACCAGATCGTCGCCCAGTGCCGACAAGTCGGCCTGGCCTGCGCGCGGCCATTCGCCCAGCGCATCGCGCGCCAGCATGACCTGGCCGACGATTTCGCCCGGGGTCAGGTTGCGGACCAGCCGCATCGTCCCGGTATGGCAGAACCGGCAATTGAGCGTGCAGCCGACCTGGCTGGAAACGCACAGCGTGCCGCGATCGGCATCGGGGATGAAGACCATCTCGTATTCGTGACCATCGGCGGTCTTGAGCAGCCATTTGCGGGTGCCGTCGCTGGAATGCTGGCTGAGCACGATCTCGGGCCGCCCAATCAGGAAGCGCTCCGCCAGCCACGGCCGCATGGTCTTGGCGATATCGGTCATCGCCTCGAACTCGGTCACGCCGCGATGATAGAGCCAGTGGAACACCTGCTTGCCGCGCAGCTTGGCCGCCTTGGCATCGAGCCCGGCGGTCTCGAACAGTTCGGCGATGCGCTGTTTGGGCAGGCCGAGCAAATCGACGCGGCCATCCGCGCGCGGGGTAATGTCGCGCGGGGTGGGGACGGGATCGATCATTCCCGGGATCGGCATCAGCGTGGTGTCGGCCATAAGGCCGCGCGATATAGGGGCGGATCGCCCTTTTCGCCAGCGCCATTGTCAAGGCCATGCGGTTTGTCTTGCGGATTGTAACCAAACCCGCCGACCTGGCGAATTTCCTGGGACAGTCTCAAACACAGGGAACCCGCCCATGCAGCGCAACACCATTCTGCCCGTGATCCTCGCACTCCTCTCGGCAGGCACCTTTGCCACCGCCGCACAGGCCGACCCGACCGGACTGCGCGCCACCGCGATCGGCGGGCTGGAGCGTACCGACAGTGCCTCGGGCAGCGGGGCCAGCGATGGGTTCTACTATGGCGGGCAACTGGGTTATGACTATGATCTTGGGGGTCTGATCGCCGGGGTTGAAGCCGAATTGGGCGGATCGAGCGCGCGCGACACGGTGGCCGGGGTCGAGGCCCGGCACGGGGTGTTCGGCAATGCCGCGGTGCGACTGGCCGTGCCGGTCACTGACGGCGCGCGGGTCTTTGCCCGCGGCGGCTATGCCTATCACCGGATCGACTATGCCACCGGAACCGACTTTGCAGGCAGCGGCTACGTTCTGGGCGGCGGCGGCGAGGTCGATCTTGGTTCGCGGCTGCTGCTGCGCGGCGAATATCGCTTTTCGGACTATGGCAGCCAGGTGCGCGGACAGCACTTCGTAGTCGGGCTTGGCCTGCGGTTCTGATCAGATCCGTGCGCAGCCCACGGTCGCGGCGTCCATCGCGGTAGCCGCGCCTTCGAGCGACCAGGTGTTGGAAAAGCCCTGACCATCGGCGCTGCGGGCCGAAACGGTCATCTCTTTGGCCGATCGCATCGCCGCAACGATCGCCGCATCGCCGCGCTTGTCCGGGGCCCAGGCATCGGCCCCGCCGCCGGTGAGGGCGATCCGCTGCCCGCCGATCGACAGCCTGATCGCCGCGTTCGGCGCGAGCTTGCGTGAGAGGCGGAAGTGGACTTGCCCGCGCACCCCGGCACGCGGCCACCAGGCGACATCGGCATAGGGCTGGTAATCGCGCTGTCTGGTGCCGGGCGCGGCCATGGCGATGGCATAGCAGCGCGGGGCGGCCGGATCGCGAAATGCGGCCCACTGGCCGAACATGCCCAAGCCGTCGCGCGCCAGGGCAGGGGCGGCGGTCAGGGCCAGCAGGGCAAGGACGATCAAACGCTTCATCTGCGGTCGCTCATCGCAAAATCGAACCGCACTAGGAAGGGGCTAGCGCGCCTTTTCCGGTGCTTCGCTGTCCGGGCGGGCAGAAATCGCGCGATTGAGGAACGGGCGAGCGGCCAACAGCAGGACCGCACCGGCAAGGCCGATCGCCCCGTCCATCGCCCAGAACGCCGAGGGGTTCATCCGCTCGTACGAAACGCCGATCGCCCCGGCCCCCAGGTGCGCGATGAACGGCGAAATGAACGCCCCGCCGACCATGGTTGCGGCAACCGCCGGCGGCGCGACGCGGCTGACCAGCGAAAGCGTGGTCGGCCAGTAATACATC
This sequence comes from Novosphingobium sp., assembly GCA_031422595.1. Lineage (GTDB taxonomy): Bacteria > Pseudomonadota > Alphaproteobacteria > Sphingomonadales > Sphingomonadaceae > Novosphingobium. The sequence continues at coordinate 9,465 of JANPMA010000310.1, read as the reverse complement.
CAGCCGGTCCCCATCAGGAAATAGCAGGCAATTGCCCAGAGCAGCGGGACCGAATCCTTTTCCGGCCACATATAGCTGCCAGCCGCCAGGCCCAGCGCCGCAACCCCGACCAGCGCGGTGCCGATCGCGATCTTGCCGATCGAGTCGGGTTCGCGGCGCTTGCGGGCCTGGGCAGCCCAGAGCAACACCAGCAGCGGAGCCGCTGCGATCGATCCGATCGAATCCATCGAACCGAACCAGGTCGCGGGCACGATCCCCAGATCGACATATTGGTCGATCCACACCGGCCCGATGGTCCAGACCATCGGATAAGTGATTTCGGCCGGCATCGTCAGCAGGATCACTGCCACCAGCGCGACAACCACTTTGGCATCGGTGCGGCTGAGCGGCGGGTGCTGATAGTCGGCATGGCGGCGCGGCGGGTTATCCGGCAGGTGCTTTTGCCCGGCAAGATAGGTCGCCAAAGCCACCAGCATCAGCCCGGCGGCAACGGCAAAACCGGCATGCCAGCCCCAGATCGCGGCGACCGCGCCGGTAACCAGCGGCCCTGTCGCGGCGCCGATGTTGATCCCGGTCGAGAAGATCGCAAAACCGCGATCGCGCAGCGAAGCGTCAGCTTGCGGATAGAGCGTGCCGACCTGCGTCGAGATGTTGCCCTTGAGGAACCCCGATCCCAGGATCAGCAGGAGCAGCGCGACAATGAACACCTGATCGAAGGTCATCGCCAGGTGCCCGGCGCTCATCAGCAGGACCCCGATGGTCACGGCGCGTTTGGCCCCCAGAAACTGGTCGGCGATCAGCCCGCCGAAAAACGGCGTGAAGTAGACGAAGCCAGAATAGAGCCCGGCGACGACCGAGGCGAAGCCGACGTCGCCCATCGGTCCAAACAGACCTTCGGCCGCGCTCCGCAGTGCCGCGAGGCCCCAGACATGCTGGGCGAAATCGGGCAGCAGCAGTTGCTTGACCATGTAAAGCGTCAGCAGCGCCTGCATCCCGTAGAACGAAAAGCGCTCCCACAGCTCGGTCCCGGCCAGGTAGGCAAGGCCCTTGGGATGGCCGGCGAGCATGCCTGTCGGCTGGTTCTCTGCGGATGTCATGGTTGTTTGGATCTCCCCTGGTGCCGGGACGTTAGCGCGCTGGCCGGATGATACAAGCTTGACCCAGCGCAAGGCAGCGCCCTTTGTCTGCTGGCATGGTCTCGGCCAAGCAAATGGGGGTGCCAATGGGGCAGGAAATCGCCGCCGTGACTTTCAGCGACGCAGATCGCGCGCGCTTTTCCGCGCGGCTGGCCCACGAAACCGCGCTGCTGCGGGACAGGCACGCTGCCGGACGCCTGTCCCATGCCGGGCCGGTCGCGGGTTTCGAACTCGAAGCCTGGCTGATTGACCGCAACTTCTTCCCCGCGCCGCACAACCAGTCGTTCCTCGATCGGCTGGGCGATCCGCTGGTGGTTCCCGAGCTGTCGCGTTTCAATATCGAAATCAACGGCACTCCGCGCTGCCCGGCGGGGCGGGGGCTGCTCGAAATGGAAGCGGAACTCGCCGTTACCTGGGCACGCTGCGTCGCCAATGCCCACGAAGATGTCGATACCGCGGTGGCGATCGGGACGCTGCCGACCTTGCGCGATGCCGATCTCTCACTGGCCTCGATGACCCCGTCCAACCGCTATTCCGCGCTCAACCGCGAGGTGATGCGGCTGCGCGGCGGGGCGGCCGTGGAGCTTGAGATCGACTGCGCGATCACCGGCGAGCCGGCGTTCGCTTCGCGCCACGTCGATGTCATGCTGGAAGCGGCGACCACCTCGTTCCAGCTTCATTGGCAAGTTCCGCTGGCAGAGGTCGGCGCGGCTTACGACGCATCGCTGGAACTTTCGGGGCCGTTGCTGGCGCTGGGGGCCAATTCGCCGTTCCTGTTCGGCCAGGCGCTGTGGCACGAAACCCGGATTCCGGTGTTCGAGCAGGCGCTGGGGCTGGGCCGGGTGGGGTTCGGATCGGGCTATGCCGGGGCCGATCTGACCGCGCTGTTCGCCGAAAACCTGTCTGAATACCCGGTTATGCTGCCGATCGTCAGCGACGAGCCGGCCGCACGTTTTGCCCACCTGCGCTTGCACAATGGCACGATCTGGCGCTGGGTTCGCCCGTTGGTGGGGTTCGATGATGACGGGACGCCGCACCTCAGGATCGAGCAGCGCATATTGCCGGCCGGGCCCAGCGTGATCGATATGCTGGCCAACGCCGCGTTCTTCTATGGCACGGTGCACATGCTGGCGGCGCGGCCCCAATCGCTGCCGTTCGCCGCCGCTGAGGCCAATTTCTATGCCGCCGCGCGCCATGGGATCGGGGCCGAGCTCGAATGGCCCGGCGGCGATCGGCGCCCGGCCCGGCAAGTGCTGGCCCAGCTGCTCCCGCTGGCCCGGCAGGGGCTGGAGCAGCTTGGCACCGCCAGCGCGGCGATCGACCGTTACCTGGGCGTGATCGAACAGCGCATTGCCACGGGTCGCAACGGGGCCAGCTGGCAACTCGCCCATTTTGCGCGTTGCGGCGATCCCTTTGCGCTGACCGCTGACTACCTCGAACACCAGCGCAGCGGCGCGCCGGTGCACGAGTGGGAGGTTTGATTAGAGCTGGGTATTGGAATTGCGCACTGCCCTAGCCCTAAACCCGACTATCCTGAGCTTGTCGAAGGACTGCTTTTTCTTCAGGCAGTTGTGCGCACGGCACGAAGAAGAGGACGATCCTTCGACAAGCTCAGGATAGTCGGGTTTAGGGGGACGGGAAATTTATCATTCGAAGTTCCCGTCTAGGGGATGCCTAAGCAGCCCTACTTCACCGGCGCCGGATCGGCCGGGTTGTGCTTGGCCAGGAAAGCCTCGATCGATTGCAGCAGCAAGACCCGGTCGGCCTCGCGGCGGAAGTTGTGGTCGGCCAGCGGCATCGGCACCAGCTCGACCTGTTTTCCGGCCGCGCGCATCTTGTTATGCATGCTCTCTGACTGGGCATAGTCGACCGTGATGTCCTTCTTGCCGTGGATCAGCAGCAGCGGCGCCTTGATCCGCGCGATCGCGTTGATCGGGGAAATCGCCGGGAAATTGGGGCTCATCCGTTTCCAATCGTCCTTGTATTTGCCGCCCAACAGCGAGTCTCCGAAGTCGTTCACTTCGCGCCGGACATTGGCCACCCCGGCGATCGAAACCGCGCAGCGGTAAAGATCGGGATCCTTGGCAATCCCCCACATCGCCGCATAGCCGCCGTAGGATGCGCCCAGGATGCAGGCGCGCTTGGGATCGGCGATCCCTTCCTTGACCGCCCAGGCCAGGCCATCGGTGATGTCATCCTGCATCGCCAGGCCCATCTGGCCTTCGCCCTTGCGCACGAACTGCGTGCCATAGCCGGTCGATCCGCGGAAATTGGGCTGGAGCACCGCATAACCGCGGCTGGCGATGAACTGCGCCCGGTAATCGTAATCGAGCGTATCTTGCCCCCAGGGGCCGCCGTGGGGCAGCATCACGATCGGCAGGTTCTTGGCGCTGCGGCCTTGCGGAAGCGTCAGCACCGCCTCGATCTCCAGCCCGTCACGGGCCTTGTAGCGGATCAGTTTGGCCGGGTTGAGGGCCTTTTGCCCCAGCTTGTCGTTGAAGACTGCCACGCGCTGCATCTTCGATCCGTTGATATCGAAGTAATAGAGCGCGCCGGGCGAATCCGGCCGGTCGATCACGATCAGCAGCCGCGAGCGATCGGCGCTCATCGAGACGATCCAGGCTCTTTGATTTGGCACCGACTTTTGGATTGCCTGCTGGATTTCGGCCAGGTCGGGATCGAACCACACAACCCCTTGGCTCTTGCCCGTATAGTTGGCACCCAGCAGCGTCGTGCCATCGGCGGAAACCCTGACGCTTTCGACTTCGGAGCCTGGCGGCGGGGTATAGACCGTGCGCACCTCTTCCTGGGTCAGCATGTCGATTTCGTAGATCGCGCTCAGACCCTGGTCATTGTCGCGTATCACCATGGCACGGTTGGTCCCCGGGATGAACAGGAACGGCTGGGTCAGCGATTCCTGCTTGCGGGTGCTTGCCTTATCGACAGTCTTGAACAGGCCGCTTCCGGTTTCGCGGTAGATCAGCTTGAACGTGCGCGAATCGCCCTCATAACCCACCCCAGCACGGACGTTGCCCGCCCCATCGGCGAACCAGTCTAGCAGATCGCTGCGGCCTTGGACCACCAGGACCCTTTTGCCGGTCTGGACATCGACCTTCCAGACCGTTGGCCAGAATTGATCGTAGTTGGAATAGATCGAATTTTGTGCCGCGAGGAGAATGGTTGGCGTGCCATCGTTGGCGACCCAAACCACATCCGAAGCGTTCTGGCCTTCCCGGTCCCACAGCAGCTTGGTGATCTTTGCGCTATTGCGGTTGACCCCGATCATTCGGGAGATGATCCAGCGGTCGCCTACGACCGGCCGCAGCGCATAGAGCCCGATGATGATATTGTCCTTGTTGACCCACCGCAGCGAGGCAACCTGGGTTCCTTCGGGAATGAGGACGTAGGTAGGCTTATCGGTTTTGTTGAACAGGTTGAGCATGGCGATCGCCTGCTCGCCCTTCAGATTGATCAGCCCGGCCAGTGAGGCGCCATCGGGCGAAATCCGCGCCATGCTGATGAACGGCAGGCGGCCATAGTCCTCGGCGGTGAGCGGCGCAGGCGGTGCTTTCGGGGCCGGGTGGGCGGTGCTGGCCGGGGGAGATGCGGGTGTCTGGGCGGGTGCCTGGGCGGCCAGCGCGGGTGCCAGAATGAACGAAATTACGGCAATCGCGATACGCAAATACTTGGCCACCATCAATCGAATCCCCTTTTTCCAAGTCGAAGCTGCAACAAATAGGCCTGTGCGTCAAAGCGCGACTTGTCCAAGCGAAGTTGGACGCAGCCTCTTGGCAGTCCGTCCCGACAGCGATAAAGCTCTGAAAAAACGGTCGCAACTTGCCTGCTCAATCAAAGGGGGACCCGGCCGTGCAGCTTCCGTTCGACCAAATTCAACTGCGCTTTCTCAAGGCCTTGGCCGAAGCGCTGTTCGACGATTTCGAAGAGATGGCGATCCCGGTCGATCAGGTGGTCGACAACGTGCACCATTTCTTTGCGCTGCTCGGCGGAACCAAGGCCCAGGAGATCAGCTTTTCGCTGCGGATCGCCGAACTGGCGATGGGGCCGCTGTTCAACCAGCTGTCGGTCGAGGCGCGCAAGAAGCGGATCCGCAGCCGGATGCAGAACACCCAGTTCGATGCCTTTCAGGACATGGCGAAGCTGCGGTCGATTGTCTATTTCGGGTACTACGGCCACTGGATCGATCCGATCGGCCGCACCAACAGCGATGGCGGGCAGAGCGCCAACAAGGACAACCCGGTCCTGAAGCAGATCGGTTTCACCCTGCCCAAATTCCGCCAGCGTGGGGCCGGGGAAGTGCCGCTGACACGGGTCGATGGGCGCGAGATCGCGGGTGAGCATGTGGTGCCAGTTGCCGGGGTGCCGGGTGACATCGATGTGATCGTGGTGGGCTCCGGATCGGGCGGGGCGGTGGCAGCGCACAACCTCTCCAAGCGCGGATACAAGGTGCTGGTGGTCGAGGCAGGACCCTTTCACCCTTCGCCCGGCATTACCCACGAAGAACGGGCGATGATCCCCGCGCTGTTCAAGCACGGCGCGCTGCAATCGACCCGCGACAACGATTTCATCGTCTTCCAGGGCCGCAATGTCGGCGGCTCGCCAACGATCAACAACGGCATCTGCCTGCGCATGAAAGGCGACCGGCTGGGCCACCCGATGGCCGCCGATGTGTTTGAAAAGTGGCGTCAAATCGGCGCGCCGATCGACGAAGCGCGGTTCATGGCCGCCTATGACACGGTCCATGCCGAACTGCAGCTGGGCGAGGCCGAACCGCGCTCGGGCAAGAGCAACGGCACGCATCTGCTGGACGGCTGGGCCAATTTTGCCGCCAGCACGCAGGATGAGTGGTTCAGGCAGGCCAAATCGGGCTGGTTCACCAAGAACTTCGGCCCGCCGGGGACCGCCTCGGCCTGCGCCTATTGCGGCTATTGCAACACCGGTTGCCCCTATGGCCGCAAGCTCGCCATGGCGCAGGCCTACCTGCCCTGGGCTTGCGCAAAGTACGGCGCGCGAATCCTGGCCGATACCAAGGTTGAAAGGATCCTGTGGGCGCGCGGCAGCGGTTCGAAAAGGCGGGCGAGCGGCGTACAAGTGATCGACCCGGACGGGATCTCGCGGGTGATCCAGGCGCGCAAGGGCGTTGTCGTCGCGGCCGGGACGATCGCCTCCTCGCTTTTGCTCGACCGCAGCGGGGTGGCGGGCACCGGGCACCAGATCTCGCTCAACGTCGCCTCGCCGATCATCGCGCTGATGCCCGAGGGCCGCACCCCGGCGTGGGATGAGGACCAGATGACCAGCGTGGTCGATTGCGGGGAATTCCTGCTCGAAAGCCACTTCCAGCCGCCGATGTCGATGGCCTCGCTGATGCCGGGCTGGTTTGGCGAGATGGACCGGCGGATGCGGGCCTATAACCGGGTCAACTCGGCCGGAATCCTGTTCCCCGCCGATCGGCGCGGCAATCTGGTCGGCGGCAAGCTGGATGTGAAGCTGACGCTCGACGACATCCTGCTTGCGCGCCGCGCTTCGGCGACCCTGGCGGCGGTGCATTTCGCGAACGGGGCGCTGGAAGTTTATCCTGCGCTGCTCAAGGGGCAAGTGCTCAAACCCGGCATGGACCTCGACGCCTTCTACCGCGATGCGGTCAAGGAAGCCGACGATATCACCCTGTCGAGCTCGCACCCGCAGGGCGGCAATCCGATCCATGAGGACCCGAACGAGGGGGTGGTCGATCTCGAGTGCCGGCTCCACACCGCCGACAATGTGCTGGTGACCGACGCCAGCGTCTTCCCCAGCTGCATTAGGGTCAACGCCCAGTACACCACCATGGCGATGGCGCATTATGCAACGGGGTTTGAGGATCCGTTTGCCCTCTAATTAGGGACAGTCCCTAATTAGAGGAAAGCGGGTTGTTTGCGCGGGGGAGGCACTGCCGGCTCAACGCTCTTGGGGATAGGAAATCGCCAGCACTTCCCACTCCTTCTCGCCGCCGGGCAGCACCACGCGCCTGAGATCGCCCAGCGCCGCGCCGCGCAGCGCCCGGGCGAGGGGAGCGCTCCAGCCGATCTTGCCGGCCGAAGCATCCTGTTCGTCATCGCCGACGAGAGTCAGTTCGCGCTGGTTATCATCCTCATCAGCGATGGTCACGCTCGCACCGAACCAGACCCGGCTGCGGTCTTCCTGGCGGGCGGGATCGATCACCCGGCAGGCTTTCATCCGCCGCGCCAGGTGCGCCAGCTCACGGTCGATCTCGCGCATCCGCTTGCGGCCATAGATGTAGTCACCGTTTTCGCTGCGATCGCCATTGCCTGCGGCCCAACTGACGATCTCGACAATCGCGGGCCGCTCGGTGCCCAGCAGGTGATCGTATCGCGCGCGCAGAGCGGCCATTCCGGCGGGAGTGATCGGCGGGCCTTCAGGCTTCATCCTGGACACCGCTTGCCCAGGAACTGGCTCAGCGGGCTGGCCCCCTTGAAGCGCGCGCGCTGCGGGTTCATCGCTTCATAGACCACAGCGTTTTTCAGCACTTACCACCGCGCCGCCCTTACCCAAGTTTCCAGCGCAGCAAGGGGCGTTCAACCAACAGGTGATAAGCAACCCCCGCAGCCAGCCCTGCGCCCCCAATTGCCAGCAGGATGACATACCAACTGTTCCCAGTCATCAGATTCAGCAGAAACAGCAGCGGCAATGCATGAACGAGGTAAATCGAATAGCTGGCATCGCCCAAAAAGACGAGGATGCGAGGCGTTGCAACCAGGTGTTGCCGCTCGGCCGAGACCAGCCAAGGCAGGATCGCTGCGAACGCCGCCGCCGCCGCTATTGGTCCAGATCGGTCGATCCCGAGCCTCGGACCGATCAGAACCATCCCGGTTGCCAGCAGGCAAAGCGCAAAGCTGGTCGCCAGCATGGTCTGACGATGCCCGCTTTTCCAGGCAGCCCAGGCGGAAACACCCATCAGGAATTCAGTGTCGATCAGTTGAAATCCGACCGGCGCCGCTATTCCGCTTTGCCAGAAGAGCAGGATCGCGGCGATCCACACGATCAGTCCTGCTCGCCACCAGCCACTGAACAGCCCTATGGCGACCAAGCCGTAGAACACGACTTCATGCTGAAGCGTCCATGCTACGTTGAGCGCAGTCTGGCCGACGGGAAGCAAGGTGACGCTGGCCACCCAGGCGCGGACACTTGTCTGATCGTGCGGCGTCCAGACAAAGACATAAAACGCCATGGTAAGTCCGACCGGCAAATAGGGCAGGTAGATCCGCCGCACCCGGGCGATCACATAGTCATAGCACGAACGGCCCCGCCCGGCTGTGGCATGCAGGATAATGAAACCTGAGATCACGAAAAACAGGTCAACGCCGGTGCGCCCCAGATCGGTCACGCTGATTAGCGGCATCGGTCCGCCATATTTGTCCGCAGCATGACCGGCATGGTGCATCAGCACGGCCAGCGCAGCGATCGCCCGCATCGCTTGCAAAATCGCGATACGTTCGTTCTCGTTTGGTTGCAGCGGTGGGCCATCGATGTCGGTGCATGCCCGGCTCAACGGTCGCGCTCGGTGGCACCGTCATACCTTGATGCAGCAAAGGGACCATCGGCGACTACGTAGTGCAGGAACATTTGATAGTGCCGTTCGTCGGTCAACCGTTCGCGCCAATGCTGCACTTCGAGGCCTTGATAGAGCAATCCCATTCCCACGGTCAGCGCAACGTGGTGATCCTCGCCATGCAGGTCTGTCACGCCAATCGGCCAAATCCTGTTGCACGGTTCGGAGGCTAACGAAATCGTGACGCTGACCTCACACGCATTGCGATCCTTGTGCGGATTGAGGACAGCGCCCGCTTCATAAATGCGCCAAAAGGAGAAAGTGGGCAGTAGTGTTTGCCCGACCAGCCCGGAAAAAGTAGGTGCGAGCTGATGCAACAGCATATGCGCCGGAGTCGGCGCATACTCGTTGTTTGGACCACGATAGGCACCGTTGTCCGCCATCCGCATCTTGGAGTTCCGCTGCGAAAGATCCATGCATTGCCGAAGAAAGGCGCACTGCTTTGGTGATAACAGCGTATCAACGATGCGGTAGCCATCGCTCCAGAATGCCGCCGCTGAGGGGTCTGCATTCATCGAGGCGCCACGTCACGGCTCTGGCAAGGGTTTGCTGTGATCAAATTGGCTAAGAACAGCACCCTCATGTCCTTTGCTTAACTGTCCTTGCAGCGGGCGTCATCCGGAAATCGGATGCAGGAGTTCATATCTGCGCGGAACTGGCGAGGCAAGTAGGTGGGTCTTCGGGCGGCAATTCTGCAAAGGTGAG
>JANPMA010000309.1:0-6796 GCA_031422595.1 Novosphingobium sp. | reverse complement strand
GCGCCCTGCTGCTGGCCGAGCTCGATATAGCCCAGCACCTTTTCCATATGCGCCTCAGAGATCAGCGCGCCCATCTGGGTGGCCGGATCGAGCGGGTCTCCGACCACCATCGCCTCGGTCCGCGCCTTGAGCTTGGCCAGGAAGGCATCGCGAACCTTGCGATGGACAAAGACCCGGGTGCCGTTGGTGCATACTTCACCCGCGGAGTAGAAATTGGCCAGCAGCGCGCCCGATACCGCTTCGTCCAGATCGGCATCCTCGAATACGATCAGCGCCGATTTGCCGCCCAGTTCCAGAGTGACCACTTTCAGCGTTGCCGACGCATCGGCCATCACCTTTTTGCCGGTGCCGACCTCGCCGGTCAGCGAGACCTTGGCGATCCCGGGATGCCGGGTGAGCAGACGGCCAGTGTCGGCCTTGCCCTGGATCACCTGGAACAGCCCATCGGGCAGCCCGGCATCGCGGTAGGCCTTTTCCAGCTCAATTGCGGTCAGCGGGGTCAGTTCGGCCGGCTTGAACAGCATTGCATTGCCGCAGGCTAGCGCCGGGGCGCTCTTCCAGCAGGCGATCTGGATCGGATAGTTCCAGGCTCCGATCCCGGCGACGACACCCAGCGGCTCGCGCCGGGTATAGCCAAAGGCACCCGGGCCAAGGTCGAAATGCTCGCCCGAAAGGGTCCGGGCCAGCCCGGCGAAATACTCGATTGCATCCGCGCCTGAGAGGACGTCGACCGCGATGGTCTCCTGGATCGGTTTGCCGGTGTCCTGCGCTTCCAGCCGGGCCAGGTCTTCGTTGCGTTCGACCAGCAGCTGCGCTGCGCGGTTCAGGATCCGCCCGCGTTCGACGCCGGGGGTCCTGGCCCACAGCTTCTGCGCTTCGGCCGCGCGGGCAACGGCTTTGTCGACCTCGGCCTTGCCGTCGATCTTGATCGTGGCCAGCACTTCGCCGGTCGCGGGGTTGAGCGTATCGAAAGTGCCGCTGGCTTCCACCGCGCCGCTGGCGGACAGCCGCGCGGCGGCGATATCGCGGTCAATCGCTTCGAAGATCCAGTCGACCGGGATCTGGGCATCGGGCTTCCAGGCTCCGGCCAATGCGGCGCGCAGCCAGAACCCGTCGATCAGTGCGCCGATGGTTTCGGCAATCCGGCTGACTGCCTCGGGCACCACCAGCGCCCGCAACTCGTGCTTGAGGTTGGAGATCATCCGCTCCTGATGCACGCGCTGCAACCGGGCGAGGGCAGGAGTGTAAAGCGCCAGCCCCCAGAACGATAGCCAGGCGCGCGAGCTTTCCGAACTGAGCTCGCCGGGGTTGAGATGGGCGAGGACGAAGGCGTGCAGGCGGTCTTCGGGCTCTGCGCCGCCGGCCAAGGCCTTCATCGGCAGCGTGGTGACGCGTTCGACCAGCTGGCGGAAAGTCGCCTCGATCAGCTTGTCGCGATCGCCGAAGTAGTGAACCACCAGGGCCGGGGAGACATCCGCCCGGCGCGCGACTTCGGCCATGGTGAATTGCTCGATGCCGGTTCCGGCCAACGCGGCGAGCGCGGCTTTCAGCAGCTGGTCCCGTCGGTCCTCAGGTTCGCGTCGGCGCATCGGCTATTCCTTTTCCCAAGCGTCTTGAACACGCGTTCAATAGCAAGCGAAAGGAATCTGCGCCACGAGATTCGTGATCACTGGGGCTTCTCATTAGTTGAATTGATACGGCGCATTAACCGGCGACAGACGCTATCTTTGCAGGGGGAAAACACGCCTAAACTCAGGCTTTTCCGAGGACATCACGAAGCGCGGACGAGATGCGCGGTCGGGAGCGGTGGGGGCTGACGGAATGCTGCAGCCAAGCCCTCTTGCACGTGCGTTCAATATGTATCATCCTGATTGGCAGGATTGAGGTCGATCGGCGGCCACCCATCGGCGCAAAAGGCCAGGGTCGCCCCGAAAAACGGGAGGGAAACCATGGCCATTCTTTCGCATTCTTCGAAATTCGCCACTTTGCTGCGAGCGGGGGTTTCGCTCGCGATTGTCGCCGGCGGGCTAGCCGGCACTGCTGCCATGGCGCAGACCGCGCCCGAAGCAGAAGAGGCTGCGGACGACAACGCGGACATCGTGGTCACCGCCCAGAAGCGCGAGCAGAAGCTGCAGGATGTCGGCATCGCGGTTTCGGTGCTGGGCAAGGAAGATCTGAAGAACCGTTCGATCAACAGCGCCACCGACGTTGTCTCAGCGATCCCCAACCTCAAATACAACGCCTATTCGTCGTCGCAGGTCGTGTTCAACATGCGCGGGGTTTCGCAGAACGACTATGGCGACCAGCAGGAACCGCCGGTCGCGGTCTATCAGGATGACAGCTACGCCAGCTCGATCACCACCGCCAGCTTCCCGGTTTTCGACCTTGCCCGGGTAGAGGCACTGCGCGGGCCGCAGGGCACGCTGTTCGGTCGCAATGCCACCGGCGGCGCGGTGCAGTTTGTCTCCAGCCAGCCAACCAGCTCACTCGACGGCTATGTCAAGGCGACCTATGGCCGCTACAACCAGACGATCTTCGAAGGCGCGGTTTCGGGCCCGTTGGGCGATACTTTGAGCGCGCGTATCTCAGGCGTCTACAACCGCGACGACGGCTATATCGAGAACATCACCCCCGGCGAAAAGGATCGCGGCGCCAACAACCATTGGGCGCTGCGCGGGATCTTCCTGCTGGAGCCTTCGAACAGCTTCAAAGCCAAGCTGACCCTGCGCTATTCGCAGGCCAGCAAGGAACGTCAGGCCGGTGTCTATAACTATGCGCCAGCTTGCCCCAACGCGCAGTTCCAGGGCGAATTCATGTCGCCGACCGACGCCTGCGGATACTGGGGCAGCGTCGGCACGGCCGGCAACGGCTACTTCAACCCCTCGATCGCGGCGTCGCAAGGCGGCAGCCCGTGGAAGACCGCTGGCACAGGCGATGCCTTTGTCGATCGCAAGCTTTTCGGTGCAACCTTGCGCTTCGATGCCCAGCTTGGTTCGTTCGACGTGGTGTCGATCACCGATTACCAGCACCTCAACAAATTCTACATCGAAAGCGGCAATGGCCCGCCCGAAATCCCCTATGTCGAGAACGTCACCCCGCCGGCCACCGCGCCGTGCCCTGCGCCCAATGGCAGCCTGACCTGCTATGCCTCAGGCACGGTGTTCTTCCAGGATGCCAAGGTGAACCAGGTTTCGCAGGAACTGCGTTTCTCGCGCTCCAGCGATAACAACTTCCTGACCTTTGGCGGCTTCGGGATGATCATCGACGGCGATTACAAGGCGAAGTACGCGGTGCCGTTCATCGCCTACGATCCGCGGGTCAGCTTCACCCAGCGGACTGAGAGCTTCGCGTTCTTCCTCCAGGACGAATTCAAGGTCAGCGACAAGCTCAAGCTGATCGGCGGCCTGCGCTACTGGAGGGACCACAAGGTCGGCGATTACACCGCCGTCCACACTCTGGCACCTTGGGCCCTGTCGCTGCACTTCGGGCCGAGCGGGGTTTCCTACACCGACCTGACCGGCACCAATACACCCGCCAGCTGGACCTTCGGCAGCGGAACATCGGGGGTGACCATCACTCCGGCCGACGCCAGCCCCAGCTTCAGCGGGATCACCGCGAAAGCCGAAATCGACTACAAACCCAGCGACAACGTGCTGCTTTATGCCAGCTACAACCGCGGTTCGAAATCGGGCGGGTTCACTTTCTCGACCGGCACGCCGTTCCCATCGGCGCTGGTCGATACGCTCAACAACCTCGGCTACCGGCCCGAGACGCTCAACGCCTATGAAGTGGGGCTTAAGTCCACCCTGGCGCCTGGCACGACCTTCAACGTGGCGTCGTTCTATTACGACTACCAGAACTATCAGGCCTTCGTGCAGGTCGGCTTCACCCAGGTGGTCCGCAACCTGCCCGCAACGGTCAAGGGGATCGAAGCAGACTTCACCGCCAAGCCGGCGAAAGGCCTGACTCTGCAGCTGTCGGGCGCCTGGCAGGACAGCGAAGTCAAGGGTGTGCTGCTGCCCGATGGTGTGACGGTGGTGAATCACGACTTGCCGCAAGCGCCGGAGTTCTCGGGCAGCGCGATGCTGCGCTATGAATTCGGCCTGGCCGGTGGCACCGCCTCGATCCAGGGTGACGCAATTGTCCAGAGCGCGATGTGCTTTACGGTCATGTGCGCTCCGGTCGAACAGGAAAAGGGCTACGCGGTCGCCAATGCCCGTCTCGGCTTCACGACCGCCGACGACAAGATCGATGTCGCCTTCTATGTCAGCAATGTGTTCAACAAGGCCTACCGGGTCTACGCCTTCGACGGATCGCTCTATTGGGGCGACAGCCTGGGGGTCTATGCCAAGCCCCGCACCTGGGGCGTGAGCGTGCGGTACAACTTCGGCAAGTGAGCCGCGGCTGAGGGGGAGGAAACCGCACTTGGCAAGCCAGGCCGAAGCCAGCAACGCGTCTGACCCGCTGCAACTGCGCCGCCAGCTAGACTGGAAGGACGCCTTTTGGGCCTCCAGCGGGGTGCCGGCGGGCGTGCTGCTGACGATGGGCGGGATCGCCACGGTGATCGGCCAGCCTAGCTGGGTGATCTGGATCGTCTCGATCCTGATGGGGTTCATCCAGAGCTTCGTCTATGCCGAGATCGCCGGGCTCTACCCCAACAAATCGGGCGGTGCCTCGGTCTATGGCGCGGCCGGCTGGCTACCCTATGGCAAGTTCATCGCGCCGATATCGGTCTGGTGCAACTGGCTGGCCTGGTCGCCGGTGCTGGCGCTGGGGACCAGTCTGGGCGCGGGCTATGTGATGGCCAGCCTGTTCGCCCCCGATGCCGCGATCCGCACCTGGCAGCTTGAACTGTTCGACCTGGGCTTTGTTCGCGACGGGCTGACCATGCGGATCAATCTGGTCTCGATCATCGGTGCAGGCTTCCTGCTGCTGACCTTTGCGTTGCAGCACCACGGCGCGGCCAAGGCGGCCAGTTTCCAGAAGATTCTGGGCCTGATCTGCATGGCGCCGCTGCTGCTGGTCGGGCTGGTCCCGCTGCTGACCGGCGATCTGCCGCGCGAGCATTTGTTCCCGCTGCTGCCGATGCTGCGCGATGCGGCGGGCAATCCGGGCTTCGGGGTGTGGGACACCGCCGGGCTGACCTTGCTGGCCGGCGCGATGTTCGGGGCGGGTTGGTCAACCTACGGGTTCGAGACTGCGGTCTGCTACACCCGCGAATTTCGCGATCCGGCCAGGGACACCGCCAAGGCGATTATCGCGGCGGGGCTTTTGTGCATGGCGATCTTCACGCTGGTGCCGTTGGCATTTCAGGCCTCGCTCGGGCTGGAGGGGATGCTCGATCCGACGATCTATGACGGTTCGGGCGTGGGCCAGGCGCTCGCCCGGATCGTGGGCGGCGGGGCGCTGATCGGCAATCTGCTGATCGTGATGCTGGTGCTGGCGCTGCTCTTGATCGTGATGACCTCGATGTTGGGGTCCAGCCGCACGCTCTATCAGGCCTCGGTCGATGGCTGGCTGCCCAAGTACCTCTCGAAGGTCAATCACCACGGCGCGCCGACTGCGGCAATGTGGACCGATCTTGGCTTCAACCTGATCCTGCTGCTCGCCTCGGACTATTTCGCGGTGCTGATGATCTCGAACGTCTGCTACTTCGTGTTCAACTTCCTCAACCTGCAGGCCGGGTGGATCCACCGGATCGACCGCAAGGACTGGAACCGCCCCTATCGCGCGCCCAATTGGCTGCTGGCGACCGGCGCGGTGTTTGGTTTCGTCAACATGGCCTGGATGGGGGCCGGGGCCGACGTCTGGGGCGAAGGCACGCTGCGCAATGGCCTTCTCGCGGTGCTGCTGATCGTCCCGGTCTTCGCCTGGCGCCACTATGTGACCGACAAGGGCAATTTCCCGGTCAGCGAAGGAACTTCCGACGATCCGTTCGAGAAGGAAGTCGTAGTCCCGAGGGCGGGGATCTTGCCCTATTTGGCATTGGCTGCCTGCGCCGCGTTGGTCTGGGCAACCAGTCAGTGGGCGCAATTGCCGGGCTAGCTCAAAGAAAGCCCCTCCCCGGCGGGGAAGGGCTTTGTGTCCGCTACGACTGATGGCTACGCCGTCGTCCAATGATGTTTTTAGACCAGTTACCATTGGCGTTAGCAATTATTCGTTTACCATTTTTGATAGATGGGGTCATGTAATTTATGAAAGCGATGAGAAACCTTCTTGTGAGCGACAGCTTTTTCAGGCATTGCAGATGAGTGGTGATGTGCGATTAACCAGTCACCGTCTTTGTATTCATATACAAAAGTATAGCGTGCCGATACTTTTTGACCACCCTTAAATGTAAAAGTATAAGTGCCTACATCTTGCGCAATATTGCAACCAATTTTAATAATTCGTCTATCAATCACGCCACTAGGATCTTTTTTTAAGAAGCTGTTAAAGTAATCTTTAATTTCCTCATGATTCGTTCTAGGTTTATTTGACACAGTTGGCAATAACACAGCATCGTCAGCGTAGTTAGCCACAACCTTGTCTGAGTCGTGTGTTTTTAGTGAGCTATTCCAACGGTCAAATAACGAAGCAACAGCAGCTTCATCTGTACTAGCACATTGCGCATCAAACGCCATTGCGCTGGTTGAAAATGTCATAGCAGCTAAAACTGCCAAACCCAATTGATTCATTTTTTTCATATTTGTCTTTTCCTTTAAAATATTATTTACTAGATAAACGTTTAGAAACTAAAACGCTTAACCATAGGGAAGCATTATAATAATGAAATATGAATTTTATGATATTAAGA
>JANPMA010000308.1:0-2667 GCA_031422595.1 Novosphingobium sp. | reverse complement strand
CAGCGTCTGTTCTGAAGTCGAATGTGGTGTCGATTCGCATTCGTCATTCTTGCTGAATCGATCGGCTGTGTCTGCAATGAGTAATGACGCGTTCACCCTCGCGTCTGTCAGGTTCTATTCCGACGCCCCAACCCCCACCATAACAATTCCCCACTCTTTCCCGCCAAAATCGACCACATCCCCTACCTCAGCCCCCATCACCGCACGCGCTAGCGGGGCAGTGAACGCCAGCTTACCCGCCGCCGGATCGGCCTCGTCATGGCCGACCAGTTCAATCACGCGCGGCTTGCCGTTCAGCAGCAGCTCGACCCGGCTGCCGAAGCTGATCACGCCGTCCGTCCGCGCCTCTTTCAGCTCCGCCGTCGCCAGCCGCGTGCGCCAATAGCGCAGGTCGCGCAGGTGTTTCTTGCGCGGGTCTTCGTCGGTGATTGCGGGGAGTGCGGTCTCCAGCTCGGCGACTTTCGCCTCGAGCAGTTCCAGCCCCCGCGCGGTGACCAGATTTGGTCCGGGCGGGATCGGCAGTTCGAATTTGGGTTCGAGGTGTTCCTCGTCGCTCTCGCGGCGGAAGGCGACGCTCATTGGAGCGCGGCGCGCACGAACTCACCCGCGCGCTCGCCGATCATGATGCTGGGCGCGTTGGTGTTGCCCGAGACCAGGCGCGGCATGATCGAGGCGTCGGCGACCCACAGCCCTTCGATCCCGCGCGCCTTGAGCTTGGGATCGACCACGCTGGCTTCATCGCCGCCCATCCGGCAAGTGCCGACCGGGTGATAGATCGTGTCGGAAACCTCGCGGATCCGGGCCTCCAGCGCCTGGTCGTCGTGCCAGTCGATCGGGTTGCGCTCTTTCGCGCCGAGGTCTGACAAGGGCGGGGTTTCGGCGATGCGGAACATCAGCCGGGCGGCATCGCGCAGCAGGTGGAGGTCGCGCTCGTCGCTGAGGAAGTTGGGATTGATTGCCGGGGGCGCGGCAGGATCGGCTGACTTCAGCTTCACCCAGCCGCGGCTTTCGGGGCGCAGCACGCAGGCGTGGAGCGAGAAGCCGTGTTCCTTGAGCTTGTCGCGCCCGTGGTTCTGCACGATCGCGCGGATGAAGTGGTACTGCACATCGGGCGCGGGGGCATCGGGGCGGATGGTCACGAAGCCACCGCTCTCTGCGAAATTGGTGGTCAGCATGCCGGTGCGCCTCAGGCGGTGTTCGATGAAGGCGCTCGCCACTTTCATCAGCCCGCGCAGCGATCCGCCGAACAGCGTCGGGTCGTCGAGCTCATAGCCGACCAGGTAATCGCAATGATCCTGCAAGTCCGCGCCGACCGCTGCCTGGTCGAGCAAGACTTCGATCCCATGCTCCTGCAGATGCGCACCCGGGCCGATCCCCGACAGCATCAGGATCTGCGGGCTGCCGAAAGCCCCGGCCGACAGCACCACGCCGCCGCTGGCCCGGATCACTTCGCGGCGATTGCCGAAGCGCACCGCGACCCCGGTGGCGCGGCCATTCTCGATCACGATCTTCTCAACCAGCGCGCCGGTGCGGACGCTGAGGCTGGGTTTGCCTGCCAAAGGATCGACAAAGGCCCGCGCCGCCGACCAGCGTTCGCCTTTGTACTGGGTCACCTGATAGAGCCCGAAACCGTCCTGCTGCGCGCCGTTGAAATCGTCGTTGAGCGGCAATTGCAGGCGGCCGGCGGCATCGACAAAGGCCTGGCCGACCGGGCTGGGGGAAATCTGGTTGCTGACATGGAGCGGACCCCCCGCGCCGTGATAGCCATCGGCCCCGCGCTGGTTGTCTTCCTGGCGTTTGAACACCGGCAGCACCTCGTCCCAGCCCCAGCCGGTACAGCCCAGCGCGGCCCAGTTGTCATAGTCCCAGGCGTTGCCGCGGATATAGACCATGCCGTTGATCGCGCTCGATCCGCCCATCCCGCGCCCGCGCGGCTGGTAGCCGATCCGGCCACCCAGCCCGTCCATCGGCTCGGTATCATAGGCCCAGTTGCTGCTTTTGGGCGCGAAGCTCAGCAATCCGGGGGTGCGGATCGCCAGGCCGGCGTTGGCCCCGCCGGCCTCGAGCAGGCAGACGCGCAAGCGACCGTCCGCCGCCAGCCGCGCCGCCGCCGCAGACCCTGCGCTGCCGCCGCCGATTACCACGACATCGAACTGGTTCATTAAACTTGCCTCACAGGTCTATTCCGCAGGCGCTTCGCTGCGTGCGGCCAGCCAGCGCTGCCGGATCGTGTCCGAGGTGTCGCGGCTGCCGTCGTGGGTCCAGCCGGGCGGGCGCCAGACATAGCCCAGCTTCGATCCCCACGGCGCCGACCAGACGTCCCTGGCGATCCCGATCCATTCGTGAAAAGCCACCCACAACAGGTTGAAACTGCCGAGCTGCTTGACGATCCCGTAGTGGATCCGGGTTCCGTCGAGCTCGGGCTGGAAAGTGCCGAACAGCTTGTCCCAGACGATGAACACCCCGGCATAGTTGCGATCGAGGTAGAGCGGATTGGTGGCGTGGTGGACGCGGTGGTGGCTGGGGGTGTTCATCACCGCCTCGAACCAGCGCGGGCACTTGTCGATCGCCTCGGTGTGGAACCAGAACTGGTAGATCAGGTTGAGCCCGCCGCAGAAGAAGATCATTGCCGGGTGAAACCCGATGGCGACCAAGGGCAGACGGAAC
>JANPMA010000307.1:0-2886 GCA_031422595.1 Novosphingobium sp. | reverse complement strand
CAGCGTCTGTTCTGAAGTCGAATGTGGTGTCGATTCGCATTCGTCATTCTTGCTGAATCGATCGGCTGTGTCTGCAATGAGTAATGACGCGTTCACCCTCGCGTCTGTCAGGTTCTATTCCGACGCCCCAACCCCCACCATCACAATTCCCCACTCTTTCCCGCCAAAATCCACCACATCCCCAACCTCAGCCCCCATCACCGCACGCGCCAGTGGGGCCGTAAACGCGAGCTTGCCAGCCGCCGGATCGGCCTCGTCATGGCCGACCAGTTCGATCACGCGCTGCTTGCCGTTCAGCAGCAGCTCGACCCGGCTGCCGAAGCTGACCACGCCGTCTGCCCGCGCTTCCTTCAGTTCCGCCGTGGCCAGCCGGGTGCGCCAATAGCGCAGGTCGCGCAGGTGTTTCTTGCGCGGGTCTTCTTCGGTGATCGCGGGGAGTGCGGCCTCCAGCTCGGCGACTTTCGCTTCGAGCAGTTCCAGCCCCCGCGCGGTGACCAAATTCGGTCCGGGCGGGATCGGCAGTTCGAACTTGGGTTCGAGGTGTTCCTCGTCGCTCTCGCGGCGGAAGGCGACGCTCATTGGAGGGCCGCTGAAACGAACTCACCCGCGCGCTCGCCGATCATGATGCTGGGGGCGTTGGTGTTGCCCGAGACCAGGCGGGGCATGATCGCGGCGTCGGCGACCCACAGCCCGTCGATCCCGCGCGCTTTCAGCTTGGGATCGACCACGCTGGCTTCGTCGCTGCCCATCCGGCAGGTGCCGACCGGGTGGTAGATCGTGTCGGAAACCTCGCGGATTCGGGCCTCCAGCGCTTTGTCGTCGTGCCAGTCGATCGGATTGCGCTCTTTCGCGCCGAGGTCTGACAAGGGCGGGGTTTCGGCGATGCGGAACATCAGCCGGGCGGCATCGCGCAGCAGGTGGAGGTCGCGCTCGTCGCTGAGGAAGTTGGGATTGATTGCCGGGGCGGCAGTCGGGTCGGCCGACTTCAGTTTCACCCAGCCGCGGCTTTCGGGGCGCAGCACGCAGGCGTGGAGCGAGAAGCCGTGCTCCTTGAGCTTGTCGCGCCCGTGGTTCTGCACGATCGCGCGGATGAAGTGGTACTGCACATCGGGCGCAGGAGCATCGGGGCGCAGTTTGACGAAGCCGCCGCTCTCGGCGAAATTGGTGGTCAGCATGCCGGTGCGCTTGAGGCGGTGTTCGACAAAGGCGGCGGCGACTTTCATCAGTCCGCGCAGCGATCCGCCGAACAGCGTCGGGTCGTCGAGCTCGTAGCCGACCAGGTAATCGCAATGGTCCTGCAAGTCGGCGCCGACCGCGGCCTGGTCGAGCAGAACGTCGATCCCATGCTCCTGCAGATGCGCACCCGGGCCGATCCCCGACAGCATCAGGATCTGCGGACTGCCGAAAGCCCCGGCCGACAGCACCACCCCGCCGCTGGCCCGGATCACTTCGCGGCGATTGCCGAAGCGCACCGTGACCCCGGTGGCGCGGCCGTCCTCGATCACGATCTTCTCAACCAGCGCACCGGTGCGCACCGAGAGGTTGGGCTTGCCCGCCAAGGGGTCGATAAAGGCCCGCGCCGCCGACCAGCGTTCGCCCTTGTACTGGGTGACCTGATAGAGCCCGAAGCCCTCTTGCCTGGCACCGTTGAAATCGTCGTTGAGCGGCAATTGCAGGCGGCTGGCGGCATCGACAAAGGCCTGGCCGACCGGGCTGGGGGCGATCTGGTCAGAGACGTGGAGCGGGCCGCCCGCACCGTGATAGCCATCGGCGCCGCGCTGGTTGTCTTCCTGGCGGCGGAACACCGGCAGCACCTCGTCCCAGCCCCAGCCGGTGCAGCCCAGCGCGGCCCAGTTGTCATAGTCCCAGCGGTTGCCGCGGATATAGACCATGCCGTTGATCGCGCTCGATCCGCCCATCCCGCGCCCGCGCGGCTGATAGCCGATCCGGCCACCCAGCCCGTCCATCGGCTCGGTATCATAGGCCCAGTTGCTCGCCTTGGGCGCGAAGCTCAGCAGCCCGGGGGTGCGGATCGCCAGGCCGGCGTTGGCCCCGCCGGCCTCGAGCAGGCAGACCTTGAGCTTGCCGTCCGCCGCCAGCCGCGCCGCCGCCGCAGACCCGGCGCTGCCGCCGCCGATCACCACTACATCGAACTGGTTCATCAAACTTGCCTCACAGGTCTATTCGGCGGGCGCTTCGCTGCGTGCGGCCAGCCAGCGCTGCCGGATCGTGTCCGAGGTGTCGCGGCTGCCGTCGTGGCTCCAGCCGGGCGGGCGCCAGACATAGCCCAGCTTCGATCCCCACGGCGCCGACCAGACGTCCCTGGCGATCCCGATCCATTCGTGAAAAGCCACCCACAGCAGGTTGAAACTGCCAAGCTGCTTGACGATCCCGTAGTGGATCCGGGTCCCGTCGAGCTCGGGCTGGAAGGTGCCGAACAGCTTGTCCCAGACGATGAACACCCCGGCATAGTTCTTGTCGAGGTAGAGCGGATTGGTGGCGTGGTGGACGCGGTGGTGGCTCGGCGTGTTCATCACCGCCTCGAACCAACGCGGGCACTTGTCGATCGCTTCGGTGTGGAACCAGAACTGGTAGATCAGGTTGAGCCCCGCGCAGAAGAAGATCATTGCCGGGTGAAACCCGATGGCGACCAAGGGCAGCCGGAACAGGAAGCCCAGTGCAATGGTGCCGGTCCAGGTCTGGCGCAGCGCGGTCGACAGGTTGTAGTGCTGGCTGGAGTGGTGGTTGACGTGGCTCGCCCACATCCAGCGGACCCGGTGGGCAAAGCGGTGGAACCAGTAATAGGCCATGTCGTCGAGCACAAAGCACAGGATCCAGGCCCACCACTGCCAGCCGATATCGAGCAGGCGGAACGGGTAGATCGCG
>JANPMA010000306.1:0-14010 GCA_031422595.1 Novosphingobium sp. | reverse complement strand
GCCGGTGAGCAGCCGATCGAGGGCGTCGACAGCGCGGCGATGGTCGCGGGGATGAAAGCGCGCGGGCACCGCAATGCCCAGGTTATCGCCGGGCCCGACGCGCTGGTCGATGCCTTGGCCGAAGTGGTCCAGAGCGGCGATATGGTCGTCTGCCTTGGCGCGGGCGATATTACCAAGTGGGCCGCCGGGCTGACCGATGCGATTGCCAAGCGGAGGGCGGCGTGACTGGTTTGCCGCTTCACCACCCCCCGACCCCCACCTCAAAAGAGGAGGGGGAGCAGGTTGCGCTGACCTCAAAAGCCCCCTCCTCTTCAGAGGAGGGGGTTGGGGGTGGTGCCGCGCCGCGCGGAAGACTCACCAAGAATGCCCCGCTCGCCCCGCTGGTCTGGTTCAAGAGCGGCGGCGCGGCTGAATGGCTGTTCGAGCCCAAGGATGTGGCCGATCTGCAGGCCTTCCTGCGCGAGCTCGATCCCGCGGTGCCGGTGATGGCGCTGGGGCTGGGGAGCAACCTGATCGTGCGCGATGGCGGGGTGCCGGGCGTGGTGGTGCGGCTGGGCAAGGCTTTTGCCAAAGTCAGCAAGAGCGCCGAGCAGACGCTCGATTGCGGGGCCGGGGCCAGCGGCATCTTGGTCAGCTCGACCGCGCGCGACGAAGGGATCGCCGGGCTCGAATTCCTGCGCTCGATCCCCGGCACGGTCGGCGGTTTCGTACGGATGAACGGCGGGGCCTATGGCGGCGAGGTCAAGGACGTGCTGACCGACTGCGACGTGGTGCTGCGCGATGGCTCTCTGCACAAGCTGCCGGTTGGCGAACTGCACTACACCTATCGCCATTCCAAGCTGCCCGATGGCGCGATCGTGGTCGGCGCACGGTTTCGCGGGCGCCCGGGCAATCCCGGCGAAATCCAGGCGGAAATGGACCGCATCTCTGCCAGCCGCGAGGCCAGCCAGCCGCTGCGCAGCAAGACCGGCGGATCGACCTTCAAGAACCCGGGCGAAAAGAAGGCCTGGCAGCTGGTCGATGAGGCCGGCTGCCGGGGGCTGACCATGGGCGGAGCACAGGTCAGCGAAAAGCACTGCAATTTCCTTCTCAATCTAGGCACGGCGAGTAGCGCCGACATCGAAGGGCTGGGCGAGGAAGTGCGGCGGCGGGTGAAAGTAAAGTCAGGCGTCGAGCTCGAGTGGGAAATTCAAAGGGTAGGTAACAAGTGACGCTTCCCAAACTCCATATTGCGGTGCTGATGGGCGGCTGGTCGAACGAACGGCCGGTCTCGCTGATGAGCGGGGAAGGCGTTGCCAAGGCGCTGGAAGAGCGCGGGCACAAGGTGACCCGGATCGATATGGACCGCCAGGTCGCGCAGAAACTGGCCGAGGCCGCGCCCGATGTGGTGTTCAACGCGCTTCACGGCACGCCCGGCGAAGACGGCACCGTGCAGGGCATGATGGACCTGATGGGGCTGACCTATACCCATTCGGGCATGGTCGCCTCGGTGATCGCGATCGACAAGGAATTGACCAAGCTGGCGCTGGTCCCGCACGGGGTGCCGATGCCCGGCGGGCGGATCGTGCCGGTGGAAGAGATCTACCAGAAGGACCCGCTTGAGCGGCCCTACGTGCTGAAGCCTGTCAACGAAGGGTCCTCGGTGGGTGTGGCGATCGTCACTGCCGAGGGCAATTACGGCAACCCGATCAGCCGCGATGCCAAGGGGCCGTGGCAGGAGTTCGAGAGCTTGCTGGCCGAACCCTATATCCGCGGGCGCGAGCTGACCACGGCGGTGATCGGCGACAAGGCCCTGATGGTCACCGAACTCAAGCCCAAAAGCGGCTTCTACGATTTCGATGCCAAGTACACCGAAGGGATGACCGAGCATATCTGCCCGGCCGAGATCCCTGACGAAATCACCCAGGCCTGCCTTGATCTGGCGCTGCGCTGCCACCGGCTGCTGGGCTGCAGCGGTTGCAGCCGCACCGACTTCCGCTGGGATGACAGCCAGGGGCTGGCCGGGCTGTTCGTGCTGGAAACCAACACCCAGCCGGGGATGACCCCGCTCAGCCTGGTGCCCGAACAGGCCCGGCACCTGGGGATCGAATACGGCCAGTTGGTCGAGATCATCATCGCTGATGCCCTTGCGGCTAA
Source organism: Novosphingobium sp. (assembly GCA_031422595.1). GTDB lineage: Bacteria > Pseudomonadota > Alphaproteobacteria > Sphingomonadales > Sphingomonadaceae > Novosphingobium. The sequence continues at coordinate 11,874 of JANPMA010000306.1, read as the reverse complement.
GCAGGGCAATGATGACGCCCTGGCGCGGAAAGGCAAGGCCAAGTGAGCGGGCAGAAGATCAAGCGCGGCGGCAAGAGCGTGCGCCGGGCGGCGGCGGCACAAGGGCGCGGGCGGCAGGTGCGTGCGGCCAAGGCCAGGACCGGATCGGCGCTCGATACGCTGATGGCGGTCCAGCCATTCAGCGAAGGCCAGCTGCACCGGATCTTCCTGGCGATGATCCTGGGCGCGGCGGCGGTGCTGATCTGGATGGTGGCGAGTTTCGCCGGGCTTCCCGCCATGGCCCGCGAACAGATGGTTCACCTCTCGCACCAGGCCGGGTTCGAACTGCACAACGTCGAAGTGCGCGGAACCAACCACCTCAACGAGCTCAAGGTCTATCAGATCGCGCTGGCCGACCGCGATCGGGCGATGCCCTTTGTCGAACTGGACGCGGTGCGCGAGCGCCTGCTGGCGCTGTCGTGGGTCGAGGACGCGCGGGTTTCGCGCCAGCTGCCCGATACACTGGTGATCGACATAGTCGAGCGCAAGCCGATCGCGGTGCTGGCCAAGGCCGACCGGCTGGTCCTGATCGACCCGACCGGGCGCGAGCTGGAGCGGATTTCGCCCGACCGGGCCAAGGGCAAGCTGGTGCTGTCCGGCCCCGGTGTGGGCAAACAGGTCGGCCCGCTGACCGCGCTGCTCGATGCCGCCCCCGCGCTGAAACCCCAGATCAAGGGAGCCGAGTGGATTGGCAATCGCCGCTGGAACCTGACCTTCAAGACCGGCCAGGTGCTGGCGCTGCCGGAGGGCGAGCAACCATCGGCCAAGGCGCTGACCACATTCGCCCAGCTTGACGGGCGCAACCGGCTGTTGGGCGGCAAGGCCGTGGCTTTTGACATGCGGGCCGGCGACCGGATCTATTTCCGCATGCCCAGCCGCACCGATGCCATCGAGCAGGCCAGCGCGGCCCCGCGTCCGCTCGCCAGTGCAAGCGCCAGCCCGGCACCCGCTGCGGCCAAGGCCGCGAAGAAGGAGAACGAGTGATGGCTCCGCCTCGCATCGCCAAGGTCTATGGCGCGGTCAATATCGGCAGCTTTCGCATTTCGGCGATGATCGCCGGCCTTTCCGAAACCGGGGAGATGGTGGTTCTGGGATCGGGTCACCGCGCCGCCCAGGGGATCAAGCGCGGCTATGTCACCGACATGGCGGCAGCGACCTATGCCGTGCGCGATGCGATCGAACGGGCCGAGAAGATGGCCAACACTTCGATCCAGTCGGTCTGGATCGGTTGTTCGGGAGCAGGTTTGGCCAGCCAGGTCGCGCAAGTCGAGATCGATATCGGCGGACGCCGGATCGAGGCCGATGATATCGACCACTTGCTGGTTTCCGCGCGCGACGTGATCCAGCCTGACGGACGCATGGTGCTCCACGCCCAGCCCGCGCATTACACGCTCGATGGCGCCGACGGGGTCGCCGATCCCAAGGGGCTCCATGCCGAACGTCTGGGGGTCGATATTCACGTGATGCTGGCCGATGGTGCGCCGATCCGCAACATCACCGAAGCGGTCCAGAACGCGCATCTTGATGTCGAAGCCGTGGTTGGATCTCCAATCGCATCGGGGCATGCCTGCCTTTCGGCCGAAGAACGCGAACTGGGGGTGGCCCTGGTCGAATTCGGCGGCGAAGTGACCAATGTCTCGGTCTATGCCGCGGGCATGTTGCTGGGGCTGGTGACGATCCCCTTGGGTTCGGGTGATGTGACCGACGCGATCGCCAGCGCTTTCGGGATTCGCCGGTTCCAGGCCGAACGGCTCAAATGCGTCCACGGCTCGGCGATGGCCAGCCCTTCGGACCACCGCGAGATGATCCCGGTCAACGCGCCAGGCGAAGAGGCAGGAACCCCGGCCGCGCGCCACGCCGACGACAAGAACCGCGTGCCGCGTGCCGAGCTGGTCTCGGTGATCACCACCCAGCTTGGCTCGTGGGTCGATGAGGTCGCTCGCGCCTTGAAAGGGCTGGGCTTTACCGGCCAGCGCGGGCAGCTGGTGGTCCTGACCGGCGGCGGAGCCGAATTGGCAGGGCTGGCCGACTATGCCCAGGCTGCCTTGGGGCGCCCGGTGCGGGTCGGACGGCCGCAGCATGTCAAAGGCCTGGCCGAGGCCCACGCCACGCCAGGCTTTTCCACGCTGGCGGGGCTGGTCCTTTATGCCGCAGCCGATCCGATTGACATTCGCACGGTTGGCCCTGCCTTCCAGCAAACGCATCGCTATTCGGGTTTGGGGCTGGTGAACCGGCTCTATCAGGCTGTTAGAGAGTACTTTTAGGCTTTGGCGGCTGTGGACAACGGCATTCATGGCTTTGCTTCAAGGATTCGAAGGGTGCAAGAACCCTGTTAACTGTAGGAAGTGTATCCGCCGTGCGGACTGGAGAGCGTAAATGAGCATCAATATCGGAGCACCCGCTGTTGAGGAGCTGCGTCCCCGGATCACCGTGATCGGGGTCGGCGGGGCTGGCGGCAATGCCATCGCCAACATGATCGCGGCCGGGATCGAGGGGGTCGACTTCGTGGTCGCCAACACCGATGCCCAGGCGCTCAACAATTCGGTGGCCGAACACCGCATCCAGCTGGGCAGCGACATCACCCAGGGGCTGGGCGCGGGCGCGCGGCCCGAAGTGGGACGCGCCGCCGCTGAAGAGAGCATGGGCGAGATCGACCGCGCGCTGGACGGGGTGCACATGTGCTTCATCGCCGCCGGCATGGGCGGCGGCACCGGCACCGGCGCGGCTCCGGTCGTGGCCAAAGCAGCGCGCGAACGGGGCGTGTTGACGGTGGGCGTGGTGACCAAGCCGTTCCTGTTCGAAGGCACGCGCCGGATGCGCGCGGCCGACGCGGGCATCGAAGAGCTGCAAAAGCATGTCGACACCCTGATCGTGATCCCCAACCAGAATCTGTTCCTGGTTGCCAAGGCGGATACCACTTTCAAGGAAGCCTTCCAGATGGCCGACGAGGTGCTCCAGCAAGGGGTGCGCTCGATCACCGACCTGATGGTCATGCCCGGTCTGATCAACCTCGACTTTGCTGACGTCCGTTCGGTCATGGCCGAAATGGGCAAGGCAATGATGGGGACCGGCGAAGGCCAGGGTGAAAACCGCGCGCTCGAAGCGGCCGAAAAGGCGATCGCCAACCCGCTGCTCGACGGCGTGTCGATGCAGGGCGCCAAGGGGGTGATCATCTCGATCATCGGCGGCGAAGACATGAAGCTGCTCGAAGTCGACGAGGCGGCGAACCACATCCGCGAACTGGTCGATCCCAATGCCAACATCATTTGGGGCAGCGCCTTCAATCCCGACCTTCAGGGCAAGATCCGCGTTTCGGTGGTCGCCACCGGGATCGAGCAGACCGCTTCGATGGCAGAAGAGGCCGCGCGGCCGTTCAACATGGGCGGCGTATCGCGCGGGCCTGCGCGTCCGGCTGTGAGCACTCTGGCCGAGGCCGAACCGCTGTTCGAACGCGCCACGGCGCCTGAGCCCGAACCGGAACCCGAAGTCGAACCCGAAGTCGAAGCTGCGGCTCCGGAACCCCAGCCCGAACCCGAAGCGACGTCGGTCCAGGGTGACGACGATTGGGACCTGCCCACACTGTCGGACGAAGACGATGGCGCGGGCGAACCGCTCGAGCTCGAGCTCGAAGCTGACGGCGACGAGCCTGAAGCATCCGGCGGCGGTGACGAATTGTTGCTCGATGCCTCGCGCCTGGTCGATGAAGACGCGCCGGTTGGCGGGGGCCGCCGCCGCGGGCTGGTGTCGAGCGACGACGAGACCGTCAGCGAAGGGCAAGGCGGCATGCCCGGCGGCGAAGCGGCTTCGGATGGCGGCAGTGCCGCGGGCGGTGATGCGGGTGGAGCAGCCGATCCGGTCAAGAAGCAGCCTCGCCTTGGTAGCGGTGCAACCCTGTTCGAACGGATGGCCAATCTGTCACGCGGGGGCGCTTCAAAGGACGACGAGGACGAGGACGAGGACGACGGCGGTCCGTCGATTTCGATCCCGCGTTTCCTGGGACGCCAGAACAACCAGTAAGCCGCTGTTAGGGGGCAGTTCAGCTTGACGGTGTCACTTCCCGGCGGAGTGACACTTGCTTCCCCGCGCCAGAAGGTTCAACGCGCTGCTCATGCCCCATCCGGTCGCCCGATTGACCTTGCATAGGTTCCTGTTTGCCGGAGCGGGGATCGCGTTTTCACTGGCGGGCGGTGCGTCATTCGCGCAGGTGCAGCTGCCGGCACAAGTCAGCCAGCCGCTGGTCCAGCAGCTCCCCAGCCAGTCGCCGGGGATGAAGCTCAATGCTGCGCTGGGCCGCCTGGCCCGCAATCCGCAAGACCTTGAGGCGCTGATCGACGCCGGGCGGGCCTCGCTCGAACTGGGCGATGTCCAGGCGGCGATGGGGTTCTTCCAGCGCGCCGATACGCTGTGGCCGGGCAGCGTGCGGGTTCGCACTGGTTTGGCAGCGGCCCATGCCCTCGCCAATGATCCAGTCACGGCGATCGAGATGTTCAATGAGGCTGAAAAGCTGGGCCCGCTTGATGCGGAACGGCTGGCCGACAGGGCGCTGGCCTATGATCTGGTTGGCGACAACCGGACCGCGCAGATCTATTACCGCCGTTCGCTGGTGCAGGAGTGGCGCGATGAAACCGCGCGCCGCTTTGCACTCAACCTGGCGATCAGCGGCGACCGCCGCGGAATGGATGAAACGCTGGGGCCGCTGATCCAGCGCCAGGACAAGGCGGCCTGGCGGACCCGCGCTTTCGCGCTGGCGATCCTGGGCAATGGTGACGAGGCGCAGAATATCGCGCGCCAGACCTTGCCGGCGCAGATGGCCGGGGCGATGGGCGGCTACCTGGGCTTCATGCCCAAGCTGACCCGCGCCCAGCAAGCCGCCGCCGCAAACCTGGGCTATTTCCCGCGCGCCGCCGATATCGGCCGCGACGATCCGCGCCTGGCGCGCTTCGCCCCGCCGTCGGCGATCCTGGCCAGCGCCGGTCCCGCGACAGCCCCGGGCAATCCCGGCAACAAGGATAAGGATAAGGGCAAAGCCAAGGACCGGGACAAGGACAGGGGGAAGACCAAACCGGTCCAGGTTGCTGCTGCCCCGTCGGCGCCGCCAGTGCCGCAGGTCGGCCGCGAAGTGAACGGCAAGCCGGTCGAACTGGCCCGCATGGATCCTCCGCCGCTGCCCAAGCCGGTGCCGACTCCTCCTCCGCCGCCGCCACGAGCGCCCGTCCCGGCCCCGACTCCAGCGCCAAGCCCGGCACCGGTCCAAGCGACCGGGCCCGGCTTTGCTCCAATCAATAGCGCTTCCGCCCCGTTCGACCTGCGCAGAACCAGCACTGCGCCCACGCCGCCCGTGCAGCAAAAGAGCGAGAGTCTTGACGACGTATTCGCCGGCTTCACCGCGCCCAGCCGCGAGATCGAGCCCAAGGCTGGCGCGGTCGATATTCGCAAGGTCAAGCCGGTCAAACCGGTCGCGCCGCCCGTCGCAGTGAAGGATGCCTGTCCAAAGGAACTAAGCAGCAAGGTTGCCAAGACTGCCAAGGGCAAGGCGGCAACGGCCAAGGACGCCAAGTGCGTCGATCCCAAGGATGCCAAGGCCAAGGAAGGCAAGGCGCAGCCCAGCCGGATCTGGGTGCAGGTAGCGACCGGACGCGACAAGAGCGCCTTGGGCTTCGACTGGCGCAAGCTGACGCGCGAGAATGCCGAGCTGTTCAGGGTGCTGAAACCCAGCACCACCATCTGGGGGCAGTCAAACCGGTTGCTGGCCGGTCCCTTCGCCAGTCAGAAAGAGGCCGCCGCCTTCCTCGCCAAGCTCAAGAAGGCTGGCGTTTCGGGGGCGTTCGTTTGGTCCAGCCCGGCCGGCCAGGTGGTCGATGCGCTGGGCGGCAGCAAGTAGCGTCTCCGGTCCTTTTCCACACCCTGTAAACAGGCTTGTGCAGTTATGCGCAAGCCAGCTTCATGGCGTCATTGCCCGCAGGCCCCTTGCCGAAGCATTGAGCCTGATATGATCGAGGGCAATCGCGACATTGAAGGGCAAGACGACGCGGCACCCGTCGATATGCTCGCGTCCTTGTTTGAAGCGCGCGGCTGGCCCTGCGAATTCGTGAACGAGGATGAGATCTCGGGCGAGATCAAGGGCAGCTGGGCCAATTACACCCTGCGCGGCGTCTGGCGGCGCGAGGATCATGTCCTGCAGCTCTTGTGCCTGCCCGATATCCGCGTGCCCGACGACAAGCGCGCGGCGGTCCACGAACTGCTCGCGATGGTCAACGAACAGCTGTGGGTCGGACATTTCGATCTGTGGTCGAACGGCTCGGTGCTGCTCTACCGCCACGGCCTGCTGCTCGGCGACGAGGGATTGCTCAGCCTGGGCCAGGCCCAGGTCGCGGTCGAAGCCGCGGTCGAGGAGTGCGACCGGTTCTATCCCGCGTTTCAGTTCGTGCTGTGGGGCGACAAGAGCCCGGCTGAGGCCTTGGCCAGCTCGATGGTCGATGCGGCGGGCGAGGCCTAGAGCCTGCTTGGCAGCGAAGGCACCTGGCTCTAGGACGGGCAGGACTGGAGGCCCTACTTGAATTCCATCCTGATCCTGGGCTGCGGCAACATGGGCGGCGCGATGCTGACCGGGTGGCTCGGTGCAGGGATCGATCCGGCGCGCTTTACCGTGGTCGATCCCTTTCTGGCCGAAGCGCCCGCAGGCGTGCGGCTGCTGCGCGAGGTGCCGCCGGGGCACTTCGATTTCGTGCTGCTGGGGGTCAAGCCGCAGGCGCTCGATCAAGCCGTGCCCGCTCTGGCCGGGGCTCTGGGTGCCGGAAGCGTGCTGCTTTCCATCCTTGCCGGGACCGAGATCGCCAGCATCAAGGCGCGCGTGCCCGGGGCAGGGACTGTGGTGAGGGTCATGCCCAATCTGGCCGCCGCGATCGGCAAGTCGCCGATCGGGGTCTATGGCGAAGCACTCGGCGAAGCTGCGCGCACCCGGGTGGAGTCCTTGCTCGCGCCGCTGGGCACGCCTGAGTGGCTGGAACGCGAAGACCAGCTCGACATCGTCACTGCGCTGGCCGGATCGGGACCGGCCTTCGTTTATCGCTTCATCGATGCGCTGGCCGCTGGCGGGGCGGAACTGGGGCTCGAACCCCAACAGGCACAGCGGTTGGCGCTGGCCATGGTCGAAGGCGCGGCGCTGCTGGCCGCACAATCGGATGCCGAGCCGGCCGACCTGGCCCGCCGGGTTACCAGCCCGGGCGGGACAACGGCGGCCGGCCTGGCCGTGCTCGACGCCGATTCGGCGCTGATCCGGCTGATCGAGGCGACGCTGCGGGCCGCCCGCAATCGCGGCTCGGAACTGGCCGAGGCGGCGCGTGGGTAATCCTGTTACAATTTGTCACGAATGCCGATGTCCGGTTTCGCTTGAATCCTAACCCCATAAGCCCGATATTCCCGGCATCGCCTCTATTTCGGGGCGACAAAGGAGTTTGACATGGCTGACTGGAATGAACCGCGGCCCGGCACCCGCAGTCCCTTCGGGAACGCGACCATCAATGGCGACATGATCGGCGCGGGCGCGCGCGATGAGGGCCTGCGCAAATACATGCTGTCGATCTACAACTACATGGCCTCGGGCGTGATGCTGTCGGGCGTGGTTGCGCTGCTGTTTGCCAATTCGGAAATCGGCCGGCAGATCATGTCGTCGCCGCTGCGCTGGGTGATCATGCTCGCCCCGCTGGGCTTCATCTTTGCGATGAATTTCAACCGCTCTGAATCGACTCTCAAGACGATGTTCTGGGCCTTTTGCGTGATCATGGGCATGTCGATGTCGACCATCTTCCTGGTCTACACCGGCGCATCGATCGCCACCACGTTCTTCGCCACGGCCGGCGCTTTTGCGGGGCTTAGCCTCTATGGCTACACCACCAAGCGCAACCTTTCGGCGATGGGTGCCTTCATGATGATGGGGCTGATCGGGATCATCATCGCCATGGTGCTCAACCTGTTCCTGCAGTCGAGCGGGCTGGCCTTGGCCATCTCGGTGCTGGGCGTGCTGATCTTCGCGGGTCTGACCGCTTGGGATACTCAGCGCCTGCGCGATACCTATCTGCAGGTCGCCGGAACCGAAATGATGGGCAAAGTCGTGATCATGGGCGCACTGACGCTCTATCTGGACTTCATCAACATGTTCCAGTTCCTGCTTAGCTTCCTGGGCAACCGCAACTGATCCCAAACCGGAAACGGTCAAGCGTGCCCGGCGTGCCTCCAGCGCGCCGGGCATTTGCTTTATGGGGCAAAGCGGTTAGGCATGCGCGTCATGGCGGGTTAAGCCGCGCTGTGCCAATGCAGGTCAGCAATTCGGGAAAGCGGGTCGGGGTCGGGATATGACAATGAATTTTCGCCAGCTAACGATAGGCGGAATGGCCGCGATGGCGCTGTTTGCCGTTGCCGCCGATGCCAAGCCCAAGAAGCCTGTTGCGCCGCCCCCACCGCCGCCTCCACCCCCGCCGGCCATGATCTATGTCGCCTGGAAACCGATCCCGCCCGAATGGGCCTCGCCCAACCTGACTTACAAGCCGCTCGGGCCGGATGGCGTCCGGCTTAGCCCCAATCGCGGGATTTCCCCGGCCCAGACGCTGTGGAACCTGCGTTCGGGTTATAACGTTGCGGCGCTCAATTGCCGCGATCCCAAGCATGCCGAAATCCTGGTCAACTATCGCGCTTTCCTGAAAGCCCATGCCAAGACGCTCAAGACCACCAACGCGAAAGTTGACGCGGAATTCCGCGCCAAGCATGGGGCCCGCTTTGTCAAACCCCGCGAAAAGTTCATGACCGAGGTCTATAACCATTTCGCGATTCCGCCGGTGATGCCGGCGTTCTGCGATGCCGCACTGGCGATGAGCAAGGACGCCATGCTGGTCAAATCGGCCCAGCTTTCGACCTTCGCCGCCAATGCGCTGCCCAGTATGGAGATCGTGTTCGACGATTTCTACAGGCGGTACGACCAGTACAAGGTCGAAATGGCCACTTGGGAAACCAAGTGGGGCAAGGACGCGGTACCGGGATCGAAAGTGCTGGTGTCAGCGATCCCGATCAACAACGGTTCAACCCCTGCCAGCTCGACCTCGCCCTAAATTTATTCTTTCATGGCGACGGCCCATTCGCTAAGGGGGCGCCTCGCACGGGGCCTGCCCCTTGCGCTCGCACTGGAACGGGGCCGTAGCTCAGATGGGAGAGCGCGTCGTTCGCAATGACGAGGTCAGGGGTTCGATCCCCCTCGGCTCCACCATTCCAGTGCGCTGATAATTGCCACATCTTGGCCTGCGAACGGCAGCTTTCTGCGCTTCCGGTGCTCACGGCCAGCAGGCCGCTGCGCTCCGGTTCTCGAAATCCACCATTCTCGGCTCAAGCTGAGGCAATTCTCAGCACACTGGATCAATCCAACACCCGCTCAGGCTGAGCTTGTCGAAGCCCGTGCGCGACATTCGCCTCCAAACCCGTTAGACACACACCATGCATTTTCTCGACCAGGCCAAGATCTTCCTCCGCTCGGGCCAGGGCGGCCCCGGGGCAGTGGCGTTCCGGCGCGAGATGTACGTGGAATACGGTGGCCCCGATGGCGGCAACGGCGGCAAGGGCGGCGATATCATTTTTGAAGCGGTGCCGGGGCTCAATACCCTGATCGACTTCCGCTATGCCCAGCATTTCAAAGCTCCGCGCGGCGGACATGGTAAGGGGCAGAACCGCCACGGCGCGGCTGGCAAGGACAAGGTGATCAAGGTCCCGATCGGCACGCAGGTAATCTCCGACGAAGACCGTGAGACTGTGCTGCTTGATCTGACCGAGGTCGGCCAGCGGGTCACCTTCATCAAGGGCGGGATGGGCGGGCGCGGCAATGCCAGCTACAAAACCAGCACCAATCGCGCCCCGCGTCAGCACCAGCCGGGCGAAATGGGTGAGGAAATGTATGTCTGGCTGCGGCTCAAGCTGCTGGCCGATGCGGGCCTTGTTGGCCTACCCAACGCCGGCAAAAGCACCTTCATCAACCAGATCACCAATACCAAGGCCAAAGTTGGCGATTATGCCTTCACCACGCTGACCCCGCAGCTTGGCGTGGTTCATCACCGCCATCGCGAATTCGTGCTGGCCGACATCCCCGGCCTGATCGAGGGTGCGGCCGAAGGCGCCGGGATCGGCGACCGGTTCCTGGGCCATATCGAACGCTGCCGGGTGCTGATCCACCTGATCGACATCAACGGCACCGACCCGGCCGACGCGCTCGAGATTATCGAAGATGAACTGGCGGCCTATGGCGGCGGGCTGGACGAAAAGCCCCGCCTGATCGCGCTCAACAAGATCGACACGGTCGATGCCGAACTGGTGAAGATGTTCATCAAGGAACTGAAAGCGGCCGGCGCGAAGAAGATCTATCCGATCTCTGGTGCGACCGGCAAGGGGATTGATGCACTGCTCGACGCGGTGACCGAATACCTCCCCGCCGCCACCGGGACCGAGCGCCCGGCCGGGGAGCTGGAGGAAGGCGACGATACCGAGTGGTCGCCGGTCTAACGTCGTCCCGGGCTAGACCCGGGACCGCTGGCCGCCAAACCACACCAAGTCGCCACCGATCCCCGCATTCGCGGGGATGACGGGAGTTGCATCCTCCGCTGTTTCCCGTAATCGGCAGGCAATGACAATCGCCCGTCTTTCTGACCTGGCCGACAAGGCCGCCTGCCCCCGGCTGGTGGTCAAGGTCGGCTCGTCGCTGCTGGTCGGCAAGCACGGCGTGCGGCGGGCGTGGCTCGAAGGGCTGGTCTCCGAACTCGCGGCGGCCAGAGCACGCGGGCAGGAGGTGATCGTGGTCTCCTCGGGCGCGATTGCCTTGGGGGCGAGCAAGCTGGGGCTGGACAAGGGCGGGCGCGGGAGCCTGGCCGATGCGCAGGCCGCCGCTGCGGTCGGCCAGATCGCGCTGTCGGGGCTATGGGCCGAGCTGCTGGGCGTGCATGGGCTGACGGCGGCGCAATTGTTGCTGACGCTGGAGGATCTGGAAGATCGCCGCCGTTACCTCAACGCCACCGCCACTTTGACCCGGCTGCTCGATATGGGCGCGGTGCCGGTGATCAATGAGAATGACAGCGTCGCCACGCAGGAAATCCGCTTTGGTGACAACGACCGGCTGGCCGCGCGGGTGGCGCAGGCGGCGCAGGCCAATGCGGTGCTGCTGCTGTCCGATGTTGACGGCCTGTTCGATCGAAATCCGGCCGAGCCAGGTGCCCAGCGGCTAGAGCAGGTGCGCGGGGTGACGGCGGAAATCCATGCGATGGCCACTGGCGGCAGCTCGTCTGGCATGGGCTCGGGCGGCATGACCAGCAAGCTTCAGGCGGCCGAGATCGCCGAACGCGCCGGGATCGCGCTGGCGATTGCCAGCGGGCTGGCCGACGCACCGATCGCGCGGGCGACGAGCCAAGGGATCGGGACGCTGTTCCTGCCCAAGCGCAAGGATGCCGCGCGCAAGGCCTGGCTGGGGGGACGCCTCAGGCTGAAAGGTGGGCTGGTGGTCGATGCCGGCGCGGCACGCGCGCTAGGGCGCGGATCGAGCCTGCTGGCCGCCGGGATCCTGCGTGTCGAGGGCCAGTTTCAGCGCGGCGACGCGGTGGCGGTGCAGGACGAGCAGGGCACGGTCCTGGCGCATGGCCTGGCCGAATACGACGCCGCCGATTGCGCCAAGCTCTTGGGCCGCAAGAACGCTGAGCACGCTGCGATCCTGGGCTATGCCCCGCGCAGCGCGGTGGTCCACCGCGACCAGATGGTGCTGATCTGATGGAGCGGTATTGGCAGGGTGTCCTCCTCTCCCCTCCCCGTTGGGGA